>REBS01000033.1 GCA_007692605.1 Gemmatimonadales bacterium
ACCCGACATATCCGAAGCCGGGGAGCGATGCGGGGGGCGATCGCCCCTCATTCGAGGGAGGAGCAGGAGGTCCTCGAGCGAATCCTGAGTCATCCGAAAATGGAAGGGCTCGACCTGGCCTGCGGAGTCTCCACCGCCGAGGGCTACGAGATCCCGGCCCAGGGCGAGGAGCGCTTTCACGTCCTCGCCTACGACTTCGGGGTCAAGGCGCATTCCCCCCGCCTTCTCGCGGCCCTCGGGTGCCGTGTGACGGTGCTGCCCGCGAGTGTGGGGGTCGAGGAGATCCTGGCGGCCCAGCCGGATGGGTTCTTCATCTCGAACGGTCCCGGAGATCCCGCGGCTGTCGCGGTGGCCACGGAGGCCATCCGGACGCTCCCCGATCGGGGAATTCCCGTCTTCGGGATCTGCCTGGGGCATCAGTTGATCGCCCGGGCCTTCGGCGCGGAGACGTACAAGCTCCCCTTCGGGCACCATGGGGGAAATCATCCGGTCAAGGCGATCGACCGGGAGACCGTCGAGATCACGTCGCAGAACCATGGGTTCGCCGTGCGCGCCGAAAAGGACGGGTCGATCCCGGGGGCGCCGGGTCTCAGGGTGACCCACTGGAACCTGTATGATGGCACCGTGGAGGGCCTCGAGCACCGGTCGCTGCCCGTCTTCTCGGTTCAGTACCACCCCGAATCCGCGCCGGGACCCCATGATTCTCGATACCTCTTCGAGCGCTTCGTCACGATGATGCAGGCGAAAGAGTCCGGAACCGCGAGTGGGTCCGCCGTTGCTTGACGTCGATTTCCGCGCCGGGTTACCGTGATAGGCATCGTCGTTCGGAAAAGGCGCAAGCCCCATCACCCCTCACATTCTCATGCTGCAGGTGTCGCAAATGACCAAAGCCGACCTGGTGGAGCAGATCGCCGACGCAATCGGACCGGGAGTGACCAAGAAGGATTGTGCCCTCGTAGTCGACGGGTTCCTCAATGCGGTCAAGCAGGCGCTCGAAGCGGGTGAATCGATCGAAATCAGGGGCTTCGGCACATTCAAGCTTCGACGTCGAAAGGCGCGGACCGCCCGGAACCCGCGCACCGGCGAGGCGGTAGAGGTCCCAGCCCGGGACGTGCCGGTCTTCAAGCCCTCCCGCTCCTTCAGGGACCAGGTGGAGCAACGCGATCGACCGGAAAGGTGAGTCCCCGTCGCACCCCGGGACCGCCCCCATGCCATCCGCTTCATCCCCTTCTTTAACAAACGCCCCGTCCGGGACATCTCTTTGAACACGAACGAGGGAGGACCTGACCCGCAGGAGAAGGAACTCCTGCGACGCGCCCGAAATGGGGACCGCTCCGCCGTCGGCGAGTTGATACGGACCCACGAAGGTCTGATCTATCGGTTTCTTCTCTCGAGAACACAGGATGAGGATCAGGCGGCAGATCTGGCCCAGGAGACCTTCGTGAAGGCTCTCCGGTCACTGGAGGCGTTCCGGGGCGAATCCACCTTTCGGACCTGGCTGCTGGCCATCGCCAGAAACGAGTTCAGGGCCGCGTACAGGAAAGGCCTTCGCCGAAAGGAGCAGAGTCTCGATACGGTGGTTCAGATCGCCGCTGAGGGATTTGGCCCGGAGGACGAAGCAGTCCGGGACTCGGAAATCGAGCGGATTCGGAGACAGATGGACACGCTGCCTGAGAAGCAGAGGTTGAGTGTTTCGCTGCGGCTGTTCGACGGTCTCAGCTTCCGGGAGATCGGTGTGGCAATAGGGTCGACCGAAGGGGCGGCCCGGGTGAATTTCCACCACGGGATTCGCAAACTCAGGGAATGGCTCGAACATGATGAGTGAAACGATGAACCATCAGGGGTCGAACGACGGTTCCAACGTGTGCGGCGAAATTCTCGACATCGCTTCACGGGGCGCGGCCCGTGGTTTGTCCGCTCCGCTGCGAGCGCGGGTCGAGGCCCACACCGAGCACTGCCGGGATTGCGCCTCGGACGTTCGTTTCATGCGGAAGGTCCATCGGGCGCGCTCGGCACCCCCACCCGGACTTGCACGGGCGGTTCTCGCACGTCTCGAGGTCGAAAGCGAGCGGATTCAGGGCGGTTGGAGAAGCGCCTCCCTCGCTGCGGTCGCGGTCCTGGTTCTCGCGATGGGAATGGGACTCGCGACGCAGGCCGTCGACTCCCAACCCGAGGCGCATGGTTGGGAACTCGCGGTGGCCGACGGCGACCTCGAGTGGCTTGCGGACGAATGGCTCGTGGCCGGTGCTCCATACCTCGAAGGCGTCTCGGACGAGACGCTTCTGGCCCTCCTCAGCGAAGAGGACTTCTGATGGCCATGATTCCTCGAGCGGTGCTCGTGGCGCTCTGCCTCGCGGTAGCCCTTCCGATGTTCATTCCGGTTTCCGGTCTCGAGGCGCAGTCGGCTCAGCGCCAGGGGCTCGAGATGAGCCGGGAAGAAATGCAGATGCGAATCCTGCGGGGGTTCGAGCATCGAGTGATGCGCGAACTGGAGTTGAGTGACTCGCAGGTGCGTCAGATTCGCGAGATTTCACAGGAGCATCGGGAAGCCCGAGGAGAGCTGATGCGTGACCGACGTGCCCTGTCCCGGGACATGGACGCATTTGCTCGCGACGGGGGCTCGGAGGCACAGGCCCGAATTCTCCTTGCCCGCCAGCTGGACCTGCATCAGCGCGAAATCGCGATCCAGCAGTCCGAGGAAGATGCGCTCCTCGAAGTGCTCTCTCCGTCGGGACTCATCCGGTACATCAAGATGAGGAGCGATCTGGTGGACAGGATCCGCGAACTGGAGCGGCGTGGACGCGATGGTCGCCCCGGCGGCGGGGCGTATTCCAGATAAGCTGACCCGCTCTCCCTCTGCGGATCGACCACCAGCTTCCATCCGTCTCCCGGAAGTGGTATTTCCCAACGAGTTTCCCCCTTCCTGGCCGTTGACACCCAGCCCCCCCCCGGGTAGCTTCCGGCGGCTTTTTTGCCTTCCTGAATCATCTCTCCACAAGGTTCTCGATGAGGAAGATCACGGTCGTTGGGGCCGGGAATGTCGGGGCGACCGCGGCCCAGCGTCTCGCCGAGCGGGAGTTGGCCCGATCCATCGTGATGATCGACGTCGCGGATGGGATTCCGCAGGGCAAGGCCCTGGATCAGTGGGAGAGTGCTCCGGTGGAGGGATTCGACAGTCGCGTGAACGGCAGCACATCCTATGACGCGGCCGAGGGCTCCGACCTCTTTATTGTCACCGCCGGGATCGCCCGCAAGCCGGGAATGAGCCGGGACGATCTCCTCAAGACGAATGCCGGAATCGTGGCGTCGGTGTCGAAGGAGATCGCACGGGTTGCACCGGACTCGATCATCATCATGGTATCCAACCCGCTCGACGTGATGGCCTGGGTAGCGATGAAGGCCTCGGGATTTCCCCGCGAGCGGGTGCTGGGAATGGCGGGGGTGCTCGATACGGCTCGGTACCGTTCGTTCATCGCGCTCGAACTCGACTGTTCAGTCGAAGACATCCAGGCGTTGGTGCTGGGGGGACACGGCGATACGATGGTGCCCCTGGTCAGCTACACGAGCGTCGGCGGGATCCCGATCACGCAGCTGATCTCGCAGGAGCGCATCGATGCGCTCATCGAGCGAACCCGCAAGGGCGGGGCGGAGATCGTGGCCCATCTGAAGACGGGGAGCGCCTACTACGCCCCATCCGCCGCGGCGGTTCAGATGGCGGAGGCGATCGCCCGTGACAAGAAGCGGATTCTTCCCTGCGCGGCCTATTTGACCGGAGAGTATGGACAGGAGGGACTCTTCCTGGGAGTGCCCTGCAAACTCGGGCACGGAGGGCTCCTCGAGGTCCTCGAGGTGGAGTTGACCAACGAGGAGCGAGCGGATCTCGAGCGGAGCGCGACTGCGGTCCGCGATACGATCGCCAAGCTGGACGGGGTGTGAGCCGATGAGTCGGGTGGTGAGCCTATATCGATCCTCGGTCGGAAAGAAGTCGCTCATGGCGGTGAGCGGCATCCTCCTGATCGGGTTTGTGTTCGGCCATATGGTTGGCAACCTGAAGGCCTTCGAGTCCGTCGGCGAATCCGGGGTTCACCCCCTCGATTCGTACGCCCAGTTCCTGCGTGAGGTCGGGTATCCGCTGATTCCCGAAACCGGCCTGCTCTGGGGGGTGCGGCTGGCCCTTCTCGCCGCCGTCGGGGTGCATATCGTCGCGGCGTACCAATTGTGGAGACAGAGTCGGTCCGCCCGGACCCAGCGGTACCACAAGCCCGACTCCCAGGTCTTCAGCTACGCGTCGAGGACCATGCGGTGGGGCGGGGTGATCATCGTGCTCTTCGTGATCTATCACCTGCTGCACTTCACCACGGGTGACGTTCACCCCGACTTCGAATACGGTTCGGTCTACCAGAACCTGGTGATCGGCTTCCAGTCGATTCCAGTCGCCCTGTTCTACATCGTCGCGGTCGGTGCGCTCAGTCTGCACCTGTATCATGGGATCTGGAGCGTATTCGCCACCCTCGGTGTCCAGAACCCGAGGGTCGAAAGGCTTCGACGGCCGCTGGCGGCGGGCCTGTCACTGGTCCTCTTCGTGGGCTACGTGTCGGTTCCGATCGCCGTCATGATCGGCTTTCTGGACTGACGCTCGAACCCCTTCCGACCCGTCGAGAAAGCGGCGGAGTCGACGATCGCCAATACGGAGGATGCAGGAATGGAGTTGAACGCCAGGATTCCCGATCACCCGATCGACCAGATGTGGGACCGGCATCGCTTCGACATGAAGCTGGTCAACCCTGCGAATAAGCGAAAATACGAGATCATCGTGGTGGGCACGGGGTTGGCCGGAGGGGCCGCGGCGGCCACGATGGGCGAGCTGGGCTATCGGGTGAAGTGCTTCACCTTCCACGATTCTCCCCGTCGCGCCCACTCGATCGCGGCGCAGGGCGGGATCAATGCCGCCAAGAACTACCAGGGGGACGGCGATTCGATCTATCGCCTCTTCTACGATACGGTCAAGGGCGGAGACTTCCGCTCGCGCGAGGCGAACGTCTATCGGCTCGCGGAGCTCTCCCTGAACATCATCGACCAGGCGGTGGCTCAGGGCGTTCCGTTCGCGCGTGAGTATGGAGGCCTTCTGGGCAACCGTTCATTCGGGGGAGCCCAGGTGTCCCGGACGTTCTATGCGAGAGGACAGACCGGCCAGCAGCTTCTGCTGGGTGCCTATCAGGCGCTGGAACGGCAGATCCACGAAGGGACCGTGCAGATGCACGTCCGGTCGGAGATGCTCGACGTCATCGTGATCGACGGACGTGCGCGAGGCATCGTGACCCGGGACCTGGTCTCGGGAAAGATCGAGGCCCACATGGCGGACGCCGTCGTTCTGGGGACCGGGGGATACTCCAACGCCTTCTTTCTTTCCACGAACGCAATGGGGTGTAACGTCACCGCCACCTGGCGGGCGCACCGTCGCGGCGCCGGGTTCGCGAACCCGTGCTTCACCCAGATCCACCCGACCTGCATTCCCCAGAGTGGAGACTATCAGAGCAAGCTGACCCTCATGAGTGAGTCGCTTCGCAATGATGGGCGGATCTGGGTCCCGAAGCGCGCGGGAGACGATCGTGCGGCCGCCGAGATCCCCGATGCCGAACGCGACTACTATCTGGAGCGCCTGTATCCTTCCTTCGGAAACTTGACGCCGCGGGACATTGCCTCGCGCAGAGCGAAGGAGATGGTGGACCAGGGGCATGGGGTGGGGCCGATGAAAAACGGCGTCTACCTGGATTTCCGGGATGCCATCCAGCGGCTCGGAAAGCCCCTGGTATCGGAGCGGTACGGCAATCTCTTCCAGATGTACGAGAAGATCACCGGAGAGGACCCCTACGAGGTCCCGATGCGGATCTATCCAGCCCCCCATTACACGATGGGAGGCCTCTGGGTGGACTACGAGCTGATGACCACCGTACCGGGACTCTTCGCGATCGGCGAGGCGAATTTCTCCGACCACGGTGCGAACCGCCTGGGAGCCTCGGCGCTCATGCAGGGGCTCGCCGACGGCTACTTCATCATCCCGCTCACGATCGGAAACTTCCTGGCCGAGCACTCGCGGGGCGATGTCGACGAGAACCACGCCGCGGCCCGGGATACCGTCCGGGAAGTCACGGAAGCGCAGGAGCGACTCCTGTCGGTGAAGGGCTCCAGGACCGTCGACTCCTTCCACCAGGAGTTGGGAAGGCTGCTCTGGGACCACTGCGGGATGTCTCGCAATGAATCGGGGCTGCGCGAGGCGCTCACGAAGATTCCCGAACTCCGGGAGCGCTTCTGGCGTGAAGTCACGGTGCCCGGAAGCGGGGACACGCTGAACCAGTCGCTCGAGAAGGCCGGGCGGGTCGCCGATTTCCTGGAATTCGCCGAAGTCATGTGCTGGGACGCGCTCACGCGCGACGAGTCGTGCGGGGCCCACTACCGCGAGGAGCACACGACCGGAGAGGGGGAGGCACAGCGCGACGACGAGAACTTCGCCCACGGGGCGATCTGGGAATTCAAGGGGGTTGGAGAGGAACCCGTCCGACATCGGGAACCCTTGCACTTCGAACACGTGCCTCTCTCGCAGAGGAGCTACAAATAATGAATCTCACGTTGCACGTCTGGCGTCAGACCGGCCCCCGGGACAAGGGGGGATTCGAAACCTACCGGGCGGACGACGTCAGTGAATCGATGTCATTTCTGGACATGCTCGACCTGGTCAACGAGGATCTGACCCTCGCGGGAAAGGAGCCCATCGCCTTTGAGCACGATTGCCGCGAGGGGATCTGCGGTTCCTGTGGAATGATGATCAATGGGGTGGCGCACGGTCCGCAGAAACTGATCACGGCCTGCCAACTCCACATGCGCTCCTTCCGCGACGGCGACGAGATCTGGATCGAGCCCTGGAGGGCTACGGCCTTTCCCGTGATGCGCGACCTGGTCGTGGATCGGAGTTCCTTCGATCGCGTCATCCAGGCGGGCGGCTACATCTCGGTGCGAACCGGC
>REBS01000080.1 GCA_007692605.1 Gemmatimonadales bacterium
ACACCGTAGGGGCTACGCACCGGCTCCGCCCCATCCTGAGCAAGAGCCGCGGCCATTGGGCTCTCACCCTTCCAGCCGCGGAAGCTCGCCCGTCCGAGCGTGAGGGCGAAGTGAAGGAGGTTACGAAACGTGCGTCCCAGCACCCCCTTGCGCCATGTCGCCCAGAGCGCCATGGCAACACCGACCGCAGACATGACAGCGAGCCCCGTGAGGAGGCCTTCCAAGCCAAGGAAGGCTGCCAGCCCCGCCATCAACTTCACATCACCCGCCCCGAGCCCTCCGAGCAGGTAGAAGACAAGGCCAAAGGTGAAGGCCAGGCCCACAGCCAACAGGCCTCCAACAAAGGCCCCGGACCCCAGAGTGAGGCGGAAAGCCAGGCCCGAGACCAGGGCGCTCATCACGATCCAGTTCGGGATCCGCCGTTCTCTCAGGTCGAATCCAGCCGCGCCCAATGACAAAGTTACGACCAGCAGGCTCCCCATCCACAACCACATAGGCTGAACCTCTGAGAACTGAAAAGATTAGGGTTAGATCGAGCTCAGGTCAGACCTGCGACCTGAGCTCGATCTCGCCCTGGTCGAGGTCAGAGTTCGGGTGCGTCGGCGGCTCCCTCGAGCGTGTCTGTCGCCCTCTGGAACAGGTCGCCGATCGCGCCTGAAAACGCAGTGATCAAACCGATCAACACGATCGTAATCAGCCCCAGCAGGATCGCGTACTCGGCCAGGTCCTGGCCCGACTCGTCCTTCCAGAAAGTGAGCATGAAATCTTTCATGGATTCCTCCCGGCCTTTCGGCCACTGTCCGGAGAGCGGGTCACCACGTTCGGGCACCACTGGACTTCCGGATTCAACAGAGTTCCGGCCCCCGAGATGGAGCGCGGACGGTCAATCGTCCGGGAATTTATGCAATCCGCGTACCATTACGTGTCACAGGAGCGTCACGTGTCCCGTGAGCCCTTCTATTGGGCCAATTCTCAAAATCGACGTGTCGGGTCGCGGGAGGGGAGCGTGGGGTGGGATTCCGAAAAAATGTTGCAATCCGCCGGAACTTTGGTGTTGTGAGCGGTCGACACCTTCGAGAGGGTGGAACAATGGGTGGGGCACCCTCCGGAATGAGTAACGCACGAGCGGCCTTCAGGATCACCAACTCTGCGAGAGTCGCGGTGAGGGGCATGATGCATCCGGGCGCCGAGGGGAAGCTGTAACGATCTGTTCCGGCCGACCTTGACGATAGTACATCCGGCCCTGGTCGGATGCAAGGATCTTGTCTCACCTTCCGGTAGAGAGTGGAACCCTCCGCTTTCTGACGGCCTCCCCCCCCCCTACCGCCCCAGCTTCCCGAACTGCGTATCCAGCGCGCGCACCAGCTTCCTCGATGCCTCGCGCACGGCCTTGTCGACGGTGTGCTCCAGGGCGTCGACCTGCACCGGGCGCAGCCCGCGGGCGCGGGCCTCGATGCCGCAGCGGGTGTCGCGGCCTCCCTTCTCGGCGTTCTCGTCACGGATGTGGACTTCGACCCGGGTCAGGCGATCCGAGAAGCGGTCCATGGCGTCCTCGACGGTATCGCGAATGGCCTTGATCCGGTCATCGTCGGCGTCGATCGTGTTGTCGGTGTTGATCTGGATCTGCACGAAGGGGCACTCCGGTGGGGGCGTGGTGTTGAGGGTCGGCGGCCGCCCCTCGACGAGGCGGCCCCGAAATCTGTATCTTCCGCCCCCTGCGGTCTACCCGTGGGCACCGTCGCCCGCCCCGACCCCCTCAACCCGACGCCATGATCGCCGAGACCCCCATCCTGGAAGAGCTGGGCCTGATCCTGCTCGGGGCCGTGGGCTGTTTCGCGCTCGTCCGCTACCTGCGGGTGCCCTCGATCGTGGCCTACATCCTGGCGGGCCTCGTCCTGGGGCCGGTGCTGGGCCTGGTCGAGGTCTCCGACGCGGTGCACCTGATCTCCGAAGTCGGGATTGCGCTGCTCCTCTTCCTGGTCGGGCTCGAGCTCTCGCTCAAGAAGATCCGCGACGTGGGCAAGGTGGCGGTGGTCGCGGGGCTGGGGCAGGTGGTATTCACGGCGGCCGGCGGGCTCGCGATCTGCTTCCTGCTCGGCTTCGACCTCCTGCAGGGCATCTTCATCGCCACCGCGCTCACCTTCTCGAGCACCGTGGTGGTGGTCAAGCTGCTCGACCAGAAGGACGAGCTGGACTCGGTCTACGGCCGGATCGCGGTCGGCATCTTCCTGGTCCAGGACCTGGTCGTGGTCGTCGCGCTCACCTTCCTCTCGGGGCTCGGGCGCCAGGAGGGGATGGAGTTCGGCGAGATCCTCACCAACCTCGGGCTCGCCTTCGGGGGCATGGTGGTGCTCCTGGCCGCGGCGGCGGTCGCGGCCCGCTGGGTCCTCCCCGAACTCCTGCGAAAGGTGGCGGCCTCGCAGGAGACGCTCCTGGTCTGCAGCCTGGCGCTCTGCTTCCTGTTCGTGATGGGCGCCGAGGTCATGGAGATCTCGCTCGAGATCGGAGCCTTCCTGGCCGGCATCAGCCTGGCCCAGCTCCCCTACAACGACGATCTGCGCCGACGGGTGCACCCGCTCATGAACTTCTTCATCGCGGTGTTCTTCGTCTCGCTCGGGATCCAGATGGAGTTCGGGGCGGTCGCCCAGATCTGGTGGCCCGCCGTGGTTCTCTCGCTTTTCGTGCTCATCGGCAACCCCTTCATCTTCATGCTCCTGATCGCCCGCATGGGCTACGGGGAGCGGACCTCGTTTCTCACCAGCGTCACGGTGGCCCAGATCTCGGAGTTCTCGTTCATCTTCGCCGCCCTGGGGCTCTCGGCGGGGATCATCGGCGAAGAGATCCTCTCGCTGATCGGGATCGTGGGGCTCGTGACGATCGGCACCTCGGCCTTCATGATCCTCTACAATCACCAGTTGTACGCCTGGCTCGAGGGCCGCTGGGTCCTGCGCATGTTCGGGGCGAGCGAGGGGGCCTCGCCCATGGAGGAAGAGGTGCGCCACGAGGGGCACATCCTGGTGGTCGGGATGAACGCCATGGGGCGCGCGATCGCACGGCGGCTCCACGACGAGGGCCATGAGGTCCTGGCCATCGATCTGGACCTGGCGAAGCTCGAGGAACTCCCCTGCGACACCCTGCTGGGCAACGTCGAGTATCGGGCGGTGCTCGAAGAGGCCCAGCTGGACTCCGCTCGCTTCCTGGTCTCGGCGCTGCGCATCGAAGAGGTCAACCGGCTCCTGGCCTACCGGGCGCAGCAGGCGGGGGTACCCTGCGCGATCCACTCCTTCGACCCGGCGAGCACGATCGACCTGAACCGGCTGGGGGTCGAATACGTGATCGACTCCCAGGATGTCGGGGTGGACAAGATCGTCCGTGTTATGGGCGAGAAGGGGGTGTTTCAGAGATGACGTCCCTGGCCCTCCTCCTTCTGGCGGCCGCGACCGCCTTCTGGGTGGCGCACGTCTTTCGGATCCCGTCGATCCCCCTGCTCCTGATCGCAGGGGTCATCACCTCGGCGGTCGTCCCGGTGCCCCCGGACTTCCTCGAGGACACGCTCCTGCTGGGTGTGGTCGTGATCCTCTTCGTGGCCGGCATCGAGCTGAACCCGCAGCGCGTCGGTCGCTATCGCGGCCTCGCGATCCGGATCGGCATGATCGAGTTCTTCGCCCTGGGGGGGGCGGCCTTCGGCGTGTCGCTCCTGATGGGCTTTTCGATCGTGACCGCGGCCTACATCGGGCTGGCGATCTCGGCGTCGTCGACGCTGGTCGTGGTCCGGCTCCTCCAGCAGCGGCAGGAGCTGTATACCCCCATGGGTCGCACCGTCACCGGAGTCCTGCTGACGCAGGACCTTCTGGTCGTGATCCTGGTCCCCGTGGTGATCGGGCTCGCCGACGGGTGGGGTGCGGTGGGGATCGGGCTGGCCAGCACCCTGGGGCTGATGGCGCTGGCCGGGGTGACGCTGCGCTGGATCGCACCCCGGCTGATCCCGTGGGTGGCCGAAGACGAGGAGTTCCTGCTCCTGACGGTCTTCGGCGTGCTCTTCGTCTTCCTGGGGCTGGCGAATTTCCTCGGGGTCCCCATGGTGGTCGGGGCCTTCCTGGCGGGCGTGACCCTGTCGCCCTTCCCCGTAAGCGCCCTGGTCCGGGGGCAGCTCAACTCGCTCGGCGACTTCTTCTCGGCCATCTTCTTCACCGCGCTCGGGGCGCTCCTGGTCCTGCCGACCCCGGCGGAGCTCGGCCAGGCGCTCCTGCTCGCCCTGCTCCTGGTTCTGCTCACCCCACCGATCGTGACGCTGATCTCGGAGCGCAGCGGCTTTTCGGCCCGGGTCGGGATCGGGGGCGGGCTGCTCCTGGCGCAGGCCAGCGAGTTCTCGCTGATCGTCGGGCTGCAGGGGGTCGTGCTGGGCCAGCTCGACGAGCGCACCTTTTCGCTGATCGCGCTGGTCACGGTGATCACCATGGTCCTGACCCCCCTGCTGGGCACCGGCCGGGTGACCGGTTGGCTCCTGCGGCTGCACCCCTTCCGTGAGCCCGAGACCCCCGGATCGCCCCCCAGCGACCATGTGCTCCTGGTCGGCTGCGGCACGAGCGGCGAGGCGATCCTCGAGACCCTGGTCGGGGGCCCCCACGAGATCTGGGTGGTCGACGACGACCCCGTCGTCGTAACCCGTGTGCGCGAGGCCGGCTTCGACGTGGTCTTCGGAGACGCCACCGACCTCGAGGTCCTGCGAAATGCGGGGGCGCACGAGGCGCGCATCGTGATCTCGACGATCCGCAACCGCGAGGACTGCGCCGCGCTCCTCGCGCTCGCCTCGGACGTGCCCGTGCTGGTGCGCACCTTCGAGGCCGCCGACGCCCGCTGGGTCGAGGAGCGGGGCGGGATCGCGGTCTCGTACGCCGAGGCCGGGATGGAGGACTTCGTGCGCTGGTTCCTCGAAGAGGGTCACCGCATCCGCAGCACGGGGTAGCCTTCTCCCTCGGCCAGCCAGGGATCCATGATCCCCCAGTTGGTGAAGCCGTCGTCGGCCCGGGGCTCGAGCAGGAGGAAGGCCAGCCGCGCGAGGGGCTGGTCCATCGGGACCACGAGCCACTCGGCGCCGGCGGTGGGTACGTCGGATCCCATGGAGGCCGTCGAGGCCGTGAAGCCCTCCCAGGCCCCCTCGACCGCGACCTCGTTTCGGCCCTGGAAGGGCTGTTCCGCCCGCTGGATGGTGCGGACCCGGAAGCGTTCGAGCTCTCCGGCGCCGTCCGGATCGCCACCGGCGACCCGATCCGCCAGGGCCTCGAGGTCGATGCCCGGCTCGGCCTCCTCGAGTCGCACCCCGTGCGCCCGCAGCCGCTCGACCACCGCGCCCAGCCCCGCCGGGACCAGGTAGGCCCGAGGCACGATCTCGTCGTCGACGCCCTCGAAGGCGACCCAGGCGGGCATCGGGTCGGGCTCGACCACGTCGGTGCGCCGCAGGATCGGCTGGCCGGTCCAGGGGTTGTGCTCCTCGATCACGTCGCCCATCAGGATCCGGTGCTCGGGGGCGCTCGCGGCGAACCCGGCGCCGAGGGGGATCGTGGTGCCGCGCAGGTCGCGCGTGTCTTCGGCCCGGATCATCTCGACGACGCGGTCGGGGTGCGCGCGGATCCAGTCGAGGATCCCGTCGACGAAGCGCTCCGAGGCCAGGATGCGGTCTGCAAAGGTGGCGTACGAGTAGGCCTCGCTCAGGATCCCGATGCGGTTGCGGAGCCCCGTGTAGTTGGTGACGAAGCGGGGGCGATGGTCGAAGGTGTACCAGCCGCGCACCCCGCCGCGGGTGCCCACGTTGCCGTAGTGCCAGATGTGCCACCCGAAGGCCTCCTCGAACTGATCGGTCACCCACGGGAAGAGGTCGTCGCGCAACAGGGCGTCGATCGCGCTTGGGGTCGCCGGGTGCAGTGGAGGGGAGTACGTCAGATGATACGCGTGCCGCGTCCCATTGGTGGTGTGCAGGTCGACGAGCACGTGGGGGTCGAAGGCGGTCATGAGGTGGGCCAGCGAGCGGGCCTCGGGGGAGTCGAGCTTCATCTGGTCGCGGTTCAGGTCGAGGCCCTGGGCGTTGGCCCGGGTGCCCATGCCCCCGATGGGACCGTGCTGGCGTGGGCGGTTGCGCAGATCGACCCGCTCGTTGCCGTCGGCGTTGTAGATGGGCCCGATCAGCAGGATCAGCTCCGAGAGCAGCTCCGGCCGCTCGTCGTGCGCCAGCTCGCGCACGAGCCTCAGGAGCGCCTCCTTCCCGGCCGCTTCGCCCGAGTGGATGTTGCCCTGCAGGTACACGACCGGCCGCCCCGTTTCCGCGGAAACGCGCCGGACCTCGGCGGCGAGGGTGCCGGCGGCGTCGCGGGCCTCGGGGGTGGCGACTCCCGACGATCCACCGGCCCCCGGTCCGGCCTCCGTCGACCCTGCGTCCATCGATCGGGCGCCGTCCTCCAACCCCGCCCCCGCCACCAGCAGCGGCAGGGCCCGGCCCTCGTTCGTGTAGCCGAAGTGGGTCAGGTGCAGATCGGGATGCGCGCGGGCCGCCTGCACGAGGATTCGCACCACCTCGTCGTACGAGGCCGTCTCGCGAAACTCGGTCCGCTCGGCCCGCAGGCTCCAGTCTGCATCGGCGGGGACCGCGACGGTGCCCGAGGCCCAGGGCCCCGCACTCGTGTCGGGGTCATCGCTCGTCATCGGCTCGCAGGCGGCGAACATGAGCATGGCGGGCAGAGCGAGCAGCGAGACCAGCGCACGGCGTGCGGGCAGGCTGGAGATCAGGAGTGCCGGAAGTGCCCGGGCCGCCAGGACCGCCGGGGTTGGGACGAAGCGGGAGGTGCGCACGTGCATCGGGGGTCTCGGGGTGGAGTGGGGATTGAGGGTGGGGGGTGGCCCGATGGTAGGGGGCCGGGGGCAGGAGGTCAAACCCCCGAGGGGGCGGTCGCACCGTGCCGGGGGGTATGGCGCGGGTGGGTGCATTTCGCTGA
>REBS01000062.1 GCA_007692605.1 Gemmatimonadales bacterium
CCAGCCCCTCCCCCCGAACGACCGGAGGGCCCGCCCCGGCGTTGCCGGAACGGGCCCTCCCTGATTTGGCCGACGAGTGTCGACGGGTACCGATGTCCCCCTCAGGGGGTCAGCGGCTCAGTTCCCCCGCACCTGGGCGAGGTCGGTCTGGTACGCCTGCCACACGCCCGGACGGACCGGAACGTAGAGCGTCTCGAAGGGACGCTCGGAGCCGACGTTCGCGAAGAGCGGCACGCCACCGAACTCTCCGACCCGCATGATGTTGGCGCAGTCGAGCGAAACCTCTCCACCGGAGCGGAGGTACTCGATGTCCTCGAAGTCGACCGGCTCGTCGTTGACGAACCAGCTGCGTCCCTCGGCATACTCACCGGCGAAGGCGACGCCCGGCCCGAGGTTCTGCACCGACACGCGGCGCGGTCCCACGAGGGTGTCACCCTGCGGGGTGATGTAGACCGTCACGTTCTCACCCGTGGCGAGACAGATCTGAGTCGGGGTACCCTCGGGCAGCTCCGGCTCCACCTCGCGCTCGACCACGATCGTGTCCGGCGGGGGCGCCGGCAGCTCGACGATCTGGGTCTCGGTGCGATCCCGCAGCATCAGCGAAAGACCGGCCTGGGCACCCAGGTTGAAGGTCTCGGGCCGCGCGATCCCGACCGTGGCGTCATCGGCGCTCACATAGTAGCCGATACCCTCGAGGCGCATCGAGAAGCGCTCCGAGAACCGGTACCGCAGACCCACCAGACCACCGGGCCCACCACCACGTGCCGCGAGGCGACGGGGGGTGGAGTAGTTGTCGTAGGTGTATCCGCCACCGAGCAGGAGCGCGGTGTTCTCACCGAACCAGAGGTTGTACAGGAGGCGCGTCTGAATCAGCTCGTGCACCACCTGAGTCCGACCCTGGTATCCCGGAGGATCGGTCAGGTCGGGCTCCGCGTAGGTCCAGTCGACCTCGACCGAGAGATTGGGAAGAATGTAGAGTCCGGCCCGCCCGCCGATCCCGGGGGCGTTTTCAATGCCGATCTCATCGTCATAGAGCAAGTAGTTTCCAACTGCTCCCAGTTCGATGGATCCGGCCCGCTGGGCCGTTGCCATCTCCGGAAGGAGAAGGGCAGCGGCTGCCGCCAGCGCCAGGATGTAACGTACCTTCATGAATCCTCCTGAATGGTAGGGACTCTGAGTAAGTGGAGATCCGCTCTTTTCAGCCCCCCGTCCGAGCATCCTGCATCCCGGCGGGGGCACGAGGCATGAAGAGGTCCCATCCTGTAACGGGAGCCCCATCAGACCTCACCGGTCAAATCGGGGGAGAATATACAGGACTCCGAAAGGTGGCACAATACTGCGGCTATGAAAGCGTCCTCGCGCAGTAAAGATATGTTTCGCCACCACCCTCGACTCTGAAGCCGCCGACGGACCGCTCGCCCCTCCTCCTCCCCACACCCCCGACACAGTGTTCGTCGCGGGCCGAAAGAGCAAACCCCCTACCCGCCCAGAGGTTCATCGGCAGCGTCGCCCTCACCTGCGATGGTCTCTCCGGAGACCCCTCGCTGATAGAGGGGACGCGGGTCTTCGGGGCGGGGCGGATCCGCCGCACTTCGCCGTGCGAAAGGAAGAATCAGGCGAACGGCCCGCTCAAAGAACAGATAGTTCCACGCCCAGTTGACCAGCACCAGCACCCGATTCCTGAACCCGATCAGCTTTGCGACGTGCACCACCAGCCAGACCACCCATGCCGGGAAGCCCTTGAAGTTCCGCCCCCCCAGCCGGGCCACGGCGGCGTTGCGTCCGATCACCGCGAGCATCCCCGGATCCCGGTACTGGAAGCCCTTCGCCTCCTCGCCGCGGATCTGTCGGACGATGTTGTCCGCCGCCAGAGTGCCCTGCTGCAGCGCAACCGGCGCGACCCCGGGCAGCGGCTCCCCGTCCTCCTCCAGATAGGCCAGGTCTCCGGCCACCCAGACCCCCGGACGCCCCGGCACCGCGAGCGTCGGCTCCACCTCGATCTGTCCGGATCGGGTCACCGGCAGACCCCAGTCCCCGGGCCCCTGCGCACCCCGCACCCCACCGGTCCACACGATGGTCTCGGTCCCGATCCGCTCGCCCCCCTCGATCTCGACCCAGTCGGGCCCCACCCGTGACACCGCGCTCCCCAGCTTCAGCTCGACCTTCCGCTGCTCCAGCCGGTCGCGCGCATAGTCCGACAGCTCGGCGGGCATCCCCTGCAGCACCCCGTCCATCGCCTCGATCAGGAGGATCCGGACCATCGCCATGTCGATCATGGGAAAGTCCTTCTGCAGGGGACCATAGATCAACTCCGACAGCGCCCCCGAAAACTCGACCCCGGTGGGTCCGGCCCCCACGATGGCGAAGGTCAGCAGCCGCTGCCGGTGTTCGACGTCGGCCTCGTACGCGGCCTCCTCGAAGCGCGACAGGACGTGGTGCCGCAGCGGAATCGCCTCGTCCATCGTCCGCAGGGGAAAGGCGTGCTCCTCGGCACCCTCGACGCCGAAATAGTGCGTCGTCGCCCCCATCCCCAGGATCAGGTGGTCGTAGGGGATCCGCTCCACGGGGGTCACCACCTCGGAGCGCTCCAGGTCCACCTCGACCACCTCGGCCATCCGGAACGAGGCGTTCTTCTGGTCGCGCAGGATCGACCGGACGGGGTAGGCGATGTCGGTGGGGCCCAGCTCGGCGGCCGCCACCTGGTAGAGCAGGGGCAGGAAGGTGTGGTAGTTCTGCCGGTCCAGAAGGAGGACCTCGACCGGCTCCCGGCGCAGCCTCTGCACCGCCCAGAGTCCGGCGAACCCCGCGCCCACGACCACCACGCGGGGCCTTCTCTCTCCTTCGGACCCTCCGCTCACGGCTCCTCCATTGCCCGCGTCCATGCCTCGTACCCACCCTCGAGATGGCGCACCTCGACCCCCCGGGCGCGCAACCGTTCCCTCGCCTCCGCCATCGCCCGCGCGCTGCGCACCCCCGTCTGGCAGTAGAGCACGACCTCCGCAGGCTCTTCTGCGGGCTCCCGGCCAACCTCACCGACCTCGCGATCGACCTCGTCGTCGAGCTCCGCGTCGAGCCGATCCATCGGAATGTGCCGCGCCCCCAGCGTCTCCAGGTTGCCCGCGGCCCACTCCCAGTCCTCCCGAATGTCGATCAACAGCGGTGGCTTCGCCGAGGCCATCTTCGCCCGGAGCGTCTCCGGATCCATCTCCTCGCGGGGACCCCCGTCCTCCGGGTCGGGGCGTCCCGGCGCATCCGCGCCCGGCTCCCCGTCCGCTCCGGCCGCCCCTGCGGTCCGGGTCCCTCCCGTCGCGCAGAACCACTCGTAGTCGATGAGCTCCTTGATCACGGGCGCGTCGCCGCAGATCGGGCAGCCCGGATCGCGGCGGGGATGCACCTCGCGCACGGTGAGGCCCAGCCCGTCGAAGCGCAGGAGCCGACCGGCGGCCGAGTCGCCGACCTGCAGGATCCACTTGAGCGCCTCGAGCGCCTGGAGCGAGCCGATGATCCCGGTCAGCGCCCCCATGACCCCGGCCTCGGCGCAGCCGGGCACGGCCCCGGGGGGCGGGGGCTCCCGGAAGAGGCAGCGGTAGCAGGGGCCGTCCGGGGCGCCGAAGAGCGCGAGCTGCCCCTCCCAGCGCAGGACCGCGCCGTACACCCAGGGCTTGCCCTGCAGGATGCAGGCGTCGTTGACCAGGTAGCGGGTGGGGAAGTTGTCGGAGCCGTCGACCACCAGGTCGTAGTCGGCGATCCGCTGCATGGCGTTCGCCGAGGTGAGCCGCTCCCTGTGGAGCCGAAGGTCGACCCCGGGGTTCATCTCGCGCAGCCGGTCGCCCGCGGACTCCACCTTGGGCCGCCCCACGTCGCCGGTGCCGTGCAGGATCTGTCGCTGCAGGTTCGAGAGCTCGACGCGGTCCTCGTCGATCACCCCCAGCCGCCCGATCCCCGCCGCGGTCAGGTAGAGGGCGGCCGGCGACCCCAGCCCCCCGGCGCCGACCACGAGCACGCTCGACTCCCGGATCCGGCGCTGCCCCTCACCTCCGACCTCACCGAGTGCAAAGTGACGCGCGTATCGGTGAAGCTCGTCGGGCCCGAAGGCCGCGAAGGGATCCCCGCCGCGCAATTCCCCCGCGTCGAACGGGGCGTCGTCCTTCGGGCCGGAGTCCTTCGGGGTTCGGTTCATGGCGTCACCGCGACGGGGGTGCCCCCCGTGTCCCGCCGCGCGCCGTGATCAGGAAGGGCTCGGCCCGATCGTAAAGCTCCTCGACCCGGGCGGGATCGGCCCCGGTGCGCCGGGCCGCGTCCGCCAGCTGCATGTAGAAGTAGTAGAACTGGAAGGGGATGTTCAGGGTGGCCCGATCCGCCCAGATCTCGCGCTCCCGCAGCCCGCGGTACATGTGGATCTCCTCGGACATCCGGAGCGAGGTCTCGACGTCGACCCACTCCCCGCCCACCTGCGGATCCACCCGCACCACGCCCTCGACCTCTTCCAGATCCTCGATCCGGAGCCGCGACGAGAGCCCCTGGCGCACCGCCCACCGGTCCAGCCCCAGCTGCTGGGCCAGCCCCCCGGTGCTCGCGAAGTGCACCGGGCGATGCCCCTGCGAGTCCCGGATCATCGCCAGCGCGACCCGCTCCCCGCGGCCCAGCAGGGTGCCCTCGGGGAACTGCAGCGCCACCTCACCCAGGTTGAAGGTGGTGGCCTCCCGCAGGTACCCGCTCTGGATCGAGTTCAGGTCGCTGTCGGAGAGGATCGTGAGCGGACGCGACGGGGGCTCCGGCGGGGCCTCCCAGAGCCCCCCGTGCCCTTCCGCGTCGAAGGGGCGTTGGCGCGCCGGATCGGTGTGGTAGGTGAGCTGCCGCGGGTACCAGTCGGTGTACAGGTACTGGACCACGACGACCGAGACGTCCTGCCGGACCTCCTCGACCTCCTGCAGATACCAGAGGGGGAAGGTGTCGTTGTCGCCGTTGGTGAAGAGGATCCCGTAGGGCTCCACACTCTGGAGCAGGTTCCAGGCCCAGTCGCGCGCCGAGTAGTCGCCCGAGCGGTCCGCCCAGGCCCAGTTGAAGACCAGGGGGATGAAGGCCACGGCGAGCATCGGCGCCCCGATCGCGAACGACCGCGGCGTCGGGGTCCGTCCGGCGGCCCATCGCCAGGCCCCGACCAGCCCCATCCCCGCCAGGAAGCCCCAGAGGTGGAAGCCCGCGATGAAGAAGTAGTCGCGTTCTCGAACCTCGTGCATCGCCCGATCGGTGATCTCGGGCGCCAGCGAATAGCCGTACTTGAAGTTCAGGTAGAAGACGAGGCCGAGGGTGACCGTCGCGGTCAGGGTGCCCAGGTAGACCAGGTGCCCCCTTTCGGACCGCCCGGTGATCACCAGCGCCCAGACCCCGAGCCCCAGGAAGAGGAAGGTGACGGGAAGTCGCGAGTTGCCCGGCACCGGCGAGGTGGCCAGCCCCCGGGCCCACTGCCAGTCGAAGTACTGGAAGTAGTTGTAGTACTGGTGCACCACGAGCGAGAGCGAGCGGGCCTCGGGGTTCCACGGCTCCGGAGAGGTCGGGTCGGTGAAGATCGAGGGCTTCCCGTACTGTTCACGCGCCAGGTTCGCCCTCAGCGCCTCGCACCCCGCATTCGCGTTCGAATAGATGGCCACCGCGGCCCCCACCATCGACTCGCAGATCGGCTCCCCCTCGTTGATGATCGGCTGCTGCGCCGAGCGCAGGGGCAAAAAGAAGTTGAAGGAGAGCCCCAGGATCACCGCGAGCACCCCCCGCGTCAGGATCCGCCGGTCCAAAAACACCTGCGGCTTCTCGGTCAGGACCAGGATCAGGAGCGCCGGGGCCGGAAGCAGCGACATCAGGTGATTGGTCGAGCCCAGGATCATCAGGTAGACCGCCAGGACCAGGTACCATCCGGCCGCGGGGTCGTCCTTGCGGTCCCGCCACCGGATCGCCAGCCACGAGACGATCGCGATGGTCAGGACACTGACCGTGTAGACCTTCTCGTTCACATTCGACTGGTTCCAGACCGTGTACGCGGTGCTCCCCAGGATCGCCCCGGCCCACGCCCCGATCACGGGCAGCCGACGACGCCACTCCTCGCCGAGCGAGCGGTCGGTGTCGGTCCAGCCGCGCAGCACCCGCCAGGCCATCAGGAAGAGGAATCCCGAGGCGGTGGCCGACGTCACCGCCGCCAGCAGGTTGATCCGGACCGGAATCGGAAGCCCGAAGACTCCCAGGATCAAGCTCCACGCCCGGCCCAGAACCACGAAGAGCGGGTTGCCGGGGGGATGGGGGATCCCCACGATGTGGGCCGTCGCGATGTACTCGCTCGTGTCCCAGAACCAGGTCGTGGGCGCCAGCGTCAGAACGTACAGGAGGAGCGCGGCGGCGCCGGCGGCCAGAGCGTGACCGTAAGGAGGACGGTACTCCATGCATCCGTGGGGTTGAGAGGGTGGGTCGGGGTGACCATGCGTCATGCGTCGGGGGCCCCGACCTGCGGGGGCCAGCCACCATAGATACGATCGGAGCCGGTCCAGCGGAAGGGGCTCGCCCGGATCGTCCGGGGCGGCCCTCGCCCGGGGAGCGGCTTCCAAACCGGGAGCGCTTGCCTTATCTCTTGAGGGTGACGCTCGCCTGAATCCGGATTCCGACCGTATGCGCCTGCCCCTCCTGAACGCCCTTCGATTCGCGAGGGGATGGCACTCTCCTCCTACCAATCTGGGCGAGGAGGAGATCCAGATCCCCTCTCCCGGAGAGCGGGACCCGACCCCCGGGACCCTGATGGGTCCGAGTGGCTCGGAGCCCCTTCCGGGGTGGGTCGTCCTGCACGGGATCACCCGGAGGGGCCGTGAGCACCTCGCCCTTCGGCAGTTCATCAAGGCGCTCGCGGCCACCCGTGCCCGGGTGCTGGTGCCCGAGATCGCCGAATGGACCCGGCTCGACCTGGCCCCCGAGCAGGCGCAGGAGATCATCCGGAGTGCGATTCGGACCCTCGCGAGCCGACCCGAGGTCGAGGCGGGGGGGGTGATGATCGCCGGGTTCTCCTTCGGGGGCCCCCAGGCGCTCGTCGCCGCGCAGTCCGAGGAGGCGGGCGCGGATGTTCGAGGGGTCCTGGCCTGGGGCAGCTACGCCGAACTCGAGCCCACCCTGCACTTCCAGTTCACCGGCGAGCACGGTGAGGGGGAGCGGACGGTGCCCGATCCCTACGGCCGGTGGGTCGTCGGGCACAACTGCCTGCCCCTGCTGACCGGGTACGGGGATCTCGACGGGGTCGCGGCCGCGCTGCACGAGCTCGCCGCCTTCGCCGGGGACCAGGGGATCGACTCCCGCCTGCCCGCGCTGGATCCGCTCAAGCGCCGCCTGCGGGAACGCCTGACCGGGGCGCAGACCGAGGTGTTCGACCTGTTCGCCCCCCCTGCCGGCATTCGCCCCGAACGCGAGGCCGCGGTCCGGATGGTCGCCGAGATCGGTCGTGCGGCGGGGGCGAACTTTCCCCTGCTCGACCCCATCCCCGAGCTCGGGCCCTTCACGATTCCCGTGCGGCTCCTGCACGGCCGCGACGACGTCCTGATCCCGTACACGCAGCTCGAGGCGCTCGAGGCCCGACTCGAGCCTCTCGCCGCCGATCTGCGCACCGGTCTCACCGGGCTCTTCGCTCACTCTGCGGGAGGCAACCATCTCGGTACGCTCGACCGCGCCCGCGAGAGCCTGCACTTCCTGCGCGTCCTCTGCCGCGCCTTCGACATGGTCTGACGTCCCGCCGCTCCGCCACGGCCGGGACCCGCGCGATCCGACTCCGGAGCACCCGAGCGAACCCCGGCACAGCCGTGCGGATTCGGACGGACTCGATCAGAGCGGCTGGCGCGCCCAGTCCCACCCTTCGGTGCCGTTGTCGCGGATCGCCCGGACCTCGAACACGTCGCCCGCCTCGACCCCGGTCACCACGGCGCGAGGCTCGGTCACGGTCTCGAGCGAGCGGACCGTGCCGTCCCCGGCGCGGATCTGCACCCGGTAGCCGGTCACTCCCTGCTCGGGCGCCGGAGCCCAGACCAGCTCCGCCCGGTCGCCCTCGCGCGCCTCGACCCTCAGCTCTCCGAGTCGGGCGGGGCTGTCCGCCAGGAGCATGATGCTCGCGGCCGTGGTCCGGCTCACCTCGGCCACCAGGCGATGGTTGATCGTCTCGATCTGGTCGGTGCGCTGGTGGTAGTTCGGGTTGCCCAGCACCGGGTAGGAGCCGATTCCCCCGACGATGTCCCCGTAGGCCTCGTAGAAGACCGCCCCGTCGGTGCCCCGGTAGTAGAGCGCGTCGTAGGTGATCAGATCCGAGAAGAAGTGGGCGGCGGCGTGCTGGATCCGCATGATCCCGGGGTTGGAGTAGCGGATCGTGTTGTCGAGCCGGTGGCTCCGGGTCCAGCCGATCATGTCGTTGTTCAGCACTCCCACGATCTGCTTGCCGCTGTCCGCCGCCCGCGCCACGTACTCGCGCGCCCCGATCAGGCCGGCCTCCTCGGCGGTGAAGAGCACGAACTCCACCGTCGCCTTGCGGGGATGGTCGGCCAGTACCCGGGCGGCCTCGAGCAGCGCGGTGGTCCCCGACGTGTTGTCGTCGGCGCCGGGGCTCGGGAGCACCGAGTCGAAGTGAGACGAGATCACGTAGACGAGTTCGGGGTTCTCGGTGCCGGGAAGCCGGGCCACCACGTTCGCCGAGCGGATCCCGCGCGGCTCGAACCACTCCAGCTCCACCTCGTAGCCCCACGACTCGAGCGTCTCGGCCAGGTACTCGACCGCCGGCAGGTTCCCCGGCTGCCCGATGAACTTCGACCCCATCCGGTACAGGTGATCGGCGTAGTGGAAGATCCGGCCCGGCAGGATCCGGTCGGTGATCATCGCGGCCTCGTCGGCGATCGGGGCGAAGCGGGCCTCTCCCTCGGCCAGCAGCTCGCGCTCGTAGTCCAGGTTGGCCTCGAGTCGGTCGATGAGCGCGTCGAGCGTCACCTCGGCGCTCAGGTCCACCCAGAAGACCGCCCGGCGCGGGTCGATCGTATTGCCGTCGCGCTCCGCGGTCAGGAGCACCCCGGAGCCGTCGGGGCTCGGCACCCATTCGTACTCGGGCGCGATCGTGCGCAGGGTGTTGTTGTGGAAGATCCGGTACTCCTGGTCGCCGGCCAGATCGTACAGGTAGGAGCGCCGGTGCCGGAACTCGCCCTTCAGGGCCAGGAGCCGGTCGTCGTCGACCCAGTCCGGAAACTGGTCGTGCTGGATCTCGCGCGTGACCCGCTCGACCCCCTCGGCGGGATCGGCGGCGGTCCCCGGCGAGAGCGACGCCGAGCCGTCGGTGGGCACCAGGAAGATCTCCCAGTCGGTGTGCGGCATCGCCTTGTAGGCGAGCCGGTCTCCCGCGGGCGAAACGGCGGGATCGCCGATCCGGAGCTCCGATTCGACCAGGGTGATCAGCTCGTCGTCGCCCGAGGGGATCCCCTCGGTGAGCGAGGCCCCCAAGATGCGTCCGGGCTCCCCGTCCGAGGGCGCCCGATAGAGCGCCACGAAGCTCCCGTCGCGGGCGACCGAGACACCCGACGCGGTCAGGATCGACGAGGCCCCGGTCCTCAGGTCGAGCAGCCCCAGCCCCGGCCCCCCCGTCGGGGTGGCGTCGGCCTGCGCGGTCGAGAAGGGCGAGCGGGTCGGGACCGTGAAGAGGAGCACCTCACCCCCCGGCAGCGGCTGGGGGTCGACGGCTACCGGGTACTCCAGGGCGACCCGTTCCGGGCTCCAGTTCGGCGCCTGGGCCCGGTAGAGGGCGACCCGATCCCCCTCGCCCTCGCGGGCCGCGGCCAGGTACAGGAGGTCGGCGTCGGGCTGGAAGGCCAGCCCGGCGGGGCGCAGCCCCTCGAGAGCGACCCGGCTCTCGGCTCCCGATGCCAGGGTGGTCACGATCATCTCGGACTCCGTCGCATGAGCCGCCAGCCCCGAGCCCGACAGTGCGATCAGCTGCGAGGGAAAGCTCCGTCGCTCGCCCCCCGCGGCGGGCTCCGCGTAGCTCCACCACTCCCCGTCGACCTGACGCGACCAGGCGAGCCACTCCCCGTCGGGCGAGATCCGGATCAGGCGGCCGTCGTCGTCGAGCTCCCGGACCGGGTGCAGCTCGCCGGTGAGCAGCGCCGCCTCCCGCCGGTGCGTCTCGCCGTCCGGACCTCTCAGGACGCCGAGGTAGGCCTCCATGGATTCGATGTACCGGCCTTCGTCCCAGGCGAAATAGGCCTCCTGGAGCGCGGGGGCGGGACGCTGCTGCGCGTCGGCACCCGCGGGCGCCAGGGCGATCCACGCGACCGCCGCCAGGAGGGCGGCCGGGATCAGGGAGCGGGTCTTGGAGTTCGGACGGAGGAGCCGAGCGGGCATGGGCGGGGTGCGGCTGAGGGGAACAGTGCGCCCCTCGCAGGGGGCATCGGGCATCGAAGGGAATGGCTGAAAGCTCCCATCACGGGCCTGCCTTCGCAAGCCTCACCCCCCGATCGTTCCCCTAGAAGCGCCACTCCAGCCCCATGAGGGGCACGACGGGGCGCTCGGCCAGGGGGCGGAGCTCGGCGTCCCGCCACTGGTCGAAGTAGTAGAAGAGGGCGTCGCGGCGGTCGAGGGCGTTCAGGACCCTCAGGTAGGGCCGCAGCTCGGTCGTCCGGCCGGCCACGACGGGGCGGGTGACCCACGACGCCTCGAAGTCGACTCTCAGGAAGTCGTCTTCGAGCACCAGGTCGAGCGGGTTGTCGGTGCTCGAGCGGGCGTAGTCCTCGATCGTCGGGGCTCCGCTCAGATTCCGGACCCCGGTCACGGGCCCGGCGTGCTCGGGACTCGCCACGAGCGGGACCTCGGTGAGGGGGAGTCCCGCCCCGTATTCGAGCGAGAGGCCGAGCTGGAAGCCCGACGGATCGTCGTAGCGGGCCCCGGTCGTGAGCAGGTGCCGCCCCGAGAACTCGGAGCCCGATCCGCGTCCGGACTGCGGCGCCGCCCCGGGGCCCGGCTCCCAGTACCACGAGAGCGCGTATCCGACCCAGCCCTCGACCCGATCGCCCTGCCGGCGCACGCGCAGATCCGTCCCCGACGCGTTGATCCGACCCACGCCCCGCGCTCCCTGCTCCTGGAATCGCTTCACGAAGCCCGAGACCCCCAGCGAGAACTCGGGAGAAAGCTCCTGGTCCAGTTCGATCACCAGGTGGGTCGCCGACGCCACCCCGAGCTGCGCGTTCCAGCGCAGCTCCGAGGGCGCCTCCTCGCGCGCGTCCTCCTGCAGCCCCGGTTCCGGCACGTACTGGTGAAAGGCGCCTCCCGAGATCGTGAGGCGGGCGTCGTCGGTGAGTGCGACCGCGAGTGAAGCCCGGGGCGAGAGGCGCACCGTGCTCTCGCGGTCGAAGTGGTCCATCCGGCCGCCGGTCCGCAGCCGTGCCCCCTCGCCGATCTTCATCTCGGCCTCTGCGAACAGGCCCGTCCGATCGGCCCGGAGTTCATCGGGACCGTCGGCCAGTCGGGCGGTGGCCAGACCCTCGGCCAGCCCCCCCGCGGCAAGCTCCATGGCGTACCGGAGCCGCTGCCGCTCGTGGGAGCCTCCCCAACGAAGCAGGCCCTCGGCCCAGGGGCGCTCCATCTGAAGCTCGAAGCGGTGTCGGTCGGTGCGGGTCCGGGCGAAGACCAGGTCGTCCCATTCGATGGGGAGGGCGGCGCGGTATCGGGCCGTCGCTCCCAGGAGCTCGATCCGGGTCCCCGCCCAGTCGGCTCGCCAACGGAGCGACGCGGCGTCGTTGCCCCACTCGGTTCGCTCCCCCGCGCCATCGACCCCACTCCCCCCACCGGATACACCGGTCGCATTCGATCCACTTCCTGCCCCGTCTCCGAAGGCGCGCACATCCAGGCGCACCCCCTCGCGGTTCCGGAAGAGAGTGGCCCGCAGCTCCCCCGCCCGTCCGAGTGAGAGATCGCCACGCGCCAGCAGGTCGTCGAAGCTGTAGGGCAGCGTCGACGAGGGGGTCAGCGCCGCCTGTGAGCCGTGGAATCGGCGGGCCGTCACGGCCAGACCGGCCCGCTCCCCCCGCACCAGGTTCAGGCCGCCGCGGACCGCCAGTCCATCGAGCGCGGCCTCGAACCGGGGGGCTTCGGGGTCCGCACGTCGGCTCTCGACATCGAGCACGTACGAGAGTCCGCCCTCGAACCGGGCGGGGGCACCACCCAGGTGGACGTCGGCTCCGCCCAGCGAGCGGGAGTCGAAGGACGAGACGAGCCCCGCCAGGTGGAAGGGGGTGAGCACAGGCGCCCCATCGAGCAGGACCATGCGGCTGTCGACGGTGGAGCCCCGCATGAACAGCGCCTGCTCGGGAGGCCGATTCTCCTCGCCGGGCGCGTCGGCCCGGGCACGGCCGACGAGCCCGCTTTCGACCAGCCCCGACGTGCTCTGCATGACCACGAGCCGTACCCGGGGGTGGCGGGGATCGGCGGTCGAGAAGGGAGCGGCGGGCCGGGCCGCAACCTCGCGCCACCCGCGCGAGAAGACCCGGATCGCGGGAAGGGTGATCGCGCGGCGCTCCAGCTCCACATCGATCGACATCGCCCCGCGTGCCGGCAGGAGGAGCTGCATTGCGTGCGGCTCGGCCGCCATATGCCGCACCTGGAGGGTCGCGGTGCCGCCCCCGGTCACCCCCTCGACGCGGTAGCGCCCGCTGGAATCGGAGACCGCGGTGCGCAGGCGGTCCCCCTGCCGCAGCTCGATGACCGCCCCTGGCAGGGCGGGGCCCCCGCGATAGGCCTCCATGCGGATCTGGCCTTCGACCACCACCTGCAGGGTGTCCGGCCGCGAATTGGGGACGCCGGCAGGGTCCGCGCCGGAGCCACCGGTCGCAGCCGGCCGGTCGCCCGGCGGGCCCACGGAGGCCGTCCCCTCGCCCGGCAGGCCCCCGAGGAGCGCCACCGTCAGCCCCAGTCCGATCCATCCGGAGATCGCGGACTTTGCGGACGTCACGGACATCACGGCCCCTCGCTCACACCCGGCACCTGCAGGCGCACCCCGTCGGGGAGGGGTTCGGCGACGAGGCCCTCGGCAAGCTCGAATCGGCCCTCGCTCCAGCGCAACAGGAATCGGGAGCCGGTCCGGAGGAGGACTTCGCCCGAGCCCGGGGGCACCCGGATCTCGAGGATGTCGTTCGAGGCCTCCCCTTCGAGCCCCACCGTCACCCGGCCCGCCCCGGAGCCGAAGCGGGCCGCCGAATGCGCGCGGACCTGAACCCGGTCCCCGGAGCCGGTGCGAACCTCGACCCCGAAGCCCGCGGGGGCGCCCTCGAGCTCGACCTCGAGTCGACCGTCCCGGAAGGCCGCGGAGACCCCCACGCGATCGGTCTCGCCTTCGGCCACGAGTTCGGTGGCGGGGACGACATCGACCCCCGAGTTCGACCAGAGGCTCCGCAGGGGCGAGCCCGGCATCACTGCGGCCAGCCCCCCGGCCACGAGCACCAGCATCGCGGCGGCGACCACGCTCTTTCTGCGCGAGCCGCGACCCCGACTCTTCGCCCACTGCCGCCGGACCTCCCAACGGGCCTCGTCGAGGGTCCGCCGCGGGGGAGTGTCGAGGAGTCGGAGGGCTCCCGAGATCTCGGCGCCGGACTTCTGCACCTCTTCGGCCTCGGCCCGGCATCGGGCACACGTCTCCAGATGCTCCTGCACGCGCGCCGCCTCGACGCCCCGCAGCTCGTTGTCGAGCCAGGCCTGGATCTCTCCGGCCTCCACGTGATCGGTCATTCCCCCTCCTCGTCGCTCATGGCCTCTTCGAAGCGGCGGCGGGCCCGGACCAGGAGGGTCCCCACCGACGAGGCCTGGACGCCGATCGCGCCCGCCACCTCGCGGTAGGTGAAGCCCTCTTCGCGCAGCAGCAGGAGGGTTCGATCCCTCTCCTCGAGCCGCGCGAGTGCCCGTCGCACCCGTCTCACCCGCTCCTTGCGCTCCAGCTCCTCGTCGGGAGTGGAGTGAGACCCGGGAAGGACCGGATTCACCTCGAGAAGGCGTGCCCGGTTCTGCTCGACCTTCGCCCGATCCCGCAGGATGTGGGTCGCCACCTTGAAGAGCCACGCCTTCAGCCCCGGCAGCTCTCCGCGCACCTTGTGATCCAGCAGGCGCACGAAGGCCTCCTGCGCCGCGTCCTCGGCGATGTCCGCGTCGGCGGCCATCCGAAGGCAGTATCGGTGCAGCCTGGGATACACGTCGTCGAACAGCGCGTCGAAGTCCACGGACCTCTTCATTGGACGGTGGCAGGTCGGGACACCCCGACGGGGCCTCCCCTTCCCGGTCTCAGTTGGGGGAACGACCGGGGCCGGCCGATTGTGACGCCCCCCCTACCGGACCCCGGCCGCGGTCGAGGGAAGCACGGGATCGTCGAACTGCCAGTAAAACGGTCCGGCGTCCCGCTGGAGCGGCCACCGCTCGTTGAGCGTCGCCCCTTCGTGCAGGCGTCCGTTCAGCATGACGTACTCGACCGAGTTCGAATTCCGGATGTCGTCGAGCGGGTTGTCGCGCAGGATCACCAGGTCGGCGAGCTTGCCGGCCTCGAGCGAACCCAGGTCACCCGATAGCCCAAGCGACTCTGCCCCGAGAAGGGTGGCCACCCGAAGGGCCTCGTGCTCGGTCAGGTCTCCGGCCTGCGTGGCCCAGAGCTCCCAGTGGTAGCCGAGCCCCTGGAGCTGTCCGTGGCTTCCCACCCCGGCCCGGCCTCCCATGCGGACCACCTGGCCCACGAAGTCGCTCAGCAGGTCCATCGGATAGACCTCGGGGTGGAACCAGCCAGCGTTGCGGCGCGTGGCCTTCTGGTGGATCTCCTCGAAGGGGGTGAAGGTCTGGAGCTTCTCGTCGCCGAGGACGTCCTCGGTGGCGTAGAAGTAGTTCTCGGCCCACGGCCCTCCGTACGTCACCAGGATCGTGGGGGTGTACGCCATGGTCGAGTGCGCCACGAGCGCGGCCACGTCTCCGTAGAGGGGGAAGCCGGGCATGTTGTGCTCCATCCCCGAGTAGCCGTCGAGGCCCATGGTCATGTTGAGCATCAGGTCGAGCGAGCCTTCGGTGGTGGGCATCAGTTCGAGTTCGCGCGCGGCCTCGATGATCCACTGCCGCACCTGGCGGTTGCCCGCCCCGTACATCTTGATCGTCTTGGTGTCGTAGAACTCGGCGTAGCGCCGCAGCACGTCGCGGGCGTCGTCGAGGCTCGAGATCCCCTCGCCCGAGAAGACCCCCGGACCGGTCGAGTAGATGCGCGGCCCCAGGGTACGGCCGGCCCGGACCATGTCCTCGTAGGAGAGCACGTCGGTGGCCCCCGTCTGCGGATCCCGGGTCGTCGTGACCCCGTAGGCCAGGTTCGCGGCGTACGACCAGGGCTGGTCACGGTGGATGTTGAAGGGGGCCCTCAGGTGCGCGTGCGTGTCGATGAAGCCGGGCACGATCGTGTGTCCGGACACGTCGATCACCTCGGCGTCGTCGGGCACGTCGAGCGAGCCCGAGGCGCCGACCGCCGCGATCCGGTTGTCGCGGACCAGCAGGTCTCCGGACTCGATCACCTCGTCGCCGTTCATCGTGATCAGCCGGGCACCCGTCAGGAGCACGGTTCCCCGGGGGAGGTCCCGCTCGGCGGTCACCTCGACGCGGATCTCGGTCGGCCGATACTCGTCCGTCGGATCCTCGTCGGCCTCGTCCTCGTCGACCTCGGGGTCGGCATCGGGGTCGTCCGGATCTCCGGGCTCGCCCGGTTCGTCCTCCTCGGCCTCTTCGCGCGCCGCCCGGACGGAGTCATCGAAGGCCCGGGCATCGGCCAGGTCATAGATCATGTGGGCGTTTCCGAGCGACCAGTGCACCCGCTCCCCGTCGGCGCTCCACGCCGGGAACTGACCCCCGATGTCGGTCAGGTGCCGTGCCGGGAAGGCGGCGTTCGACGGATTCGAGACGTTGATCGTGGGCCCGTCGCCCCCGACACGCGGTACGTGCACGGTGTAGATCTGCATCCCGATCTGGGCCAGCGCCCGATCGCCGGTGGGGCTGATCATCGTGAGCGAGGCCGGAGGGTTGTTCGACGACCCCGGCGCACTCGGCCCCACGACCCGCACGTGCACCCGCTCGTCGAGTCCATCCCAGCGGAAGGAGATCAGACCCCGCCCGCCACCGTGCGCGTAGATGCGCTCCGCGTCGGCCGCGAAGTGCGGATTCGAGAAGCCCTGTACATTGCGGATGTGATTCGCATCACCCCCGCCCGCCGGAATCCACACCAGCTCCTGCGAGCCGAAGGGCACCCCCTGCGTGAGAGCTTCGCGGTAGGCCCTCGCCGGGCCACGGATCGCGACGATCCGGTCGCCGGCCGGACTCCAGGCCGGCTGCTGGTAGAAGGCGTTCTCGGTGGTGAGGCGCTCGGGGCTGCCCCCCGCGGCCCGCACCCTCCAGAGGTGGCCGCCCTCGTCGAAATCCCAGTTCACGAAGGCCACCCAGTCCCCGTCGGGGGACCAGACGGGCGCGTGCTGGTTGCCGGGCAGGTCACTGATCTGGCGGGGCTGGCCGTCGGGCAGATCCTTCACGTAGAGCCGGCCCAGTGCCGAAAAGGCGATCCGATCCCCATCGGGCGAGGGCACCGCGTCGCGGATCTGCTTGACCGTGAAGTCCGGGGTGTCCTCGATCGGATAGTCGAAGTCCACCTCGGGGCCCATCGCGAGCTCCACCTGCGCGGTGAAGGGGATCTCGACCGGATCGCTCCCGTCCACCGGGATCCGCCAGAGCTTCCCGCCGTAGGTGGCCACCAGGTGCTCGGAGTCCGGTGTGAAGGCCATGCCCGGGTACGCGTCACGGGTGGCGCGGGACTCCTGCTCGTCCCGCTGGACCGGGAAGGCCAGCCAGCGCTCCTCGTCGGTCTCCAGGTCACGAATCCGCAGCCCGGTGTGGGCCACGTGCCGCGTCCCGTAGACCAGCCAGCGTCCGTCCGGCGAGATCACCGGCCGAAAGGCGCCCCCGTACCGGTTGGTCATCATGCGGGTTTCGCCGGTGTCCATGTCGTAGACGGCGAGCTGGTATTCGCGCATCGGCGAGTTGTAGGTCCACGAGCCGGTCCGCCGCCCGTACCAGATCTCCTCGCCGCCGGGGGTGAAGGCCGCCCCGGTGGTACGCAGGTTCGCGGGCTCCGAAATCAGCGCGGTCCCCGTTCCACCCTCGGTGTGGTACATCCAGAGCTTGCCCTGCCCCGCGCCCCCCTGCCGGGTGGCCACGATGTACATCCCGTCGGGCGAGAAGGTCGGTGACTGGTAGCTGTTGTTGTTGCCCCGGGTCACCTGGATCGTGTCGCTCAGGTCCACCGCCAGGTTGAAGAGGTTCTCGCCCCCGGTGCGGTCCGACACGAAGACCACGCGCTCGCCGTCGGGCGAGAAGCGCGGCATGGCGTCGAAGGCCATCCCCTGCGTGAGCGGGGTCGCCTCTCCCCCCTCGATCGGGAGGGTCCAGATCGATCCGAGGAGGTCGAAGACGAGCGTCTGCCCGTCCGGGCTCACATCCACCGACATCCAGGACCCCTCCGACACCGTCATCTCGAGCACCCGGCCGGGCTTGAGCGGAAGCCCCTCGGCCAGCCGTTCGGCCTCGTCGGATTCAGGGTCGATCTCGCGCACCCTCGCGTCGCGCACTCCGTCCGGATCGGGGCTCCCGAAGGAAAGCTCCGACCAGACCTGGAGGCTCGCGGTCACCGGGGGATCGTCTCCCTGCGCGGCCAACTGGGCAGAGGACTGGGCGGCGATCTCGGCCGGCGCGATCGCCGGAAGGAGGAGGAACGCGACCAGCAGGGAGAGCGGGGTGTAGCGATGTCGTTGGAGCATCAATCACCTTCCGGGGAAGAGCGCATGTTCGGGTAGGGGTCGCGCCGGTGCCCGGACCCTCCGGGCACCGGCGCGAGGCTTCAGGCCGGACGCTCGATGCCGTCCGAGGCGATCACTTCGGCCAGCTTCGGGTGCTTGCGCCACAGGTAGCCGGCGATCGTCAGCACCGCGATGAGGTTTCCGATCGCGATGTTCCACCACGCGAGGGGGCCGAGGAGGAATTCGGCGACCACCGCGATCAGGCCCAGGAAGAAGGCCTCGAAGGCGACGAACAGGAGCATCGCTCCGATCAGGACGGGGGGCTGGCTCTCGGCCTGCCTTGCCACCGCCGCCGCGAGGATCCCGATCGGGATGAAGATGGCGTAGTGAACGGGGGTGTAGGCCGCCGTCACCCACATCGAGACCTCGATCTGGTTCAGGTCGGTCGCGCCGAGAAAGAGCACGGATCCGAGGGCCGACGGGGTGAAGAAGGGCCGGCCCTGAATCGTGTCGACGACCAGAAACCAGGTGGCGACGAGAAAGCCGGACGCGATCCCGGCGATGAGGCCCTCCCGGAGCACGGTACCCTCCTTGAGCACCTGGCTCCAGTCTACCGGTTTCGTGACGCCCGCCTGGTGCAGGAAGCTCACCATGACGATGCCGGCCAGGAGATTTCCGACCAGCACTTCGACCCAGCCCAGCTGGGCCACCACGTCGATCCCGGTCACGGCGGCGCTCCCGAAGAACACCCCGTTGAAGAGCACGAAGCCCAGGACCATCCCCATCAACACGTTCGGAGACCGTTCGAGCTGCGAGAGCGCCCACGCGGCACCGATGCCCACAAGCACGAAGGCCAGGAAGTGAATCACGGTAAAGGTGGCCACCAGCCCCGGACTCGCCTGCAGGTCCTCGCGACCCATCAGAGCGCCCCCGATCATCGCGGGCGTCCGGAAGGGATCGCCCGCCGCCAGGTCGACCAGGAGGAACCAGACCGCCACCACTCCCGCGCCGATCAGACCGGCGATCGCTCCCGGAACCAGCACCTTCTTCTTCTCCTCCACACCCACCTCCCTGAATTCACATATGCGGTCCGGCCACCCCTTCGGTGACCCACGGATCGTCTATCTGTACTCCGCCCCCCCCGCCTCGATCCACCCCGGGGGTAACCTCACCCCGGGACCCGGCAATTGACGTCCCTCGCCCTTCGGAATCAAGTCCGGCCGGATCGAGCCTCGCCCCGGTGGGTATCGAATACCATGGAAACGAGCGCCCCTTCCCGAGACTCCGGACCGAACTCCGACCGGAACCACGGCCGAGACCGCGGCTCCACCGAAGACCCGCAAGTCGATGCCCTCCCGGCCCGCCGATTCGAGGTCACGGGCATGGACTGCGCCGGGTGTGCCCGATCCGTGGAGCGAGGCGTGGGAGCCCTGTCCGAGATCGCATCCTGCGAGTTGTCGTATCCCGCCGGCATCCTCGAGGTGCGCGGCGCGGCCCCCGCGGAAGAGATCGTACAGCGAATCGAGGCCCTCGGCTTCGGTGCGACCGAGGCGGGGTCGGCCGATCCGCAGGCCGACGACGCCCCACCCCCCTCGCTCATCCCCTGGCTCCTGCAGCGCCGGTCGACCTGGCCCGCCCTCGCCGGAGCGGTCCTCCTCCTGCCGGGGCTGATCTTCCACGAGATCCTCCACTGGGAGGCCCTCTGGATCGAGCTGCCCGCGCTGCTCGCGCTGCTGCTCGCCGGGGGCCCCGTGGTCCGCTCGGGCTGGCGGGGGCTGCGGATCAACCGCGAGCTCAACATCCAGGCGCTCATGACGATCGCGGCGGCGGGCGCGGTCGTGATCGGCGCCTGGGTCGAGGCCGGCATGGTCATGGTGCTCTTCTCGCTCGGAGAGGCCCTCGAGGGCTTTGCCGCCGACCGGGCCCGCCGGGCGATCCGGGGGCTGATGACGGTCGCCCCCGACCGGGCACTCCGTCTCGATCCCGACGGGAGCACCCACGAAGTCGCGGTCGACACGCTGGCCCCGGGCGACACGATCGTGGTGCGTCCGGGGGAGCGCATCCCGATGGACGGGGTGGTGCGGGCCGGGCATTCGGCCGTCGACGAGTCCGCGCTCACGGGCGAGTCGATCCCCCGCGAAAAGGGCGAGGACGACGAGGTCATGGCGGGGGCGGTCAACGGGGAGGGCGCACTCGAGGTCCGGGTCACCCGGCACGCCTCGGAGACCACCCTGCACCGGATGATCCGACTGATGGAGGAGGCCCAGAGCCGGCGGGCCCCCACCCAGCGCTTCATCGACCGGTTCGCAAGGATCTACACCCCGGCCGTCGTGGTGCTCGCCGCCGCGGTCGCGATCCTGCCTCCGCTCCTCCTCGGCGCCCCCTTCTGGAACCCGGATCCCGACACCTTCGGCTGGTTCTATCGATCCCTGGCATTTCTGGTCGTGGCCTGCCCCTGCGCCCTGGTGATCAGCGTGCCCGTGAGCGTGGCCAGTGCGCTCACCAATTCGGCCCGCGCGGGCGTGTTGGTGAAGGGCGGGGCCCACATGGAGATGCTCTCGCGCATCCGGGTGGTGGCCTTCGACAAGACCGGCACGCTCACCGAGGGGGCACTCACCGTGGTCGGGGTCGAGTCGATGGACTGCCACCAGACCGGCGCACGGCTCGACGATCCCGACCGGGTGGCCGCGGCCACGCACGCCGCGCAGCATCACCCCGACGACTCCTGCGAGCCCTGCACCGAGCTTCTGGCCGTGGCGGCGGCGGTCGAGGCCCGCAGCGAGCATCCCGTGGGTCGTGCGGTGGTGGGCGCGGCCCGACATCGCCTCCCCCCCGAGCGGATCCCCATCGCCACGGAGCATCGGGCACTCATCGGCCGCGGGATCACCGCACAGCTCCAGGGTCGGACCGTGACGATCGGAAGCCCCCGTCACTTCGGCGGCGTCGACGAGACCTCGCTGGCGGCTCAGGAAAGCGGGAGAATCCCGGTCCTGGTCACGATGGACGGGGAGCGGCTGGGCACGATCACCCTCTCGGACATCCCCAGAGATTCGGCCCGGCGGGCGGTGGACCGACTTCGCGGGATGGGGATCGAGACGATCCTCCTCTCCGGGGATTCCGCGGCCACGGCCACGGCGGTCGCCCGACAGGTGGGGATCTCGCAGATCGAGGGCGATCTGCTTCCGCAGGACAAGCTCTCGCGGGTCGAGGCCCTGCAGCGGGAGCGGGGTCCGGTCGCGATGGTGGGAGACGGGATCAACGACGCGCCCGCGTTGGCGGTGGCCGATGTCGGGATCGCGGTGGGAGGAGATCTGGGCGGGACCGACCAGGCCCGCGAGGCCGCCGCGGTCACCCTCATGCGCCCCGACCTCGACGCCCTTCCCCGCACCCTCCTCCTGGCGCGCGAGACCATGCGCACGATCCGGGCGAACGTGGCGTTCGCGATCGGGATCAAGGTCGCCTTCCTGGCGCTGATCCTGGCGGGGATGGGAACCCTCTGGATGGCGGTACTGGCCGATGTGGGCGCCACCCTCCTGGTGACGCTCTACGGGTTGCGGCTCCTGCGCTGGCGGGACCGCAAGGGAGAGGAGGAGGGCGGGGGCGAGGCGCTTTCGGCCGGCCCCCCACCCTCCTCCGATTCCCTCAGATGGCGTCCGATGTCGACGTGAAGGCGAAGTCCCGCACCTTCATCGGCGGCACCCAGACCGACGAGCCCAGCCCGGAGCCGACCCGCACCGGCTGACCGATCATCTCCAGGTTGTTCAGCAGGAAGATCGGGGTCTCGTTCCAGCGCAGGTTCTTGACCGGATGGGTGATCTGGCCGTTTTCGACCAGGAAGGTCCCGTCGCGCGTCAGCCCGGTGAAGAGCAGGGTGCGCGGGTCGACCGACCGGATGTACCAGAAGCGGGTCACGAGGAGTCCGCGCTCGGTCGAGGCGATCATCTCCTCGAGGGTGTCGTTTCCACCCGCCATGTACCAGCCCGAGGGGAATCCCGTCGGCTCCCGGCCGTTCTCCTGCGCCCAGTAGCGATCGTAGTTGAGCTGCCGGAGCACCCCGTCCTCGATCCAGACCTCGCGCCGGTTGGGGAGGCCCTCTCCGTTGAAGGCGTTCGAATGGATCCGTGGGTCCTCGGGGTCCGAATGGATCGTGACCCGCTCGTCGATGAACTGTTGTCCGATCTTGTTGCCCCCGCCCGGCGCCGAGAAGAAGGAGCGCCCCTCGTCGGCGGGGCGGGCCGCCAGCTGGTTGACCATCAGGTTCACCATGTTGAAGGCGGCCGTGGGCTCCATGATCACCGTCCAGCGCCCGGGCTCCACGTCGCGCGGCTCCCGTGACTGGATCGCCTTCTGCACCGCGATCGCTCCCAGCTCCGGCACCCTCAGATCCGCCCAGTCGTTCGCACCCGATCCCGCCCAGCCCGATCCGGTCCCGTCGGGGGTCCGGATCGTGGTGCTGAAGCCGACGCGCGAGTCGATCCCGTACACGAAGAGCCCCTCCGAGGTCGCCACGCAGTTCGCCCCCGCTCGGTGCGGCAGGAAGCCCGCCGAGATCAGATCCTCGGCAAGCGCCTGCTCGGTCACCGTCGCCACGGCCCGCGCGCGCTCGTCCGGCGTCAGGTCCGCCGTGGACTCGTAGAAGGAGTCGCTCTCGGGGTAGTCCTGCGGCCCCAGCTCCCCCAGGTACTCGGGGTCGTCGGGCACGAGGCGGGCCAGCTCCTCGGAGCGCCGTACCACCTCGGCCAGCGACTCGTCGTCGAAGCGGTTGGCCGACGACGAGGCCACCTTCTGCCCGAAGGCGCTCGTCACGGTCAGGGTGTTGCTCAGGATGTCCCCCGAGGTGCTCATCTGGTTGCGGGCGAAGCGGGTGTTCCCATCGACCACGCTGCTCACGTTCACGCGGCAGTGGTCCGCCTGCGAGAACGCGAGCGCCCGCTGCGTGATCTCGCGGAGTTCGGCTTCACTCAGGTATCGGCGGTCGCTCATGGCTCAGACACTCCTCGCGGTATTGATCACGGTGACGTCGCGGTGCCGGGTCGCCGGGCATCCGTGTGAGATCGCGTTCGACTGGCCGGGCTGGCCCTTTCCATCGCCGAAGGCGCCCCCCATGAAGTAGGTGCTCTCGCCCCCCGCCAGGTCCATCGAGTTCCAGAACTCGGGGGTGCGCAGCTGGTAGGCCACGTCCTTGAGCATCCCCCCGATCTGCCCATTGCGGATCTCGCGGAAGACCTGCCCCCCGAACTGCGCGTTGTAACGCTGCTGGTCGATCGAAAACGAGCCGTGCCCGTCGATCAGGATGCCCCGCTCGATCCCGTCGGCCAGCTCCTCGACGCTCACGTCGCCCTCGGGATACGGCATCAGGTTCACATTCGGCATCCGCTGGAACTGCACGTCCGCCCACGACTGCGCGTAGGAATTCCCCTTCGAGCGCACCTCGACTCCCTGGCTTTCGTACCAGTCCTCGAGCCAGAGCGCCTGCTCCCGGGTGGTCTGCAGGTCGTTCAGGATCCCGTTTCGAACGATGTCGTAATCCTGCGGCTGGACTCCCTCGTCGTCCCATCCGACGCTCGAAAGCCCTCCGAAGGACGACCGCTCCCCGACCACACGCATCCAGTCGGCCCCGTACCGGAAGGAGCCCAGGTAGTCCTCGAGGGGATAGATGAACGAGGTCCCCGCCAGATCGGCCTCCATGCCGAAGATCCGGTCGAGCTCGGTGGGGTGCCCGATCGACTCGTGGATCGTGAGCCACAGGTGAGTCGGCAACAGGACCAGGTCGTACGAGCCCGGGTCGACCGAGGGGGCCGAAAGCTTCTCGACCGCGTCCTCGCCCAGCCGGGGTGCCATCCCCCGCAGGTCGGAGTTGATCACGTGCTCCCAGCCGAGCCCCATCGGCGCGATGTCGGTGGAGTTGCGCGACTGGAAGTCCGAATTGTCGTCCGAGACCGCCGTCACGTTCATCGAGGGCAGGCAGCGGAAGATCGTCTGGTCGGTCACCACCCCGTCGGTGTTCGCGAAGAACTTGTCCTCTCTCAGGAAGAACATCGAGGAGTTCACGAAGCGGACCCCGGCCACACCGAGCGCCCCTTCGTTCGCGTCGAACAGGTAGGCCACCTTCTCCTCGATCGGGATCTCGAAGGGGTCGATCTCGATCGGGCTCTGCCACCGCCCGTCGGTCTCGATCTCGTAAGGCGCCAGGCGCACCGGCTCGATCTGCGCGGCGCGGTTCGAGCGGGCCTGGGCCACGGCCACCCGGGCGACCTCCTCGACCTCGGTGGTGGTCACGATGCTGCTGGCCGAGAAGCCCCAGGTGCCATCCACGAGCACCCGGATCCCGAAGCCCGAGGTGACGTTGTCGGAGACCCCCAGGAGCCGGCGCTCGCGCGTCGAGATCCCCTGGTTGCGGTTCGTGTTGATCCGCACGTCGGCGTAGTCGGCGCCGGCCAGCTGCGCGGCGTTCAGGGCCCGCATCGCCAGGTCCCGTCGGTCATCGCTCAGGACCGGGCTCAGCGCCGTGGGGCTCAGGATCCCGTGGAGGGCTTCCGGGCGTCCGATCAACGAAAGCCCGGCAGCCGCCACGGTGGAATGTCGAAGGAAGTCGCGTCGTCTCATCGTCGGCCTACCTCATGGTGGTGGCGAGATCCAGGAGCGAACCGGCCAGGGTACGGATCCGGTGCGCGTCTCCGGCGTGAATGCCGGCGTCGGCTCCGCGGGCGTCCATCCAGAGCTCGGTGGCGAGCTCCTGCAGGGCGGAGCGCTTTTCGGCGCCGTCCGACATCGCGTCGATGCGGTCCATCTCACGCTGGACCTCGGCGGCGCGGGTCGAGGGGAGCCCCTCGTGGCGGACCAGCTGATCGTAGTAGGCGCGAGAGACCGTCATGACGGCCGGCCAGCGCATCGTCGGCTGGTGCTGCGGGTTGAACTCGTCGAACTGCACGAGCATGGCGGCGTCGAGCTCGTTCTGGCTCAGGAACTCGCTGGGGGTCAGCTCGAGCACGTCGAGGCCACGCGAGATCTCGGAGCCGTAGACGCGGCCGTTGTACCAGTAGGTCGACCAGTAGCCCCCGGTGAACAGCTCCTCGTCGCTCAGCGGGCCGCGGTCGAAAAACGCGATCTCGTAGGGGTTGGCCGAGTCGGTGAAGTCGAAGACCGACACGCCCCCCTGGTACCAGGCCTGTACCTTGATGTCGCGACCCGGCACCGGCACCAGCGAGCCGTTGTGGGCGACGCAGTTCTCGAGCTCGGTCTGTGGGGCCGGCAGCTTGTAGTAGCCCGCCAGGTGCATCTTGCCGTCGACGATGTCGAAGATGGCGTTCGCGCCCCACTCCGGCAGATCGGTCGCGAGGCAGCGCGGCGCGCCGCCCCCGCCCCACTCGTCGGTGAAGATGACGGTGGTCCCGTCGTTGTTGAAGGTGGCCGAGTGCCAGTAGGCGAAGTTCGGGTCGACGACCTCGTCGACCCGGACCGGAACCGCGGGGTTCGAGATGTCGAAGAGGATCCCGTTGCCCGAGCAGGCGCCCGCGGCGAGCCCGATCTCGGGGTACGCCGTGATGTCGTGGCACATGTTCGTGTCGCGGGTCGACTGGGTGCCCTCGCCGTGGTCGCCGCCCTCCCAGAGCCCGGCCACGCGGCCGGTGGACTCGTCGGCGAAGACGCGGGGGGAGTCGATCAGCTCGGCATTCTGCGGCGCGGCGAGCGGGACCCGGATCACGTCGATGCTCCAGTACGCGGTGGTCGGGTCGTCGGGGTCGCGCACGTCGACGCAGCCCTCGAGCTCGTCCCCGGAGCGGGCGCCGCTGGTGCCGGAGTTGTAGACGTACAGGGTGGCGTCGTCGTTGGGGTCGGTCACCAGGGTGTGCGTGTGCGAGCCGCGGCAGGTCTGCACGGCCGCCACCTGCACCGGATTGTCCAGGTCGGAGATGTCGAAGATCCGCACGCCGCGGAACCGCTCCGGGCTCACCGATTCCTCGACCCCCTGGGTGCCGCAGTCCACCCGGCCCCGAGTCTCCTGGGCCGACATGAAGACGAGATTGCCGAAGACCGACAGGTCGCCCTGCCCTCCCGGACAGACCACCGAGGTCCTCAGCTGCGGGTTCGCCGGATCCGAGATGTCGTAGACGTTGAACCCGTGGTAGTTGCCCACGAAGGCCAGGTCGCCCTGGAAGCCCATGTCGGTGTTCGAGAAGCGGCCGTCACCCGGAGTGTCGGGGTTGTAGAAGCCCTCGGGCCGCGTGATCGCGGTCAGAAGGTTCATGTTCCACGAGGCCTCCTCGGCGTCGAGCCACCCCGCGCCCAGCCCCACGCGGGGGTCGTCGTCGGGCCCGAAGACCGGATTCTGCTGCGCGGCGGCGTCGCTGCTGCCGAGTCCCATCCCCATCGCGGCGAAGGCCACGACGAGGGCACCCATGATCGCTGTCTTTCGCATGCTCGTTCCCATGTGTTCTGAGGGTCTGCTGAAGGTTTGCTGACGGTTCGCTGCCAGTTCGCTTGCGGTTCGCTTACGGTGGAGGTCAGCCCCCCGCCGCCAGCATCCGGTACATCCGCCCGATCTCGATCCGCTGGTCCGCATCGACATGCGAGGCGAACTGGTAGATCTCGGAGTCCTGCCCCGCACCCGGCGAGGCGAACAACTCCTCCACCATATCGATCGCGCCCTCGTGATGATAGATCATGGCCTCGAGAAAGAGTCGGTCGAAGGTCTCTCCCTCGGCCGCCGCCAGCTCCTCCATCTGCTCCGGAGAGAGCATTCCCGCCATGAGCGGGTCGTGCTCGGCATGGTCGGCATGGTCGGCATGGTCGGCATGGTCGGCATGGTGGTC
>REBS01000032.1 GCA_007692605.1 Gemmatimonadales bacterium
ATTCTCCATGTGATGGCGCGCGAGGAGATCGGGTTGTCGGAAGCCACCGCGCTCCTGAACAAGCATTCCGGGCTCCAGGGCCTGTCCGGGATCTCAGGCGACATGCGGGATCTTCTCGAGGAGGAGGGGAAGGGCGAGGAGCGGGCGAGGCTGGCCCTGGATGTCTATTGTTACCGGATTCGCAAATACATCGGGGCCTGCGCCGCCGCCATGGGAGGTCTGGATGCGGTGGCGTTCACCGGCGGTGTGGGCGAAAACGCCGCGGGGATCCGAGCGCGTGCACTCGACGGGCTCGGCTTTCTCGGGATCGGAGTCGCCGATGCCGAGAATGCTGACCTGACCGGGGGGAAGGAAGGGGGGTTCGGCTCAGATCGGGTCGCTCTTCTGGTCGTGCGCAGTGGTGAGGAACTCACCATCGCCCGTGAGACCGAACGAATCGTCACACGAAGGTAGCGCCATCGTTGACAAAATGGCCGACTTGCCGATATCTTTCGCGTCTATGTTCAGGGTCAATCTTACCGATCTCGATCGGAAAGGAAAGCAGATCGTCGAGGGGACGATTCCTCCCGATGATGCCCTCTGGGGTGATCTGGATGACGGGGTGTTGGACTACCCGGTCGACATACACCTGACCCTGACGACGACTGCGTCGGGCCAGGTGCTGGCCCGGGGCGCGCTGACCACCGAACTGCTTCGGAACTGTCGGCGTTGTCTGACCGATGTGACGGTCCCGGTACGCGAAGAGTTGAATCTCTTCTGGAGTGTACCGGATGAGTTGCGAGGATCGGACGAGAAAGAAGAGGATGAGTCGATCCGCTGGCTGGATCCGACCTCGAACGAACTGGATCTGAGAGACGCCCTCCGCGAAGAGCTTCTCCTCATGATCCCCCGGTTCGTCCTCTGCGACGACGAATGTCAGGGGCTTTGTCCCCTGTGCGGTATCAATCGAAACGACGAGACGTGCGAATGCACGCTGGAGGAGCCCGACCCCCGTTGGGACGCCCTTCGAGCTCTGCAGAACGACTAAACGAGGATGGAATCATGGCGGTCCCAAAGAAGAGGACATCAAAGCAGCGACAGCGGAAGCGCCGCACGCATTACAAGGCGCAGGCGGTCGTGACCCAGACCTGTTCACGGTGCGGGGACCCAAAGCAGCCCCACCGGGTGTGTGGAAGCTGCGGGTACTATCGGAACGAAGCGGTCCTCAAGATCGAGCTGGACTGAGGAGGAGCGCCCGGTGCGGGTCGCCGTCGACGCCCTCGGAACCGATTCCGCGCCCGGCCCTGAGGTCGAAGGGGCACTCGCGGCTCTCCGTGATGCCGGAGACCGGCTCGAAATCGTGCTCATCGGAGATGAGCCTGAAATCGAGAATGAGCTGGCCCGGCATGCAGGTTCTGTGCGCCGAAGTCAACTCTCGGTTCTTCACGCACCCGATCGGATCCTTCCGTCCGAGTCCCCGGCTCAGGCGGTTCGCAGGCGACCCGATTCGTCGATCGTTCGGGGCATACGGCTTCAGAAAGACGGCAAGGTCGACGCCTTCGTGAGTGCTGGTTCCACCGGTGCCGTGATGGCTGCATCGCTGATCTTTCTGCGTCCGCTTCCGGGGCTCGACCGCCCGGCTATCGGGACGCTTCTGCCGACATCGCGGGGCGCCACGCTCATGCTCGATGCCGGTGCGAACGTCGACTGCAAGCCACGCCACCTGCATCAATTCGCCCTCCTGGGTCAGATTTATGCCCAGGATCTGATGGGCATCGAGACCCCGAGGGTCGCCCTCCTCAATATCGGTGAAGAGCCCGAGAAGGGGGACGAGCTCGCGCTGGAAAGTCACGCCCTTCTTCGCGCGGAATCCCGCCTGAACTTCATCGGAAATGTCGAAGGCCGCGACATCATCGGGGGGCGTTGTGATGTCCTCGTATGCGACGGATTCGTGGGGAACGTTCTTCTGAAGTTCTACGAGTCGGTCGCCGAATTCATCGTTTCGCTCCTGCATCGGGAGATGGAGCGAACGGGTACGCAGCTCGATGTGCACGGGGCGTTTCGGGTTCTGGATTATGCGGAATACGGGGGGGCACCCCTCCTGGGAGTGAATGGCGTCACGATCATCTGTCACGGGTCCTCGACACCTCGTGCCGTTCAGAATGCCATCGGCGTCGCGGTTCGTGCGGTGGATTCTCAGATGGTTCACCACATGGCCGGTGAACTCCAGAAGCAGGGCGCCGAAGAGGGGTCCTGAACGTCATTGGCCAGGTCGCGGACCCCGCCAGAGTCGAAGCAAGTAACCTCACGAATCCGGAGTCGCTACAACATGTCCCTAGCACTTCTCCTTCCGGGCCAGGGCTCACAGCACGTCGGAATGGGCAGAGAACTCGCCAGCGTCGAACCCGAGGCGCGCCGGACCTTTGACGAGGCGGATGAGGTGCTGGGGCTCCCGCTCTCTCGCATCATGTGGGAGGGGCCCGAGGCGGAACTCCTCCTCACGCGGAACGCGCAACCGGCGATCCTGACCCACTCGGTCGCGGTCTTCCGGAGTTGTCTTGAGGCGCTGGGGCCCGTCACGTGCGCCGGGGGACATTCCGTGGGTGAGTTTTCGGCATGGGTGGCGGCGGGGGCCATCTCGTTCGCCGACGCACTCGAGGTGGTTCGCCTGAGAGGGGAACTGATGTACGAGGCCGGTACCCGTCGTCCCGGGTCGATGGCGGCCCTGCTCGGGATCGACGATGAGGGCGCACGGGCACTCTGCGAGCAGGCCTCGAGCGGTCCGACCTCGCTCGTGGTTCCAGCTAATCTGAATGCCCCCGGGCAGGTCGTGATTTCCGGAGACGAGGACGCGATTCAGCGGGCAATCGAGGGGGCGAGGGATGCGGGTGCGAAAAAGGCCATTCGCCTGAATGTGTCGGGAGCGTTTCACTCACCGCTCATGGAACCGGCGGTCGAGGGATTGCGGGAGCGGCTCGCACGAGTCACCTTCGAGCGCCCGGACTTTCCGGTCGTGTCGAACGTGACCGCCGCCCTGGTTGAGGATCCTGCCGATATTTCCGGACTTCTTGTCCAGCAGCTCACCATGCCGGTGCGCTGGGCGGAATCAGTCGATGCGATGGTGTCGGCGGGGGTGGATCGGTTTCTCGAGCTTGGGCCGGGATCCGTGCTCACCGGACTGAACAGGCGAAACGCGAGAGGAATGTCGAGTACGGCTCTCGAAGGGCCGGATGCCATTGCCGAATTTCGAAAGGAATCAGGATGAGTGAGGGTGGAAGCAACGAGGTAGCACTGGTCACCGGTGGATCCAGAGGCATCGGCCTCGCCATAGCGAACGCCCTGGCTGACTCGGGTGCCCTCGTGGCGGTGATCGGTCGGAATGAAGCGGCGGCCGTTGCGGCAGCCGATGGGCTTCCCGGGAGCGGTCATGCCGGGTGGGCGTGTGACGTCGCCGATTCCGAGGCGGTGAATCGCACGGTGAAGGAGATCGAGCAGTCGCTCGGCCCGATCTCGATCCTGGTGAACAACGCCGGGGTCACCCGGGACAACATCCTGCTCCGACTGAAGGATGAGGACTGGGACGCGGTCATGGAAGTGAATCTTCGCGGTGCGTTCAATATGACCAGGGCTGTGACTCGTGGAATGATGAAGCGACGCGACGGGGTGATCCTGAACATCACATCGGTGGTCGGACTCACCGGGAATGCGGGCCAGTCGAATTATGCGGCATCGAAAGCCGGCTTGATCGGCCTGACGAAGAGTGTGGCCAGGGAACTGGCCTCCCGGGGGGTGCGCTGCAACGCGATCGCTCCGGGCTATATTGAAACCGACATGACCGGAGCGCTCGACGAACAGCAGACCGAGGCGCTGATGAGCCGGATTCCTCTGGGGCGGCTCGGGGTCCCAGAGGACATCGCTGGAGTGGCCCGCTTTCTCGCAGGCCCTTCGGCTCGCTACATTACCGGGCAGGTGATAACCGTGGACGGTGGAATGGTCATCTGATCATTCCGGTCCACCAGGATTCGTGAACACACACATCAACAGGGAAGAGGCACATAATGGCGGACAGCATCGAAGCGCGCGTGAAGGAAATCATCGTGAACGAACTGGGTGTCGAAGCGGAGAAAGTGACCACCGAAGCATCGTTCGTCGAGGATCTCGGAGCGGATTCGCTCGACACGGTCGAGCTTGTCATGGCATTCGAAGAGGAGTTCGGTCTCGACATTCCCGATGAGGACGCCGAGCAGATGCGGACCGTTGGCGAAGCGGTCGACTACCTGAAAAAGAACGCCGAGGGCTGAGTTCGCCTGAGCCCGGAATCGCCGGGCTGAGGAGGAGAGGCGGAACGATGGCGACGACCAGGAGTGGCACGCATGGGTGATCGGTCCCGACGCAGAGTGGTGATCACCGGAGTGGGACTCACGACTCCGGTGGGCAATGATGCAAAAACGGCATGGTCCGCACTCCTCGATGGAGTTTCCGGGGGGGCGGCGGTAAGCCACTTTCCGGCCGATGATGACTTCCCGACACGCATTGCGTGTGAGGTGAAGGGCTTCGACCCGTCGGACGTGCTCGACCCCAAGGAGGTGCGGCGCTACGATCGCTTCGCGCAGTTCGCGCTGGTAGCCGCGCACGAAGCCATGACCCACGCGGGATTGGACGGCCCGCCCCCCGGGGTCGATGCCGGCCGCTTCGGCGTCATCATCGGAAGTGGGATCGGAGGTATCGCGACCTTCGAGCAGCAGTGCAGACTGCTCCTGGACCGAGGACCGAAGCGAGTCAGCCCCTTTTTCGTCCCGATGTTCATACCCGACATCGCACCGGGTCTGATTTCGATCCGGTACGGTGCCAAGGGCGCCAACTACACCACCGTTTCCGCCTGTGCCTCCTCAGCCCACGCGATCGGAGAATCCGCCCGCGCGATCGAGCGGGGAGACCTCGACGCCTGTATCGCGGGAGGCACGGAGGCCACGATCACTGCACTGACCATGGCCGGCTTCGCCGCCATGAAGGCGATGTCGACCCGCAACGATGAACCTGAATCAGCCAGCCGGCCGTTCGACGCGACCCGCGACGGGTTCGTGATGGGAGAGGGCGCCGGTTGCCTGATTCTGGAGACGGCTGAGCGGGCCGAGGCTCGAGGGGCCGAGATCATCGCCGAAGTCGCGGGATACGGCCTTTCAGCCGATGCGTATCACATCACGGCGCCGGCCCCCGATGGGGAAGGTGCGCAGGCGGCGATGCGCATGGCGCTCGACGACGCGGGTGCCCGCCCGGAGGATGTCGACTACGTGAACGCCCACGGGACTTCGACGCCGCACAATGACCGAGCGGAAACGGCTGCGATCAAGGCGGTCCTCGGTCCTCGAGCCTACGATATCGTCGTGGGATCCACCAAGTCGATGACGGGCCACCTGCTCGGCGCGGCCGGGGCGGTCGAAGGCATCGTCTCGGCTCTGGTGTGCCGCGAGGGCCGGATTCCGCCCACGATCAACCTCAAGGAGCCCGACCCCGACTGCGACCTGGACTATGCGCCGGAGGGCGCACGGGACCGGGAGGTCTCGCTCGCTCTCTCGAATTCCTTCGGCTTCGGGGGGCACAACGTGTGCCTCGCCTTCCGACGGTGGGATTGAGCCATTCCGCTCGTGGGATCCGGGTCGGGTTCGGCTACGACTCCCACGCCTTCGATCCCGAGAGACCGTGCATCCTGGGGGGCGTTCGTATCGAGGGCGTTCCCGGACTCCGGGGATTTTCCGACGGAGACGCCGTGGCACACGCGGTCACCGACGCGCTTCTCGGGGCGTCCGCACTGGGCGACATCGGGACGCATTTTCCACCTGGCGTCGACGAGTGGCGGGATGCAGACTCGATGATCCTGCTCGGCCGTGCGGTGACCATCGTCCACGCGGCCGGATACCGTGTCGGGAATGTCGATGTGACGGTGATCTGTCAGGGCGAGCCCCGTATTTCTCCGGTTGCGGATCGGATGCGAAACGCTCTCGCCGAAGTCCTCGCGGTTCCTCCGGGCGCCGTGTCCGTGAAGGGGAAGACGAACGAGGGGATGGGATGGGAGGGCAGGAACGAGGGGATCGCGGTTCACGCCGTGGCTCTTCTCGAAGGGCTTCCCGATGCCTGACGAGGTGACGGGAGTGGGGGCCCATGGTGCGGGGACGGAGCTGTTCATCGAATACCTGAGCTTTGACCGTGGACTCTCCGACCGCACGGTCATTGCGTACGTCAGCGATGTCGAGCGCCTGCTCGAGTGGGCGGGCGCCCGGGGAATCGCAGACCCGGTCGATGCCGGGCACCGGGACCTGAGGGAGTACCTGTACCATCTGAAGGATGCCGGCCTCGCCGCCACCACGATCCGTCGTGCCCTGTCATCGATCCGCAGCTTCTACGCCTTCCTGCTCGATGAGGGACGACTCGATTCCGACCCGACGGAGTTGCTCGAATCCCCGGCACCCTCCCGAACGCTCCCCGAGGTGCTCTCGACGTACGAAGTGGAGGCGCTGCTCAAGGCTCCCCTGGAATCGAGCAAGGTGTACTGGCGGGATCGAGCGATCCTGGAGTTGCTCTATGCCACGGGTATGCGGGTTTCGGAGCTGACGGCCCTCACTCGCCACGACGTCGATATGGAGGAGAGGACCGTGAAGGTGCTCGGGAAGGGTTCGAAGGAGCGACTGATCCCCTTCGGCCACTCGGCGGCTACCGCTCTCGAACACTATCTGCGAGAGGTCCGCCCTCGCTTCGATCGCGGAGAGGGGGAGGGGGTCATCCTGCTCAACCAGAGAGGAAAGCCACTGACGCGCATGAGTGTCTGGACCACGGTGAAGGAGAACGCGAATCGTGCCGGGATCGAGAAGGATGTGTCGCCCCATACCCTTCGACACACCTGCGCGACCCACCTGCTCGAGGGCGGCGCCAACCTGTCGGCGGTTCAGGAGTTACTGGGCCACAGTGATATCTCCACCACCCAGATCTACACG
>REBS01000029.1 GCA_007692605.1 Gemmatimonadales bacterium
GCCCCTCCAGATCCGACAGGTCGTGCGGGCGATCCACCGATGCCGCGGAATCGCGGTCGGTGTCGTAGGGGGTCGAGCGCTCACGGACCATCTGGGTGGCCATGGTCTCCCAGGCCCCCAACGGCCAGCCGTCGGGTCGGTCCGACGAGTGGGTCGTCTCGGACGCCCCGACCACCCAACTCTCCGACGCGCCATCCGCCGTCCAATCCACTCCGCGACCCTCCGCCCGCACCATGTCCCACTTGCCGTATCCCATCTCCACCTCCCGCTCGTTGAACGATCGCCGGAACCCCTTGTCCCACAAGGGGATCAGGGACTCCGCATCTCGCCCTTAAATATAATCCGGGGGGTCGGCGACCTCTGAAAATGCCGCTCAGCGCGAAAGGTGGGTTTCGCAGGTCTCACGGAGACCGAAGATGGGCCGAGGTGCGTCTCGGGGGCCCCGAACGGCCTCCATGGAAGGCTGTCGAGGGGATCCCGGACCCGACCCACTGCGAACCCCGAAATCCGTCCATGGGAGTTTGGGACGGATCGAGGGGGGTCCCGCGCCGGGGGTGAGGTCGACCGCATGGGAATGTGGGGCAGATCAAAGGGAGGATGGGGGGGTGTCACATCGGGAGTGAGACGGGCCGCATGGGAATTCGGGAGGGATGTGCCCTGGATCGGGCTGGATCCAGGCGATTCCCCGGACCCCGCCTGGATCCCGAAGACATGCAAAAATAAGATAATCTAGATTATCTTAAATGCCGGGCGCGCCGGATACGGTCTTGTCGCGTCCGGACCCGGCTCCAACCCCCGACGTGCGCCGAAAGATTTCCCACTGCGACGACGTACTGGGATCAGGGGGCTTCTCCGCGTCCCCGTCGATCCTTCGACCCGAGGTCCGTCATGACGCCCCGCCCGTTCCGTCGCGCCATCGCCGTGGGATGCCTGGTGCCCCTCCTTTCCATCGGCCCTCTCCTGACTCCCGCCGAGGCCCAGATCCCCACCCCCGAGATGGCGGCCGGTCCCGCCGGCAGCTGGCAGGGCTCGCTCGCGGTGGGGCCCGGCATCGAACTCCCCCTGGTCGTGCACCTGACGCCCGGAGACGAGGGAGACTGGACCGCGACCCTCGACTCGCCGGCCCAGGGCGCGGTGGGGATCCCGGTCTCCTCGGTGGCGTGGGATGACGGGCTGCTCCGACTGGAGATCAGCGCGATCGGTGCCACCTACGAAGGTCGGCTCGATGCCGAGGGCCGCCTCGAAGGGACCTTCCAACAGGGGGGCACGAGCTTCCCCCTCACGCTGGAGCGGACCGAGGATCCAGGGGCGCTGCTCCCCCGTCCTCAGCACCCCGAGCCACCGTTCCCGTACAGGGAGGTGGACGTCCGCTTCCCGAACGCCGAGGCCGGGATCCACCTGGCGGGGACCCTTACCCTTCCGGATGGGGACGGGCCCTGGCCGGCCGTGGTCATGGTGACCGGGTCCGGCCCGCAGGACCGCGACGAGACCCTCCTCGGGCACAAGCCCTTCCTGGTCATCGCGGATCATCTGACCCGCGCCGGGATCGCGGTGCTCCGCTACGACGATCGCGGCGTCGCCGAGTCCGAGGGTGACTTCGCGGCGGGGACGACGCTGGATTTTGCGGGCGACGCGGCCGCTGCGGTCGACTTTCTGTTGGATCACGCCGAGGTGGACCCGGCCCGCATCGGGATCGTCGGACACAGTGAAGGGGGCCTGATCGCGCCGATCGTGGCGGCCGACAACGATGTCGCCTTCGTCGTCCTCCTGGCGGGGACGGGGGTGGATGGGGGCGCCATCCTCCTCCAGCAGGCCGAGGCGATTTCGCGCACGATGGGGGTGTCGGACGAGGGCGTGGCCCAGATCCTGGACTTCCAGCGAGCGATGCAGGCGATTTTGCGTGCCGAAGAGGATCCCGACGCACGACGCGACGCCCTGGAAGCCCTCCTCCGGGACATGATCGAATCGATGGATCCGCAAGAGCGGGTGGAGCAGGGGATCCAGCGTGATGAGGACTGGGTGCAGATGCAGCTCGCCACGGGCGCATCGCCCTGGTTCCGCGAGTTCGTCCTGCTGGACCCGCGCCCCTACCTCGAGCAGCTCGACGTGCCGGTGCTCGGGCTGTTCGCGCAGCTGGACCTGCAGGTGCTGCCCGAGCCCAACCGGGCCGCCATGGCCGAGGCGCTGGATCGCGCCCCGGCCGATGACGTGACCCTCATCGTCCTCCCCGGCCTGAACCACCTCTTTCAGACCGCGGAAACGGGAGCGCCCTCGGAATATGCCCTGATCGAAGAGACCTTCGCGCCGATCGCGCTCGACACGATCCGGGACTGGATTCTGGAGCGCTTCGGAGGGTGATCAGCGAGTGCGACCCGGATCCTCGGCCTCGCGCAGCGCCTCCCAGGCGGCCGCCCGTGCCGCGTACCAGACGGCGAGCCCCGGATAGATCTCGGATTCGACGGTCGCGAACGCCGTGCACTCCGAAGGCGGATCGCCGTAGCCCCACTGCTGCTCCCACCATTGGGTGACCGCTTCCGCCGACTCGAGGAGTTCGATGAGTCGGCCCAGCGTCAGGGGGCGGCGCGAGGTCTTCTGGTCGAGCTCCAGGTCGGTGTCGTACTCGTCGACCATCCGGTAGTGGTAGCGGCCGCCACTCCAGCGGGCCCGGACCGCCGAGACGTCCATCGTCGAGGAACGGAGGATGATCCGGGCGATCTCGACCTCTTGCGGCAGGAGTGGGGGCAGGTACTCTCCGCCCATCCAGGTCGGCCCCCCGAGATAGGACATGGTGGACCGGAAGGCCTCGGACGCGCGCTCCTCGAGGATGTCGGGCTCGATGGGGCCGAGGAGCGCATCCTGGACGGTGCGTTCGGCGCCCACCGAGGTGAGCATGTCGCGGACCATCTCTCGGCGCATCTGGCCGGAGATGCCGTTGAGGGCGACGGCGACGGGGTCGCCGAAGTCGGTGTAGCTGGCCGGACGGAAGTCCAGATCGACGGGGGAGGGGATGGAATCGTGCGGCATGAAAAGCCTCCTGATGCATGAGATGCATGGAAGCCGAAAGGCCCTCGTGGCCCTCCGACGCTTTAGGCGGGAAAAGGCCTCACCCCGAGGGGGAGGGGATGAGGCCCGCCAAGCTGTCGTAGTCAAAGCGCCTCATCCGCAACGAATATAGGGTGGGGGTCCGACAGGGTCGAGTGGGGACGCGGCGCTACCGACGCTTGCCTGCCCCGGATCCCGCCTCTAGAGTAGGGTGCCGCCGCGTGACCCCCTCCAGGAGAACCCCATGATCGGCAGGACGACCGCCCTTTTCGCTCTGTGCATGCTTCCCACCGCCCTCGCAGGGCAGCAGCTCTACGACGGGCTGGGGGAGACCAGCAGGACGATCACCACCGTGAATCCCGACGCGCAGGCGTTCTTTGATCAGGGGCTGCGGTTGACCTACGGCTTCGCGCACGGCGAGGCGATCCGGTCGTTCCGCCACGCGCAGGAGCTGGATCCGGAGTGCGCCTCGTGCTTCTGGGGCGAAGCGTGGGCGCTCGGTCCCAACATCAACATGCGCATGAACCCGGCGGGACTCCCCGAGGCGATCGCCGCCGCCCGGCGCGCGCTGGAGCTGGCGGATCAGGCCACCGAGCTCGAAGCCGCGCTGATCGAGGCGATGGCCATCCGGTACGGGGAGGAGGACCGGAGGGCGGAGCTGGATTCCGCCTACGTCGAGGCGATGGAGGAGGTCGCGGCGCGCTTTCCCGAGGACCTGGAGGTGCTGACGCTGCTGGGCGAGGCCCACATGATCCTCCGGCCGTGGGACTACTGGGACGACGACGGCCACCCGCAGCCCGGAGTCGAGCGCCCGATCGAGGTCCTGGAGCGGGCGCTGGCCCTCGACATCGGGCACCCCGGAGCCTGTCACCTGTACATCCACCTGGTCGAGGCCTCGCCGACCCCCGAACGAGCCGAGCCCTGCGCGGAGCTGCTCGCCGACGCGATCCCGGGGGTCAGCCACATCCCCCATATGCCGAGCCATATCTGGATGCGGATCGGGCGGTACGGGGATGCGGTCCGGGGGAATCAGGAGGCCTGGATCGCCGATCAACGGGCGGCGTATGATGGACCTCCGGGGGTCTACACGAGCCACAACCTGCACATGCTGGCGTTCGCCGCGTCCTTTGACGGGCAGAGTGCGGTCGCGATCCGGGCGGCGAAGGATCTGGCGCGGCTCTCGGCCGGATCGTCCTTCTACGTGCCCCTGACGCTGGTTCGATTCGGGCACTGGGAGGAGATCCTGGAGCTTCGGATGGATGAGGACTCGAACTTCCGGGCCGGTGTTCATCACTTCGCCCGTGGCCTGGCGCGGCTTAGGACGGGGGATCGGACACGGGCCGGGATCGAGCGCGACGCCCTTTCGGCGCTGCGCGCGGGGCTGCCCGAGGAAGGTCGCTTCCGCGGACACCTGCAGACCGACCTGCTGGGGATTGCCCAGGGGGTCCTCGAAGGAGAGATCCACGCGGTGGACGGAGACTTCGACCAGGCGGTGGCCGCACTCGAGCGGGCGGTCCAGATCAGCGACGGGCTGTCGTATGACGAGCCCGAGCCGTGGACCATCCCCCCGCGCCACCACCTGGGCGCGATCCTCCTTGAGGCGGATCGCCCGGCCGATGCCGAACGGGTCTACCGCGAGGCGTTGGCGATCCATCCGAAGGCCGGCTGGTCACTCCGCGGCCTGGCGGATGCCCTGCGGGCGCAGGGGCACGATGCCGACGAGGTCGAAGCGGAGTTCAGGGAGGCCTGGGCGCGCGCCGACGTCTGGATCGCCGGATCCCGCTTCTAGACCCGCGTCAACCACCCGTGCCGGTCCTCGGAGCGGCCGGTGACCACCGCCAGGAAGTCCTCCTGCAGCGCCCGGGTGATTGGGCCGACCTCTCCGATCGCGATCCGGTCGACGGAGCGGATGGGGGTCACTTCGGACGCGGTGCCGGTGAAGAAGAGTTCGTCGACGATGTAGAGGGACTCGCGCGGCACATGCTGCTCGCGGATCGGGATCCCCCGGTCGCGGGCGAGCTGCAGGACGGCGTCGCGGGTGATGCCTCCCAGCGAGGTCCCGTCCAGGAAGGGGGTGATCAGGACCCCGTCGCGGACCAGGAAGAGGTTCTGCCCCGACCCCTCGCTCACCAGCCCTCCCGGGCCCAGGGCGATGGCCTCTGAGTACCCGTCGGCGACCGCCTGTGCCTTCATGAGCTGCGCGGCGTTGTAGTGCCCGGCCGCCTTCGCCGCCACCGGAAAGGTATTGGGTGCGGCGCGGGTCCATGACGAGGTGCAGACGTCGACCCCCTTCTCGAGCGCCTCGGACCCCAGGTAGGCGCCCCAGGGCCAGGCCGCCAGGTAGGTCTCGATCGGCGAGTCCACCGCGTGGAGCCCGGCCGCGCCGTAGCCGCGCAGGATCATTGGGCGGATGTAGCAGGCGTCCAGCTCGTTGATGCGGACGAGCTCGATGCAGGACTCCGCCAGGCTCTCGATCGTATGACCCGGCCGCATCCGGTAGACGGTGGCCGAGTCGAAGAGCCTGCGGAGGTGCTCCCGGAGCCGGAAGATCGCCGGGCCATCGGGGGTCGCGTAGCAGCGAATTCCCTCGAAGACCGAAGAGCCGAACTGCACGGCGGTGCTCAGCAGGTGGACGGTGGCGTCCGCCCAGGGGATCATCTCCCCATCCTTCCAGATCCACTCCGCCTGGCCGATGCGCGAACTCATACGAGCGAGCGGATCCAACCGCCGTCGACGGCCACCGACTGCCCCGTGATGTATCCGGCCCGCGTCGAGCACAGGAAGGTGGCGAGCGCCGCGAGCTCCTCCGGCTCCCCCAGTCGGCCGGCGGGGATCTCGTCCTCCCAGCGGGCGAAGACGTCGGCGGGGCTCCCCCCGGATCGCTGCGCCCCGGCCTCGGCCAGCTCCACCAGCCGCTCGGTGCGCGTGTAGCCGGGCAGGACGTTGTTGATCGTGATCCCGTCCGCCGCCACCGCGTTGGCGACGGTGCGGGCGAATCCGGTGACCCCGGCCCGCAGGGTGTTCGAGAGGATCAGCCCCTCGACGGGCTGCTTCACCGAGATCGAGGTCACATTCACGATTCGCCCCCAGCCCCGCTCCTTCATTTCGGGAAGGACCAGCCCGGTGAGCTCCACCACACTTTCGAGGAGGCCTTCGTAGGCCGCCCGCCAGGTGTCGAGATCGTGCGCCTCGAAGGGCCCCGACGGAGGCCCGCCGGTGTTGGTGACGAGGATGTCGATGCCGCCCATCGCCTTGTGGGCCGCGTCGACCACCGCGCGTCGACCCGCCGAGCCCGACAGGTCGCCCACGGCGAGGTGGACCTCGCCATCGCCGTCCGCCATCGCATTGCGTGCGGACTCGAGCCGCTCCCGGGAGCGCGAGCAGATGGTGATGGATGCCCCCTCGCGCAGGAGTTCGGTGGCGATCGCGTGCCCCAGCCCGGAGCTCGCCCCGCAGACCAGCGCCCGGCGTCCCTTCAGTCCCAGGTCCATCAGTCCTCCTTGTCGTGCGCGTCGTGGAAGTAGGCGTCGCTTCCGTCCAGCCAGTCGGCCCGCGGGGGCGAGAAGACGTCGACGTCGAGCGTGTCCTCGAGCGCGGTCGCCTCGTGGGGGAGGTGCGCGGGGATGTGCAGCACCTCGCCCGCGCGGACGATGACCTCGCGGTCGAGCGTCTCGCCCAGCCGGAAGTGGAGCGCGCCGCTGACGATATAGGTGATCTGCTCGTTCAGGTGGCTGTGCTTGGGGACCACCGCGCCTTTGTCGAGGAAGACCTGCGCGATCATCATGTCGTCGCCGGTCACGATGCGGCGCCGGATGGTGTCGGTCACGTCCTCCCAGGGGAGGTCGTCCCAGCGGACATGGCGGCTCGGGCGTGGATCGGTCATGGGGTCCGGGGTT
>REBS01000123.1 GCA_007692605.1 Gemmatimonadales bacterium
AGGACACCGGTCTTTGGAACCGGCGGTGGTGGTTCGAATCCACCCGGGCCAATGCAGCACCCCACGACTCCGCCCTTCCCGGCGGAGTCCTGGCACCCACTCCACACTGTAGATCGAGGAATACCGATGAAGGCGACGAGGACCAAGGGAGTTCCGGCTCCGCGCACCGCGTGGACGGGATCGTGGCTACTGCTCCTGATCGGGCTGTTCGTGATATCCGGCTCCGCCACGGCACAGGATGCCGCGTTCGAGTGGGACGAGACCGATCCGCGCATCGGGCTGGGTGCCGGATATCTCGACGCCGAGTCGGCGGCCTGGAACATGGAGCATCTGGCGCACCTTCCCCGACCCGAGGCTTTCGTCAATCCGGACGCGCTGGGCGATCTAAACTTTGCGAACTCCGACATGGGATTTCAGGGGAACCATCTTTTCCTCGGGAATTTCCATGGCTTCATGATCTATGATATTTCGGATCCCACCGACCCGCGGCTCGAGGTCTCGGTCGTGTGTCCCGGCGGGCAGGGCGACATCTCGGTCTACGGGAACCTGGTCTTCATGTCGGTGGAGCAGACCCGTGGCCGGGTCGACTGTGGCACCCAGGGCGTGTCCGGGCCCGTGAGTGCGGAACGATTCCGCGGCGTGCGGATCTTCGACATCAGCGACCTGCACAACCCGGTCCAGATCGCGGCGGTGCAGACCTGCCGCGGGTCGCACACCCACACCATTCTCGACGACCCGAACGACGACGAGAATCTGTACGTGTACGTCTCGGGCACGGCGGGCGTCCGCTCCGACGAGGAACTCCCGGGCTGCTCGGGCCTCGACCCCGACGACGATCCCGAGACCGCGCTCTTCCGGATCGAGGTGATCCAGGTGCCCCTGGATGCGCCCGAAGAGGCGCGTGTGCTCACTGAGCCGCGGGTCTTCGCCGACCTCGAGTCCGGGCAGATCGACGGACTCTGGCCGGGTGGGCCGCACGGAGAGGGGACCCAGAGCTCCGCCCGGACGAACCACTGCCACGACATCACCATCTATCCCGAGCTCGGGATGGCCGCGGGTGCCTGCTCGGGCAACGGCATCCTCCTCGATGTGACCGATCCCGTCAACCCTGTGCGGACCGACGAGGTCATCGACGAGAACTTCGCCTACTGGCACTCGGCGACCTTCAACAATGACGGGACCACGGTCATCTTCACCGACGAATGGGGCGGCGGCACGTCGGCCCGGTGCCGCGCCACCGACCTCTACGAGTGGGGTGCGAACGCGATCTTCCGGATCGGAGACGACGGGATGGAGCGGGCCAGCTACTACAAGCTGCCGGTTCCGCAGGCCGATACCGAGAACTGCGTCGCCCACAACGGGTCCCTGGTCCCGGTTCCCGGCCGGGACATCAAGGTCCAGGCCTGGTACCAGGGCGGGGTGTCGGTCTTCGACTTCACCGACCCCGAGAACCCCTTCGAGATCGCCTTTTTCGACCGGGGCCCGATGAGTGACGAGACGCTCATGACCGCCGGCTACTGGTCCACCTACTGGTACAACGGCTACATCTACGGGAGTGAGATCGCCCGTGGGATCGACGTCTTCGAACTCACCCCGAACGAGCACCTGTCCGAGGCGGAGCTCGAGGCGGCGCGGCTGGTGACCTTCGAGGAGTTCAATCCTCAGCACCAGCCCCGGTTCGAGTGGCCGGCGAACAGCTACTCCGTACCCCGCTCGTACCTGGACCAGCTGGAGCGCAACGAGGGGCTGCCGGCCGAGCGGATCGCCGAAGTGCGCGTGGAGCTCGAGCGGATCGAGACGGGGGCCGAGGCCTCGGCGCCGGCCGAGCGGCTCCAGGCGCTGGCGGACGGGCTGGAACAGGATCGGCTCACGGGAATCATCGCAGATCCGAACCGTGTCGAGACGCTCGAGCGAGCGATCCGGGCGCTGGCCGGCACCATGAACTGACGATGGACTGACATCGGGAGTGTAGTGTCTCCAAAGTCCCGTTCAGCACCGAGACTGACGATGCGCCGCTCTGGCAAGGCGCACCGACGAGGAATAGCACCGCTATTCCGAGCGAGGTGCAACGCGGCCAGGGAGGATGCAGCGGCGGTCGAATGCCACGGGACTTTGGAGACACTACACTGGGAGGCCGGATGATCGCCGTATGGGGCTGGGCGCTCCTGCTGGCACAGGGAGGACTCGCCGCACCCGACCCGGGTGCGGCGAGCGCCCTTGTGGCCGGCCCGGTGGCTCACCCGGCGCACCTTCCGGCCGACTCCGCGCAGCTCCTCGGCGACGCCCGGACCGCCCAGGCACGCTTCGAAAGGCTCCGAATCCGAAACGCCCCCTACACCTGGGGATGGAGCCAGGGGGAGTGCACCGAGCGGGTCGGTCGTCTCTGCCTGCAGCTCTCGGGAACGGGGCGCGAGCCCGATCCCTGGGCCACCGGTCGACAGGTCGAGCCCGAGGGCGAGACCGTCATCGAGGCCCGCGCGGAGCTTCTCGAGGAGCTCGAGCGAGTGGCCCGCGAGATTCCGGGCGACCCCTGGGTCGTGGGCCAGTGGGTCCGCTACCTGGGAGAGGCGGGAGACTGGAAGGACGCCCTTGAAGCCGCACGAGGATGCCGTTCGACCCGACCGGGGTGGTGCGACTCGCTCGAGGCGCTCGCCGCGCACGGACTGGGCGAGATGGACGAGGCCGAACGCCTGCACCGCCGCGCCATCGAGCAGATGGACCCCGAGGAACGGGAGGCGCGCCTCGATCCCGAGTGGCTCGTCGACGTCGAGACCTGGCGGGCGCTGCGTGACCTCGACGGAGCGGAACGGGACGCGCTCGTGGAGCGGATCTGGCGCCGGGCGAATCCCTGGTTCTCGACCCCCGTCAACGAGCTGTGGGTCGAACACCTTTCCCGGCACACCCGCGCCGAGATCCGAGAGGGCACCCGGACCCCGTACGGCTTCAACTGGGGACGCGACCTGGCCCAGATCCTCGTGCGCTTCGGCGAGGAGTCGGGCTTCGAGCGGATCCGCGAAACCTCGCTCCAGCTGGGTCCGCCCCCCGTCATCGGACGCGGGCAGGTCGGGGCCCGCTTCCTCCTTCCGTCCGCCCGTGCGCTCCTCGACCAGGAGGCCCCCGAGCCCTCGGACTTCTCGACCGAAGGGCTGGTCGCCCGCTCCCTCCACCGTGCCGGCGTGACCCATCGGATCCGGGACCTCGAGGCCCAGGTCGCCCGATTTCAGCGCGGGGACTCGCTTTTGGTGGCCGCCGCCTGGCGCTACCCTCCGCCGCCCGAGGGGCACGAGTACTGGGAGGGCGTCGCCGCCGATACCCTCCCTCCGCCCCGGCCGCGTTTACCGGAGTCCGCCCTCCTGCTGCAGCCATGGGATCCCCCCCTCGGATGGAACGGGGAGCACGAGCGGATGCGTGAGCTCGTGCGCGGGTCCCGCCCGGTCGCGGGGGGGGAGGGCGAGGCCGGGGGATACGCGCTTAGCCTGGGGTCTCCGGGGACCAAGCTGCTCTCGATCGAGGTCCGCGAGCCCGAGCGGGCGCGGGGCTGGCGGTACCGCGATCGAGTCGTTCCGGTGTCGCATCGGGCCGCAGAGTCATCGGAGTCATCGGAGTCGTTGGAGTCTTCGGGGTCTTCGGAGACTTCCGGGGCCCCCGGGCAACTCTCGGTCTCGGACCTGCTCCTGCTCGAGATTCGCCCCGACGCCGAGATCGTCGGCCGGGACGAGCCCCCGAGTGACGGCGTCATCACCGACTCCGACGGGACGATCGAGTCGGTGGTCCCGCGAGCCGCACCCTCGCTCCGCCTAGCCCCGGCCCCCGTCGAACTGGCCTGGGAGGTCTATGGGCTGGGGGAGCCCGTGGAGTACCTGACAGTCCTGCTCGAGGTCGGAAGCTCGGAGCGAGGGGTCTTTCGCCGACTGGGAGAGGCCCTGCGGATCGTGGGTGCCCGCACCCCCACCCGGATCCGGTGGGAGGAGCGGGTCGAGGTCGGGGAGGCGCCGGGATCGCCACTCTTCCGAAGACTGGGGGTGGACCTGTCCGACCTCTCGTCCGGCGTGCACGAACTCCGCCTCGAGGTGTCCCTCGCGAACGGGGAACGGGCCGAGGCGACCCTCCGGATCGAAATCGACCCCTCGTCGGATTGAGGCCGAGCGCGCCGCGGGCCGTTGACGATGCGTCGGCCCCTGTCTAAGTTTCCGGGCTGTAACTGTTCACGAGACGAGCGGCGACGAGACTATGGAAGAGACCTTCGGTCGAGGCCCCATGCTCCTTTTGTCCGGGCGGGCGAATCTGCCCCTGGCGAAGGAGATCGGTGAGCTCCTGAATACCGACTACGAGTCGGCCACCGTGCGGGATTTCGCCGATGGCGAGATCTTCGTGCGCATCGACCGCAACGCGCGTGGGCGAGATGTCTTCATCCTGCAGCCGACTGTGGCTCCGGCAGACCGGATCATGGAGCTGCTCCTGTTGATCGACGCGGCCAAGCGGGCGTCAGCGGCACGGATCACGGCGGTCGTGCCCTATTTCGGGTACGGTCGTCAGGACCGCAAGGACCAGCCCAGAGTCGCGATCGGAGCGAAGCTCGTGGCCAATCTGATGGTGACGGCGGGGGCCGACCGGGTCCTGGGCGTCGATTTCCACCAGCATCAGATCCAGGGCTTCTTCGATGTTCCGGTCGACCACCTGTACGCGTCGCCGGTGATCATCCGCTACTTCCTCGAGAAGAATCTCGAGGACATGGTGGTCGTGGCACCCGACGTGGGGTCGGCGAAGATGGCTCGCGGGTTCGCGAAGCGACTCGGCGGCAGCTTCGCGATCATCGACAAGCGGCGTCCCGCGCACAATCAGTCCGAGGTGCTCTCGGTGGTCGGCGAGGTTGCGGGGAAGAACTGCCTGATCGCCGACGACATGGTCGATACGGCCGGCACGATGGCATCGGCGATCCACGCCCTCAAGGAGCGCGGCGCAAAGCGGGTCTATGCCTGCGCGACCCATGCTCTGCTTTCGGGCAAGGCGCGCGAGCGCCTCGAGGCGTCACCGATCGAGGAACTCGTGGTCACCAACACGATCCACATTCCGGAGGAGCGGACCTTCGATCGACTGAAGGTCCTGTCCGTGGCCGGCCTTCTTTCGAGGGCGATCCGGTACATACACTCGAATGACTCGGTGAGCCAGCTCTTCGAGATCCCGGACACCGACGACTGAGCCGACCCCGGTTGCCCCGGGGCCCAGTCATGACGATCGAATCAACCGTCCGGCACCGTCCGGACGTAACCGGCCCGATGGGCCAGCGGAAGGAAGGCAAGACATGGCGACGACAGTGACACTCAAGGCGACCCGCCGGGACGACACCGGAAAGGGCGTGGCGCGAAAGCTTCGGGCTGCGGGAAAGCTCCCGGCCGTGGTCTACGGGGCCGAGGCCGAAAGCTGGCCTCTCACCCTCGACAACCACGAGACGCAGCTGCTCTTCCGCTCGATCTCGCTCGACAACACGATTATCCAGCTCGAGGTCGAGGGAGAGTCGAAGCCGCTGCCTGCCCTGATCCGTGAGATCCAGACGCACGCATTTCGTCCGGACATCCTCCACGTCGATTTCTACGTGGTGCAGACCGGTGTGGAGCTCGAGCTCCAGGTTCCGGTCCGGCTTGTCGGCATCCCGACCGGTGTGAAGGACCAGGGCGGGGTGCTCGAGCAGGTCATCTACGAGCTCCCGATCCGGTGCATTCCCTCGGCGATCCCCGAGGTGTTCGAGGTCGATGTGACCGGACTCGAGATCGGCGACTCCTTCCACATCGCCGAGCTGGAGGTTCCCGAAGGTGTGGTCATCCTGCGCGAGGCCGAGCGGACGCTCTGCACCGTCCAGGCCCCGTCCCTGCTCGAACTCGATGAGGACGACGAGGAGGAGGACGAGGAGCCCGAGGTGATCGGTGCCGAGCCCGACGAGGGCGAGGGCGATGAGGGCGAGGGCGACCCGTCCGAGGGCTGACTCTTCCGACGCTGGGATGACGGCTCCGTGTGTGCGCAAGCGCTGATTAGAGACGTCGCGTGAAGGTCGTCATGGGGCTCGGCAATCCCGGAGCCAGATACGACGCGACGAGGCACAACGTCGGATGGTGGGCCGCAGACCGTCTGGCCTACGACTGGAACGCCGGTTCCTTCCGTGAGGAGGGACCGGCGTTGCGTTGTGAGGCCCGGGTCGACGAGGAGGCGGTGACGCTCCTGAAGCCCCTCACCTACATGAACCGAAGCGCCGCCGCCCTCGCTCCCTTCCTGCGCGACGATCGGTTCGAGCCGTCCGAGGACCTGCTGGTGATCGTCGACGACGCGACCCGCGATGCGGGTCGCCTGCGGCTGCGCCCGGGGGGCAGCGCAGGGGGGCACAACGGGCTCCGGTCGATCGAGGGGCTGGTGGGCCGGGAGTTCGCCCGCCTGAGGATCGGGGTGGGGAAGCCGCCGCAGGGGACGGATCTGGTGGACTGGGTGCTGTCCCCGATGAGTGACGACGACGAGGAGTCGGTCCTCGCCCTCCTGGCGGAGCTGCCCGAGGTGGTCGCCACCTGGATGCACGAGGGCGCTCAGAAGGCGATGGACCGCTTCAACCGCTGATGACGCCGGGGGCGAACGGTTCGCTCCCCTGCGTCAGGTCATCGGCACATACTGCAGCAGGCGATCCTCGACCCGCTCGAAGATGTCCTCGAGCGACTCTCCGGTGATCGTGAGCCCGTGGTTCTTGAGCCCCACCACCGCCTGGCTCGGATCGTCTCGTGTGCGGACGATGTCGGCCACCGCCTTCCCGAGCTCATACGTCCCGCACGGGTAGTTGAATTCGGTCGACGGCACCCCGTCCATCCAGGCGTGCACGTGGAGGATGGCGCCCACCTCGGGGTGTTCCCGGTAGATCATCCAGTGTTCGATCGCATCCACCGAGACCCGGCGGGGATCGACCCCCGGGGGGACCGAGAGTACGATCGAGCCCTCTTCCTCGTCGTAGTCTTTGACCAGGAGGATGTCGCGACCGATGTCCTTGAGGTCCGACTTGTCGACGCCGGACGCACTCATCCAGAACCGGGTCTCGTCGAGCCGGGCCGAGATGTTCCCGTACGACAGCCCACCCAGCCCATAGAGACGCTTCAGGTGCCGGCGATCGCGTTCCGAGAGGATCTCGTCGATCGGGAAGGGTGCCGGAAGCAGGTCCAGGGCGTCCAGCCGCTGACCGGCTTCGCGAATCGAGCGCGTGATCTCATCGCCCTCCCAGAGCTCCTCGGGGAGGTCCGTGTGGAAGGTGTTGTTGATGATCAGGCGCGAGGTGGCCAGCGGCTCGATCCGCTCGTAGACCCGCTCGAAGAACCGGTCCCGATCCCCGGAGCCATTCACCCGGTAGTGTCCCTGCTCCGGGGTCACGAAGTGTGCGTCCGGATTCGACGAGGCGGGGCCGGTCAATCCGATCAGGAGATTCGACAGGGAGCGGACCAGGAGGGGATAGGTGCGCGGTATCGCCTCGTGGACCGTCTGCTCGCCCCCTCCGATTTCGGTGAGTGAGACCACGAAGACGGCCTGCGCCCGCCGCCGAAAGGGGCGGGGTCGCTCCCGATCGAAGCAGTTGACGACCAGCGATGCGTCGTCGGGATCGGTTACGAAGTTGTGACCTCGAGCCTCCATGACGGCTCGGAGCCCCTCGGTAAACCATTGAAATTGTCGGTCTTCGTGACGGCCCGCGAAGGAGAAATCCATTCGGATTCGTCTCACCATGGTTGTCCGCCCGAACGAGGGCGAAATTGGAAAAAGCGGTGGCTCAATCCGAAAAAGGTCGACCCTTCCGGGCTCTGCCGCAAGATGTCGGACGCTCGGGGGTGGGCCGATTCGATTGACCGGGAGCCGGGTCCGATCTACCTTTGTGCGGTCGGCGGGTCTCTTCCGGACCCGCCTTTTTTTTGTGCCGAACGCGGACCTCGGATCATGCTGAAAGCTGGAATCGTCGGACTCCCGAACGTCGGGAAATCCTCGCTCTTCAACGCGCTCACCGCTCAGGGGGCGCCCTCCGAAAACTACCCCTTCTGCACCGTGGAACCGAACGTCGGTACCGTCGAGGTCCCCGACGTGCGACTCGATCGCATCTTCGAGATGGTGGGGGCTCGTGCACGCCTGCCCACAGTGGTCCAGTTCGTCGACATCGCCGGACTGGTCGAGGGGGCGAGCGAAGGCGAGGGGCTCGGGAACAAGTTCCTGGGCAACATTCGCGAGGTCGATGCGGTCGTCCACGTGCTTCGGTGCTTCGATGACCCCGATGTGACCCACGTGCTCGGCGGGGTCGACCCCCTGCGGGACCGGGACGTCGTGGACACCGAACTCGCGCTGGCCGATCTGGATACCGTCGAGCGCCGCCTGGAGCGGGTCCGGAAGAAGGCCAAGTCGGGCGAAAAGGAGGCGAAGCGCGAGGTCGAGGTCCTCGAGCGGGCCTTCGCCCGTCTCTCCGAGGGGCTGCCCGTTCGGGGGATGGAGATCTCGGAGAGCGAGGAGCCGCTCCTTCGCAGCTTCCACCTGCTCACGTCGAAGCCGGTCCTCTACATGCTGAACGTGGGCGAGGAGGATCTCCCGGAGGGCGAGAACGAGCACGTCCTTCGTGTACGCGAGGCGGTTGCGCGGGACGAGCCCGGTGCCGAGATCGTAACGGTCTGCTCGGCGATCGAGTCCGAGCTGGCGGAGCTTTCGCCCGAGGAGCGCGACGAGTTCCTGGCCGACCTCGGGCTGGAGGAGCCCGGACTGCACCGCCTGATTCGCGCGACCTACGACCTGCTCGGGCTGGTGACCTTCTTCACGGCGGGCGAGAAGGAGGCCCGCGCCTGGACGGTGCGTCGAGGGGCGCTCGCGCCCGAGGCGGCCGGGGTCATCCATTCGGACTTCGAGCGGGGGTTCATCCGCGCCGAGACGATCGGCTACGAGGAATTCCGCGAGATCGGCTCGATGAAGACGGCGAGGGAGCAGGGCCGGATGCGCAGCGAGGGCAAGGAGTACCCGGTGCGCGACGGCGACATCATGCTCTTCCGCTTCAACGTCTGAGTGGGCAGCAAGACACCTTCGACCCCTCGATGGGTGCGAAGCCGATGGGGCCTCGGGGTTGAACGAGGGCATCTTCAACGCTAAACTTTCAGGCTACACCCGCTCCGACCACACGGGTCGGGGCCCGTTTCACCCAACGGACCACGGGACCGGATCATCATGAGGAACTACGAAGTCGTCTACATCTTCCATCCGATGCTGGATGAAGATGCGGTGAACAAGAAGCTGGATCGATTCCTGCCGATCGCCACCGCCGCCGAGGGTGCGGAGGTCACGGAACTCGATCACTGGGGCGTCCGGCAGCTGGCCTACCAGGTCAAGGACCAGTCGCAGGGCTACTACGCCGTGGTGCAGTTCACGGCGGAGCCTTCGGATCTGGCCGAGTTCGAGCGGATCCTCAAGCTCGACGACGATCTGCTTCGGTACCTTGTCGTCCTGAGCGAGGGGGAGCCCACGACCGGGATGTCGATCCTGGCCGAGGTCCACGAGTCGGAGGACGACGACGAGGACGAAGATGACGACGAGGACGAGGAGGAGGACGAGGATGACTTCCCCGCGGGATCGCCTCCGGAGTTCTCGGGCGGACGCGGAAAGCGCCGGCGGGTCGATGGCCCCCGGGTCGAGCTCCTGAACTACAAGGACGTCCGGACCCTCTCTCGGTTCGTCACCGAGCAGGGGAAGATTCTTCCGAAGCGGACGACGAAGGTCACCGCCCGCTTCCAGCGTCAGCTCGGATCGGCGGTCAAGCGGGCCCGCTACCTGGCGTTGCTCCCGTACATTCAGAAGCACGACGGCTGATCGGAGGCAGATCGTGGCCTCGAAGGGCCGGAGGCATCGCTGGCTTCGACCGCTTGGTCTGCTGGCGATCGTCCTGGGGCTCTCGGTCGGCCAGCCCTTTGTTCTGATCGCGATCCCCTTCGGCCTGCTGACCTTTCTGCAGCCCGGGGAGCGAGTGTCTGCGATGGTGCTGGGCGCGCTCGTGCTGGGCTTCGCTCTCGCCGGACACGGGAGCGGAGGGCTCTGGTACCTGGAGCGGGGCTGGGCGATCATCGTGGCCGGGTGGTTCGCGGCGCTGACGCTGGCGCGCCCGGCCCAGCCCTTCCTGCCCCGGGCGCTGCTCGCGGTCGGTGGGGGGACGGTCTGGGTGGCGGCCCTCCTTCTGGTTCTGGATGGGTGGGAGCGCGTCGAATGGATGGTGCGCGAGCGGGTCGAAGCGAGTGCGGCGGCCACGCTGGAGTTCTCGCGGGCCATCGGAGCCGGGACCGACGCGACGGCGCTCGGGGAGGCGGTCGAACGGACCGCGGCGCTGCAGGTGACGGTGTTTCCGGCACTGGTGGCGCTCTCGACGCTGGCGGCGCTGGGCGTGGCGTGGTGGCTGCATGTGAGGCTGAGTGGTGGGTCGGATCAGGGGCTGGCGAAGCTGAAGAACCTTCGTTTCGCCGATGGCTTGATCTGGCTCTTCATCGCGGGCCTCGCGCTGGTGCTGCTGATGGGCTGGACCGAGGGTTGGGGGCGCGTGGGGTCGAACCTCATGCTGTTCGTCGGGGCGCTCTACGCGCTGCGGGGAGCGGCGGTGCTCCTCTTTCTTTCGGGAGGGGTCGGCTGGATCGGGGTCACCCTGATCGCGCTGGCCACGGTATTCGCGGCACCCGTGATATTCGCGGGTGCTCTGATGGTGGGGCTGGGGGATACCTGGCTTGATCTTCGAACCGCGGCGACGATTGCCCGTGACGAAGACGGGAAACAAGATTCCTAAGGAGGGAGTCGACAATGAAGGTCATACTGAAGAGATCGATGGAAAATCTCGGCGAGTCCGGCACGGTGGTTGACGTGAAACCCGGCTACGCACGCAACTACCTCCTGCCGCAGGGTCTCGCCTACGAGGCTTCCGAGGCGAATCTCCGGCGGATCGAGGAGGAGCGGAAGCTCGAGGAGGAGCGTTCGCGTCGGGATTACCTGGAGGCGCGCCGGCGCGCTTCGCAGATCGAAGATGTCTCGCTCGTCTTCCACGAGAGAGCCTCCGAGGAAGGCAGGCTCTTCGGGTCGGTCTCGGCCGTGGACATTGCGGGGCAGCTCAACGAGCGCGGGATGGACTTCGAGGTCGAGCGCAAGCACGTTCGACTCGAGGAGCCGCTCAAGGAAGTGGGCGCCTACACCGTGACCCTGGAACTCCATGCCGAGGTCGAGCTCGAGCTCGACGTCCGGGTGGAGCGGACCGAGGATTGACGGTCACGGATGACTGACGCCGAGCGCTCGACTTCGAGCCCCGAAGCCCTTCCTCCCGAGATCGAGCGGGCGGTGGAACTGGCCCTTGAGCGAAAGGGCCGCGACGTGGTGGTCCTCGACCTGAAGGGGATCTCCTCGGCCACGGACCACTTCCTGATCGCGACCGGTGGGTCGGATGTGCAGATCAAGGCCATCGCCGACCACATCATCGACGAATTGAAGAAGGAGGGCGTCCGGCCGGAGCACGTCGAAGGGCTGCGGAGCGGGCGCTGGGTCCTGATCGACTACATCGACTGGGTCGTTCACGTATTCCATCCCACGGCTCGGGATTTCTATCAGCTCGAGACCCTCTGGGGCGATGCCGTCGCGCGCGAGTTCGGGGACGGCTGACCGGGGTGTGCCTTCGATTGCTGGGAGGTGATCGGGCGGGTTACCTTGCCGGGAATCCGTGGAGGGTAACTTCTGACTCGCGACGCTTCGGAGCCCGCGCATGATCGATTCCGGCACCCGCAATCCGATCCCCTTCGACCCGGCTGCGGCCGAGTTGCCCGAGGGAATGCTTCTGCCCCCCCGGCGGGGCGGAGAGGTCGTGGCCCTGATCGTGGATCCGGGAATGGGCATGGCGGGCTGGTCCCTCCGTGTCGGACGATCCCTGGCCCGTGCATGGGCGCGGCAGGAGCGCCGGGTGGTCCTGGTCGACGCGCATGTCGAGGAGCCCGCCCTCCATCAGCTGCTCGGTGTCTCCAATTCCGAGGGGATCACCGACGCGATCGAATATGGGGTGTCGAGGGGGCGGGTCACCCATCGGCCCGACGGCGAGCCCTTCGAGTTCGTCTCCGCGGGCACGGTCCTGCCCCACCACCTCGAATTCTGGAGGAGTCGCCGCTGGGGTTCTCTGCTCCAGGGGTATCGGGAAGACGATCGAGTCGTCCTGCTCTACCTGCCGGGGGGCGCCCCCGACGTCGGTGCGATCGTCCGTTCGGCGGACCGGAGCTTCTGGGTGGGTCGGCCGGACGCGCCGGACCTGTCCCGGTATCCGGGGATCCAGGTGCTGGCCTCGCCCTCGCAGGCCGACGGCGCTCCGGTGCGTCGGACGTCGGACGAGGTGGATGAGCGATTCCGCTCCCCCCAGGGGCTGACGGGGGCGGCCCAGAGCTCGCTGGCGCCCAAGCCGGAAGCCGGGCGCACGCTCGGAAAACCGGCCGGCCCGCACGGCTCCGGGGATCCCCCGCCGAGGGCTCCTCGCTCCGAGGGCTCGACCACCGGGGCGCGACCGGTGGGGGGACGGCGCTCGATGCCCTGGCTCCTCCTGCTCGGAGTGCTCCTCCTGGCCGGTGGCGTGATCGGGCACTGGTTCGGGGTCTTCACGATTCCCGGACTCCCGGTTCGACTGGACCCCGGCGCCACCTCTCTCATACCCCACATATTTGGCGCTGGATGAGACTCAAAGCCCTGCGGTTGCATGGCTTCAAGTCCTTTGCGGACCGCACCGAGGTCGTCTTTCACGACGGGATCACCGCGATCGTCGGGCCCAACGGATGCGGGAAGTCCAACATCTCGGACGCGATCCGCTGGGTGCTCGGCGAGCAGCGCCCGACGGCCATCCGGGGCGCACGGATGGATGAGGCCATCTTCCAGGGAACCGTCTCCCGCCGACCCGTGAACCGGGGCTCGGTCTCGATCGAGGTCACGAACGAGGATGGCGTGCTCCCCGTGCCGTTCGAAGAGGTCGAGATCTCGCGGACGGTCTATCGCGACGGGGGAAGCGAGTACGCCCTGAACCGGTCTTCCTGTCGCCTGAAGGACATCCAGGAACTATGTCGGGACACCGGCCTGGGCGCGAACGCCTACTCGATCATCGAGAACCGGATGATCGACGCGATCCTTTCGGACCGGGCCGAGGAGCGCAGGGGCCTCTTCGAGGAGGCGGCGGGGATCGGGAAGTACAAGGACCGGCGAAAGGGTGCGGTCCGGCGAATGGAACGGGCCGAACTCGATCTTCAGCGCCTCGAGGATCTCATTGGCGAGGTGCAGACCAAGGTGCGTTCGCTGGCCCGTCAGAAGGGACGCGCGGAGCGCTACGGGGAGTTGCGCAAGCGACGCCTCGATCTCGAAGTCGCCATCGCGCAACTCGCGCTCTCGGATCTGACCGATCGGCGCCGGGAGATCCGCACACTCCTCGACGGAGGGCTCGATTCCGGAGAGAGCCTCAAGGCCGAGATCCAGACCGCCGAGGCGCGCCTCGAGGCGTTTCGGGTGGAGCGGGTCCGACTCGAGAAGGCCCGAAGCGAGGCGGCACGGTCGCTCGACGACCTGCGCGGCGAACTGGTCCGCTGGGAGCGCGAACTCGCGGTCGCGGGGGAGCGACACGCCGCGGCCGAGCGCCGCCTTGGCCAGATCGACGGCGAGCGCGTGGAGCTCGCGAGCCAGGCGGAGGGGGCGGCCCGGGAGCGTGAGGGCCTCGAGGATCAGGAGCGATCGGCCCGGGAGCGTCTGGAGGCGCTGTCGGAGCGTGCAGAGGGAGTGCGGGCGCGGGCCGGCGAGTCCCGCGAGGCGGTGGCCCGTGCCCGTGCATCGCTCGACGAGGTCGAGGGTCGGGAACGTGCGATCGCCCGCCGCGTTGCACAGCTCATGGGCGACGCCGATGCGGCCCGGGAGCGGGGCCGGGAGCTGAAGGCGCGGGTCGACGCGCTCAAGGTCGAACTCGAGCGGGTCGATGAGGAGCTGCGGGAGCTGAACAACCAGGGCGACCTGTTCACCGATCGATCCCGGGTGATGCTCGAAGCCGAGGACGCTGCGACCGAGGAGCTGCAGCGGGCCCGAGCCGAGGCGGACCGGCGTCGGGAGCTGGTTGCCGAGGCCCGCGAGGCCCTCCGCCGGGCCGAGGATGAGGCCGGGAGTGTGGTGGCCCGCGTGAATGCCCTCGAGAAGCTCGAACGGGACCAGGAGGGGGTGGAGCCGGTGGTGCGGGCGCTCCTGGCGACGGGGATCTCCGGGGTGCACGGGGTGGTGGCGGATTTCTTCGTGGCGCCACCCGCCCGGGCCTCGGCCGTCGAGGCCTTTCTGGGGGGGATGGCCAGGGCCGTGGTGGTCGCCGACCTCGCCACCGCCCGCGAGATCCGGCGCTGGTTTCGCGAGAGCTGGAAGAAGGGAGGAGGGCTGATCGTGCTTGCCCTGGATCGAGTCCCGGGTGAGTCCACCCCGGACTCGCTGGAGGGGAGCCTGCTCGAAGCCGTGGAGCCCACGGGGATCGGAGCTCCCTGGGTACGGGCACTGCTGGGAGGTGCCCGGTTCGCGGAAGGGGACGAGCTGACCGAGGGTGGCGGAGTGCGGGTCGCCCTCGATGGGACGATCGTGGATCGACAGGGGGCGATCCGGCTGGGGAATCCACTCGGGAGCTCCGGTCTGGTCGAGAGGAAGGGACGGCTGAGGGAGCTGCGCAGGGAGGCGAAGGCGAAGGGAGTCGCGGTCGAGGCGGCCCGTGAAGAATGGACGCAGAGGGAGGCAGGGCTCGAGGCGGCCGAGCTCGCGGTGGCCGAGGCCCGAACCGCGCTGCGCTCGGCCGAGGACGCGCACCGCGAGGCACGGGCAGAGGCGGCGGCCCAGTCGGATCGCCGGGGGCGGCTGAACAGGGAGCACGAGGAGCTCCAGCGCCGCCTGGACCAGGCCCGTTCCGGGGCCGAGGACGCGATCCGGAGAGCCGGAGAGGCGAGAGAGGAGCGGGACCGGCTCCAGTCCGAGGAAGCGAGCCTGAAGGAAGCCCGGATCGAGGCGAGAACCGCCCTCGAGGCCGTGCAGGAGGGGTGGGAGGTCGCCCGCTCCGAGGAGCAGGCGGTCACGGTCGAGGAAGCCCGGCTCGAATCCGAGGTGTCCCGACTTTCGGATCGCGCCACCGAGCTCGAGCGAAGGGCAGCGTCGGCCCGGGCCCGCTCCGAGGCCCTCGACCGAGAGGAGACGAGTCTGCGCGAGGAGCTCGAAGCCAGCGTCCGCGTGCGGTCGGAGGGCGAGAAGGCCCTCGAGGAGCTCTTCCGGAAGCGCGAGGAGGCCCGCGCCCTTCTGACCGAGCGCGATGCGGCGTGGAGCGCGCTCGAGGAGGAGGTCCTGAAGGCGGAGCGCCGGGTCCGGGATGCGCGCAGTTCGGAGCGGGAGATCTCGGATCGCCGGCACCGGCTCGAGCTCGAGCTCGGGGAGCTCGATGGCCGTGTGGGGCGGATCGAGGAGCGGCTCGAAGGGGAGTGGGGCCGTCCGCTCGAGAGCCTGATCGCCGAGGCGGACGAGGTCGAGGGGAGCGAGGAGGAGCTCAAGCACGAGTTCCATGAAGTCGCCCGGACGCTCGAGCGACTGGGCCCCGTGAACATGCTCGCCGTCGAGGAGCACGAGGAGGAATCGGCGCGCCTCGACTTCCTGACCGAGCAGCGGGACGACCTGGTGGAGGCGCGCGACGACCTTCGGCGGGCGATCCGCGAGATCAACCAGACCGCGACCGAGCTCTTCATGGAGACCTTCGAGCTGGCCCGCGAGAATTTTCGCGCGACCTTCCAGCGGCTCTTCCAGGGCGGGGAGTGCGACCTCTGGCTCGAGGACCCCGATGATCCCCTGGAGTCGGTGATCGAGATTCACGCCTCGCCCCGCGGCAAGCGCACCCAGCGGATCGACCTCCTCTCGGGAGGGGAGCGGGCGCTCACCGCGCTCTCGCTCCTCTTCGGGATCTATCTGGTGAAGCCGTCCCCCTTCTGTGTGCTCGACGAGGTGGACGCGCCCCTGGACGAGTCGAACATCGGTCGCTTTATCCGGCTGCTCCAGGAGTTCAAGACGGACTCCCAGTTCGTCGTGATCACCCACAACCCGAGAACCATCGAGGCGGCCGACTGGATCTACGGGGTGACCATGGAGGAGCCCGGGGTGAGCTCCATCGTTGGGGTTCGGCTCGAAGAGGCCCTGGAAGCGGCCGGAGCTCCGGTTTGACGACGAGAGGACATATGCAGGCGACGATTCTCGGATCGGGGATTCTCCTTCCCGACGATGCCCATCACTCCGCGGCGCACCTGGTCGAGGCGGGCGGAGTCTCTCTTCTTCTGGACTGCGGGCCCGGCACGCTGCACGGCCTGGACCGCTTCGGGAAGGACTGGACCGCGGTCTCGCACCTGGTGCTTTCGCACTTCCACACCGACCACGTGGGGGATCTGGCCGCGCTCTTCTGGGCCCGGACGCACGGTCTTCCGGGCGAGGGGCTGGAGCCCTTCACCCTCCTGGGGCCGGTGGGGACCACCCATCATCTCAAGTCGCTCGCCCGGGCCCACGGGGAGTTCATCCTTCACCCCGGGGGTCCTCTCGAGATCGTAGAGTTGGCGGGGGACGGACGGTGGCTCGACCCCGAGGGTCGCTTCGAGCTGGCCTATCATCCGACGCCGCATACCGATCAGTCCATCGCGGTCCGGGTCGAGGCCGGGGGCGCGGCCGTCGGATATACCGGCGACACCGGGCCCTCGCCGGAGCTCCCGCCGTTCTTCCGCCATGTGGAGCTCCTCATCGCGGAGTGCGCGGTCCTGGACCCGACCCAGCTTCCGAACCACCTCTCCCCCACCAGTGTGGCACAGCTCGCGATGGGCGCCGCGCCCGACCTTCTCGTCCTCACGCATCTGTACCCGGAGGTGGATCGGGAGGCGCTGCCGGACCTCCTGCGGGCGCGGGGGTATACCGGACGGGTCCGAGTCGCTGAAGATGGAGATGTGTTCGAGGTGGCGCCGGGCAGCGCGGCGATCCCGAACGGATCCCCGAACGAATGATCCTCACCGTGCCGCAGGCACGTATAGATACGAGATGAAGCCATGCTAGTGGTCATGAAGCAGTCAGCGACGGAAGAGGCGATCGCCCGAGTGGTCGAGACGATCGAGGCCATGGGCTACGAGGCCCGGCCGATCCCGGGACATCAGCGCACGGCGATCGGACTCGTCGGAAACGACGGCAGGGTGGACTCGGCCCGGCTCGAGGGGCTCGGAGGCGTCCTCGAGGTGATCTCGGTCAGTCACCCCTACAAGCAGGTGTCGCGCGAGTGGAAGGCGGACGACACCATCGTCACGCTCGCGAACGGGACCCGGATCGGAGGGTCCGAGATCGCGATCATGGCGGGGCCCTGCGCGGTCGAGAACGAGGAACAGATCCTCGGAGTCGCGCACACCCTTCGCGAGATGGGTGCCACCATCCTTCGGGGAGGGGCGTTCAAGCCCCGTACCTCGCCGTATTCCTTCCAGGGGCTCGGGGTCGAGGGACTCGAACTCCTGGCCCGTGCCCGAGAGGCCACCGGTCTCGCGATCGTGACCGAGGCGATCGACTCCGAGGGTGTGGAGATCGTCAAGGAGTACGCCGACATCATCCAGATCGGCGCCCGGAACATGCAGAATTACCCGCTCCTGCGCCGTGCCGGACAGTCCGGGCTCCCCGTGCTCCTGAAGCGCGGGATGTCGGCGACGATCAAGGAGCTTCTGCTGGCCGCCGAATACCTCCTGGCCGAAGGCAACAGCCAGGTGATCCTGTGCGAGCGGGGGGTGCGGAGCTTCGACACCCACACCCGGAACCTGCTGGACCTCACCGCGATTCCGGTCGTGAAGTCGCTGTCGCACCTGCCGATCATCGCCGATCCGTCACACGGCACCGGTCTGAGGTCGAAGGTGACGCCGATGGCGAGGGCCGCCGTGGCCGCCGGAGCCGACGGCCTCATGATCGAGGTGCATCCCCAGCCGGACATGGCGCTTTCGGATGGGGCGCAGTCGCTGTATCCCGAGCAGTTCGCCGAGTTGATGAAGCAGATCCGCGTGATCGCTCGGGCGCTGGACCGGGGGCTCGTCGACATGCCCCGTGTCGCGGTCTGATTCCGGCCCCATCCCGTCATGGCTCCGCCCTTCCGGAAGGGTGAAGTTCGTTCGGAGCGCAGCACGTCGGTCCCGGCGATCCCCGGGGCGACCTCGGGGTGGGCATGCGGATGGAGTCGAACGTCGGACGGGGACGTCGCGGGGAGTCGATCGCCGCGGCCTGGCTCGAGGCACGGGGATGGACGGTCCTCGATCGGAACTGGCGGGACGGTCCCAGGGAGCTGGATCTCGTGGCCCACCGAGACGGGACCCTGGCCTTTCTCGAGGTGAAAACCCGTAGCTCGGATGCCTTCGGCGCGCCGCTGGAGTCGATCGGCCCCCGAAAGCGACGCGATGTCGAACGGGCGGCTCGGGCCTGGATTCGGTCTCGAACCCCGGAGATCGACGGGGTTCGAGCGCTTCGATTCGACGCGGTGTCGGTTCGCCTGAATCCCTCGGGAGCGCACGAAATCCTCCATGTCGAGGGCGCCTGGAGAACCGGGGAGTAGTCGGGCCCTGCGGTTGACGGCGCGCCGGATCCCCGGTACTTTGGAAGTGTGCCCCAGGTTCGCAGAATGAAAGCCCACGAAATCCGTCAGGACCTCGCCGGTAGCAGCGGTAAGTGTGGTGATCGTTGCTGCGGTCGACCTGGGGCATTTTTTTTGTCGGTCAGTCCCGAACGAGGCGCGTGCTGACCCCCGGGATTTCTCTCCCCTCCACCCTCTCCGTCCATTGTCCCATACCGCCCTGGCCCGGAAGCATCGACCCCGGCGCTTCGCCGAGGTGGCGACTCAGGAGCACGTCTCCGAGACGCTCCGGAGGGCCGTGGCCACGGACCGGGTGGGACACGCGTACCTGTTTTGCGGTCCCCGGGGCGTAGGAAAGACGACCCTCGCCCGGGTGCTGGCGATGGCGTTGAACTGCTCCGAGCGGACCGACGAGGGGGAGCCCTGCGGTCGCTGTGACGACTGCACGCGGATCTGGAGCGGAACCACCTCGCTCGATGTGGTCGAGATCGATGCGGCATCCAATCGTGGGGTCGACGATGCCCGTGACCTGAGGCAGCGGGCGCAGTACGCGCCATCCGAGGAGGGCCGCTTCAAGGTCTACATCGTGGACGAGGCCCACATGCTGACCCGCGAGGCGTGGAATGCCCTCCTGAAGGTGCTCGAGGAACCGCCTCCGCGCGTGATCTTCATCTTCGCCACGACCGAACCCCAGAAGATCGAGCAGACGGCCGCTCCGATCATGTCGCGCTGTCAGCGGTTCGATTTTCGTCGGATCGGGGTGGTCGAGATCGTGAAGAGACTTCGCGAGGTACTCGCCGCCGAGGGGACCGAGGCGACCGACGAGGCGCTCCGGATCATTGCGCGAAAGGCGGACGGCGGGATGCGCGACGCCCTCTCCCTTACCGATCAGCTTCTGGCCCTCTCGGACGACGGCATCCGGCCCGACACGGTTCGAAAGATCCTGGGTGTGGTCGAGGAAGAGCGGTACCTCGAACTCTTCGACCTGCTGAACACGGGAGACCGCGGAGGGCTCTTCCGGCTCATCGAGGGGCTCCTCGACCAGGGATACGACCTGGTCGAGTTCTACCATGGCCTGCTCTCGTCGCTGCGGACGCTGCTTCGCCTTTCGGTGGGTGCCGAGGGCAGCGATCTTCCCGAGGAGCGCGTGACGGACTGGACGCACAGAGCGGGGCACTTCGAGCCGGCGGACCTGGTCCGGATGCTCGGGATGGCCGCCGAGCTCGAGACCTCGGGGAGTCTGCGACGCACGAACCAGCCCCGCGTGCTGCTGGAACTCCTGCTCCTCCGGTTCTCGTACCTGGACCGCTCGCTCGAGATCGAGGAACTCATGCGGGCCGTGGGTGGGGAAGGGCCGCCGCTGCAGCCCGTCGGCTCCTCCGGATCTTCGCCGACCCAGCCTCCGACCGGAGCCCCCCCGACCGCCGCGCCCCCGACGCGAGGGGAACCGACGGGGCCGCCGCCCGGTTCGCCGCCCACCGAGGGGCGGGAGAGGACGGATGAAAAGACCGGAGGCTCCTCTCCGAAGTCGAGTTCGCCGGCACCCGAGCGGTCTGCGAAGAGCGGACCCTCTGCGCCCCGGGCGTCGGCGACGCCCGCCCCACCCGTTCCGGAGATCGCCCCGGAGCCCATCGAATCGCCGGGCGTCTCCCCGGAGCCGATCGAATCGCCGGACGCCCCCCCGGAGCGGACCGCGCTCGAGGCCTGGAGCCTTCTCCTGGCTTCGGGTGAGGGGATGCCGCCGGGGCTCTCCCCCTTTCTCATGGCCACTCGTGCCGAGGCCGACGGCCATGTACTGCGGCTGCACGTGCCCGACGGCCCGGGGGAAGAGCGTCTGCGGGATTCGGGGGTACGACGGAAGATCGAGGAGCGGCTTCGAACGCTGGGAGCGGCCGGGGTCTCTCTCGAGGTCCGGGCGTCGGGAGAACCCGGCTCGGAGACCGGAGACCGGATCTCGCGGACCGAGGTTCGCGAGGGCAAGCTGAGCGACCTCCTGGCACAGGAACCAGCCCTGAAGCCCGCGGTAGAAGAGCTCGATCTGGAAATCGCGGATTGAGGTCAGCACGAGAGGATCGATTCGATTTCGGAGTGAGACTCGCTCCGGCCGGACATAGACTATGGAGACAGCGATGGATATGAAGCAGATTCTCCAGATGGGCCAGCAGATGCAGGCCCGGATGGGTGCGATTCAGGAAGAGCTCGACGGCCGTGAGATCACGGCATCGGCCGGTGGAGGGATGGTGTCGGCGACCGTCGATGGACGAGGCGAGGTCCAGGGCCTCACGATCGACCCGTCCGTCGTGGACCCCGCCGATGTCGAGATGCTCGAGGACTTGGTGCTCGCCGCGGTCTCCGAAGCTCAGAAGAAGGCTCGGGAGGCCTATGAGGCCGAGATGAAGAAGGTGTCCGGTGGACTTCCATTTCCCCTGAAGATCCCGGGGTTCTGATCCGCCCATGTCGGTGATCGACGAGGTCACCCGGGAGTTGAGTCGGTTGCCCGGGATCGGTCCCCGCACGGCGACCCGTCTCGTCTACCACCTCATGCGGGAGCCCGGGGAGCGCAGTCGGAAGCTCTCTGCGGCAATCCGTGATCTGGCGGATCGGATCCATCCCTGCCCCCGATGCGGTACCTACACGGAGCTCGAGCTCTGCCGGATCTGCTCCGACCGGGGGAGGGACCGCACGACGCTCTGTGTGGTCGAAAGTGCCTTCGAGGTTCATTCGATCGAGAAGACGGGGGAGTTCAGGGGACTTTTCCACGTCCTGGGAGGGCGTCTGTCCCCCCTCGACGGAATCGGGCCCGGTGAATTGAATGTGGCCTCGCTCCTGGAGCGGATCGGGGATCCCGAGGCCGAGATCGCCGAAATCATCCTCGCCACGAACCCCTCGGTTGAGGGAGAGGCAACTGCGGTCTACCTTGAAGGTATCCTGCGCCCCCTCGGGGTGCGGGTCACACGGCTCGCGAGAGGTCTCCCGATGGGGAGCGACCTCGAATACGTTGACGGGTCCACACTGGCCGAGGCGCTCTCCGGGCGCCGGGAGATGTGAGTGAGAGGGGTGGAGGAGCAATGACCGACGAGACCAGACGATGGATTCGGATTGCCGGGATCTCCGTGGTGGCGGTGGCCGCGGCGGGGGCGGTGGCCGCGCTGATCGTTCGTGATCAGATGAATCGTCAGCAGCGGAACCTCTTTCATCCTTCGGCGCTCCGACGGATGGGGGCGCTGGGGCACATCTCCCGACAACGAGCATCGGTGGACCTGTTGAACCTGCTTCGCGACTACATCGCCTGGGAGTCCCGCAAGCTTCTGCGAAACCGGGCGCGTGCCGTGGTCGACCGGATGGAGCGTGAGATCGTTGCGCTCGAGGACACTCGACCCAGGGCCGCGCGGTGACCGACTCGGGTCGGCTTCCGGCGGGACGGGGTGTGCCCGAGGCCCGACTTCGAACATCCGTTCGAGACACGGTCCAACGGGAGGGAGCACGAGTGGGGTTCCTCTTCGACGACTCCGGCATGGTCTCGGCCGCGGGGGGGAATCCGGGAGATCTGGAGCCCACATCCTTCGTATCGCTCTCGTTCGCGCAATTCGCCGCGGCTCGAGACCTTGCCCCGGAGGCCACGGGGGGAGAGCTTTCGCGGTTGGCTCAGGCCGGAGGTCGGTGTCGCTTCGTCCTCTCGTCGATCTTCGGAGGGCGGACGCTGGCCCTTCTCTTCGACGACGGCGCCGAGATGTCGGACGATCGCCGGACGAGGGGCTCGACCCGTCCCGGAAGGTATCCTGACGTAAAGGATGTGGAGAAGGCCGCACAGGCGCTTTCGGAGGCCGGGGCGAGTCGGGTGGAAGGGCTGGGAGTGAACTGGTCTCGTGATGCGGAAGGCGAGATCGACCGAATATTCAAGGGGGAGGACTGACCCGGTGTCGATGATCAACTACGCGTCGCGTGAGATCAACTGCAAGATCGTCTATTACGGGACGGGGCTCGGCGGCAAGACCACGAATCTCGAGCACGTGCATTCCCGCGTGGACCCCGAGAGCCGCGGGAAGATGATCTCGCTCGCGACCGAGACCGACCGGACCCTCTTCTTCGATTTCCTCCCGGTCGACCTCGGGTCGATTCGAGGCTTCAAGACTCGGTTCCACCTCTACACGGTGCCCGGTCAGGTCTACTACAATGCGTCGCGGAAGCTGATCCTGAAGGGTGTGGATGGCATCATCTTCGTAGCGGATTCGCAGGCGCAGCGTGCAGAGGCGAACATCGAGGCGATGCACAACCTCTTCGAGAACCTCGAGTCCTACGGGTATGATCTCGAGACCATCCCCTTCGCGATTCAATACAACAAGCGGGACCTCGACAACATCCTGTCCGTCGAGGAACTCAGGGAGCAATTGAATCCCGCGGGCGTCCCCGACTTCGAGGGGGTCGCGATCGAGGGCAAGGGTGTGTTCGAGACTCTTCGGGCCGTGAGCAAGCTCGTCGTAAAAACCCTCAACTGAGCCACTCGTCCATGGCCTCGGGCTCGTGGAACCTCCCGAACGCGATCACCGTCGCGCGGATCCTGGCATGTCCGCTCATCTTCGTTCTGACCCTGTCGTCGAGCGCCGGGACGCTCTTCTGGGCCTTCCTGCTCTTCACGGCCGCTGCGGTGAGCGATCTGTGGGATGGCTACCTGGCCCGCAAACACGGGCTCGTCACGACGGTCGGAAAACTCCTCGACCCCTTGGCAGACAAGCTCCTGCTGGCCTCGACCTTCATTCCCTTCTTCATCGTCTCCCAGCGCCCGGACCCCTTCACCGACATCCCCGTGTGGGGCGCGATGCCGCTCTGGGTCCTGATCGTGATCTTCGGTCGCGAGGTCGCGGTGACCCTGTTGCGGAGCTGGGCGGCCCGTCGAGGTTCGGTGATTTCGGCCGGCCCCTCGGGGAAGATCAAGGCCTTCACCCAGAACATCTTCTGCGGAGCGCTCCTCCTCTGGTACTCGCTGGTGCGCGTTGCACCCGAGCGCGAGTGGACGGGAACGGGTCTCTGGGAGGCCTGGGCGGCCTTCCACGGCTCGGTGGTCGCCCTCGCCCTCGCGGTCGCCCTGATCCTCACCGTGTACTCGATGGGGGTGTACCTCTGGCAGAACCGAGCCCTCGCCGGCGAGCGGGATGGGGAGACTCCGTGACGATGTCGACCCCGAATCGCCCTTCGGCCGTGATCCTCACGATCGGCGACGAGCTGCTGGTCGGTGACCGGACGGATACGAACGCATCCTGGCTGGCGGCGTTCCTCACGAACCGCGGGTTCGAAGTCGAGCGGATCCTTTCGGTGGGCGACGCGCCGACCGGGATTCGCGAGGGCCTCCGCTCCGCATTCGAATGGAGCGGAGGACACGGGCTCGTGGTGGCGACCGGGGGCCTGGGGCCGACCGAGGACGATCGGACCCGGGAGGTGGTGGCGGATCTCTTCGGCGCCCCCCTGGACACGGACTCCGACGTGCTCGATGCGCTCCAGCGCCGGTTCCGATCCCGGGGAATGGATCGACTGCCGGAGCCGAACCATCGTATCGCGCTCGTGCCCCGGGGGGCCGAGGTTCTGTGGAACGACGTCGGATCGGCTCCCGGACTCGCTCTTGAAGGGAGCGAGGGGCGACTGGTGCTCCTGCCGGGGGTTCCGTCCGAGATGAAACATCTGGCCACGGAGCGGATGGGTGCGGTCCTCGACCAGTGGTTCGGGCCACGCCCCCCGCAATCGGTACGCAGGATCGTCCAGACGACCGGAATCCCGGAGTCGGCACTCGCAGAGCGTCTCGAGTCCCGGCTGCCGTCGGGGTCGGAAGTGAATCTCGCGTACCGCCCATCCGTACGTGGGGTGGAGCTGGTCTTTTCGTCGACGGGACCGGAGGCCGAAGGGCGACTCACGGACGCATTGCAGCGGGTGGATTCGATCCTCGAAGCCTACCGCTACGAATCGTCGTCGGGAGACCTCGCGGAATCCGTGCTCGACGCTCTGCGGGAGCGGGGGTGGCGGATCGCGTTGGCCGAAAGCTGTACCGGCGGAATGCTCGCTGCCCGACTGACCGACGTTCCGGGCAGTTCCGATGTCGTGCAGGGTGGGATCGTGGCCTATTCCGACCGTGCGAAGGTCACCCTTCTCGACGTGGAGGCCGAACGCATCGAGCGCGAAGGCTCCGTATCCGCCGGTGTCGCCGAGGCGATGGCTGCGGGTGTGGCCCGTCGCTTCGAGGCCGACGTCGGGGTGGGGATCACCGGGGTCGCCGGTCCGGGCGGTGGGTCACCGGAGAAGCCGATCGGCACCGTCTGGTTCGGCTTCCGGACTCCGGACCGGGAATGGGTCGAGCAGCTTCACCTTCCCGGAGACCGCGGAGAGGTGAGGGTCCGGGCGGTGCAGCATGCCCTACACCGGGTTCTCACGAACGCGAACTCGATTCATGGGCGAGGGTAAGGACTCCCTCTGGAGGCGGTGCGTGTGGCGTGCACGCCTCTTCCTTCAGAAACTCAGGACGCAGGGGAACCAGATGATGTCAGGACGCAGTGAATCCGGGAGTTCCGATCAGGAGATCGGAACGCATCCCGAGAGATCCGACGAAGCCCTCGAACCGGGCGAGTCCGGGCACGACGAATCCACCTCGGACGAGGCGGACTCGGCTTCTCAGGAGGACAATCCGCTCAGCGGGTTCGAGACGGAGCTCGCCGAGATGCGGGATCGCCATCTCCGGCTGGCCGCCGAGTTCGAGAACTACCGGAAGCGAACCCGTGAAGAGCTCGGGCAGTCGGGGACTCGTGCTCAGGCGGCGCTCATCGGCTCACTTCTCGACGTGCTGGACGACTTCGACCGTCTGGTCGGAATCGATACCGATGGCGTCTCCGCGGAGTCGGTCCTCGAAGGGGTGCAGCTCGTCGAGCGGAAGCTCAAGAGAGCGCTCGCCGATTCCGGCGTCGAGACCCTCGAGCCCCATGGGGAGCCGTTCGATCCAGAGGTGATGGAGGCCGTCATGCGGGAGTCTGCGGAGTCGGAGGAAGAGGACGACACGGTCAGCCGGGTCTTACAGAAGGGCGTGATCTTCAAGGGTCACCTGGTGCGGCCGGCACGGGTTTCGGTCCTGAAATTGGACGGATGAGCGAGTCCGCTCGGGGGGAATGCCGATGAGCGCCCAGACGAAGGACTTCTACAAGATCCTCGGGGTGTCGGAGAAGGCGGACACCGACGAGATCCGCAAGGCCTACCGCAAGCTGGCCAAGAAGTACCACCCGGACGCCAACCAGGGCGACGAGAAGGCCGCGGAGCGATTCAAGGCGATCGGTGAGGCCTATGGTGTCCTCTCCAACGCCGAGAAGCGGAAGCAGTACGACCAGATGCGGAAGTTCGGTGCCTTCGGGATGGGGGGCCGTGCAAGGGGCGGTGGGCCGGCCCGCCCGGGGGCCACTCGGCCGGGGCCGGGAGGAGCGCCCGGCGATGGAGCCCAGGGGTTTTCCTTCGACGACCTCGGGGGGCTGGGCGACATCTTCTCCTCGATCTTCGATCGGGGTCGTCGGGGCGCTGCGGACTCCCAGCGGAGCACGGGGCCTCAGAAAGGCCCCGATACCGAGCTTTCCGCCGAGATCTCCTTCAAGCTGGCGGTCCAGGGCGGGAAGCTGAACCTGAAGGTGCCGATCACCGAAAGCTGCGCCACCTGCGGGGGGGCGGGGGCTCGGCCGGGTACCCGACTCACCCGGTGCGAGGAGTGCACCGGATCGGGGTCCGTCTCCTTCGGCCAGGGTGGCTTCGCGGTCAACCGGCCCTGTCCCGCCTGTGGAGGCCG
>REBS01000028.1 GCA_007692605.1 Gemmatimonadales bacterium
GCGTCGCTCCGACGGAGTTGGACATAGGCTGCCCGGGCTGACTCGCTCACCTCAGCGGAGAGGGTAGGAGTGGCGTACCAGCTTCGGTACGCCTCCTTGAGCGCAGTCGTAACCGGTAGGGGTGTCCACGCCCTTCGGAATATCCGGTCCGGTCCATCGGGCCCGATCCTGTGGACCTCGAACGAATTCGGGAACCCGTGCCATAGACCCGGTCCTGCCGCATAGCTCTGGGCCTGAGGTGCCAACGCGACCGGCCTCGATCGAGGAGGGCTGCCTGCTACTTCGACGACTTGCTGCGGAAGGACGGCGTGGAGACCGAGGGCCTCGCCCGTGGGCCCGAATCGGTACCACTCGCCCTCCACCACCTGGCGGCCGGGCCGCAGGTCCGGATCAGGCGCGAGGATCGAGGCCACGATGAACGATCCGCCCTGAAGCCATCCACTCACCTCGCCCATCCCCCCTGATCCAGAACGGCTGGAGGAGTGGACGGTCCGTGCGAAGACCCCATCCGGGCCGTAGACTTCATGGCGTCCCAGCCCCTCGTTCCGCACGACTAGTGAGTCGCCTCGCAGAACCGCCAGCCGATCGATACGCTGGAACTCGCCCGGGCCTTGGCCCCGCCCTCCCCAGGTCTCGAGGAATCGACCGGTCGAGTCGAAGACGTGGACCAGCATTGCTTGTTGGTCCCCGACCGCGATCCGGCCGTCCTCAAACCGGACGGCGTCTGCGATTCTGCCAAAGGCCGGTTGCCACTCGTCTCCCCCACGGCTTCCCAATTGGAGGAATGGCTCGATCTCAACCTGCCAGCCCGCATCCTGCGGCCATGCTGGACGCGAACTCTCAAGGATTTGAATGCCCGCGCTATCCCGCGTTACAACCGCCTCGAGGTTGTCGACCTCGAGCCCGTGATCCTCCGAGGGTGTACCGCAGCCGGAAACAAGCGCAATCACTACGGCCCCACTCGAGAACCACTTCCACTCCTGACTCGACTGTCTCATCCCTTACACCTCCATGTCAGTCGGAGTTGGGGAGCGCGCCCACCCGCCTTCCCGGATCTCTCGCCCGCGGTCATCGTTCCCTGAGGGCGACCGCGACATCTGCGGTCACCATCCTGCACCTTTTCGTAGAAGCCTCGCTCTGGAGCCGGCACGGCGCAGTTAGGCGCTGTTCGCCGACTGTCGTGGGATTCAGGCCTCCACTCCTCGAGGAGACTCGGGGGGCTCACTCGATAACGGCTCGTCGACCAGGTCCCAAGCCATCTCGATCAACTCCACGTCGAACCACTCCCGAAACGCATTCCAACTCCGATCCTCAGGCCAGGCCTCCGGATCGGTATACCAGGAATCGAGCTCCAACTCGAAGAGCATTCCGCAGTTGGCCTCAAGCCATTCCCAGGCGTCCTCCTCCGTATTGAATTCCGGGATCAAGTAGGCATTGCTCCACTTTCCGGAGGAATCGTAGGCTGTCGGGGCTTCCTCATCGATCCCCTTCGCCCAATCCTCAAACGGCTGACACGCCCGGACCACCACCACTGTCCGGTTGATAAACCAGATCGTTCCCTCCGACTCTTCTGCTCGTGACTCTCTGGTCAAGGCGCCTCAAGTCTCATCTGAGAGGTTAACTTCATCGTCATCCAGCTCCTCCTCCCGATAGAACGCAATCGTCGGCTCCAGCTTCTCGAGCAACTCCCGCGGGAGGTCGGCCGTTCCGATCCAGCCTCGCGCCACCCCGTACCCGGCTGCGATAGGAGGCTTCGCACCGGTGTAGAACTTATACAGGTCCCGTGCGTTCCCGTCATGAAAACGGTGGATCCGCTCCGAGAGCTCGAACGCATCAATGCCTCCGCGCTTCCACTCCTGGAAGTGTTCGAACAGTCGATCGAGGGCCGCATCCAACTCCCTCTCCCAGGACGTCCCGGCAGCCGCGCGAAGAAGCTTCATCTCCCGCTTGGAGAATCTGGTCATTTAACCCTCAGCAAGTCCTGCATTTCACAAGGCGACTGGCGCCTAATCGTTTCAGCCTTTCCGACCTTGCCGAAGCGGCGCGTATCGCGCAACGGCACGAGGCGTGACGCGTCGGGAAATTCGGACGGAGGGCCCCCAGGGCCCGGAGCCGGAAAGGCGTCAGTTATCTGAGGTGGGGCCGTTCACGGCCGCGTCGACCTATTTCAGTATCTCGATCTCAAGCACGACCGCAACATGCTCGTCCGTATCTGGGTCTCGGTAGGATGCAAGGACCCGCCCGTCTCGGGTCGTCCCGTACAGGTAAAATGCGGTCTCGACAACCTTCCTGACCTCAAGAGATCCGTCCGGCGAGTAAACGTCCCAGATCGAATCACCGCTGTAGAACCGAGTGATCACATTGAGGATCCGACCGTCCGGGAGCGTCGTGACCCCGGTCGAGCGGTCGTGCCACCACCGGAAGACCGTGGGGCCTGGGCTTCGATCTGACTCAACATAGACCTCCTCCTCGCGGAGCTCAGGTAGCACGGCAACATCTTCTGCAATCAGCTCCGGAGCGTCGAAGGAGTCCCGTGGGAAGCGCTTGATGCGCAAGGGAGCCCCGTAACTGAGAAGGAATCCACCTTCAGGGTGCGCACGAAGCGCCCCCCCGGCAGACTGGATTAGCGGCGTCCGCTCCTGCAAGAACGGCGACGGATCCCCGTACGATCCCAGATACCTTCCGGTCCCGTCATAGTGATGCAAATGCCTGGGGTCAGTCAGTCTGCCTCCAGCGACCAGGAAGGAACCATCCCGCAGGATCGCGAGCGACTTCGGGTTCGATACGATTCCACCTTCAGTGCGGACCACTCGCTCCGGCATGGCCTGAGCATCGAAAAGCAGAAGCGCCGAGGCACCGATGTCGTAGATCCCAAATCCTCCCCCGGGTCGAGCCGCCATCCGGGACGGAACGGTCACCTCGCCGGGCCCCTGGCCTCCGCGGGCAAACCGGACCACGGCCCCCCGCTCCACGTTCCAGGCATGAACGATCCCCACCACGTCGTCGCTCACCAGGATCCGGCCGTCGTCGATCTCCAACATGTCGTTGATGGTGCCGAACGGTGCCTGCTGGGATCCTTTGGTCTGAGCAACCTCATGAATCACCAGTTCCTGGGCCTGAACGGACTGCGGTCCGGCAGCTGACAAGAAGGCAATCGCGATCACCCACCCAGGAGCAACGATCCCTGGCCTAACAGAAGTCTTCATTGCCGCTGGATCCGCAGAACCACGACCGCTGGGACATCGAGATCGTCTGTCCCAACCCCGTAGATCCGATCCTCTGTGATGAGATTGATTCTGAATCCCGACATGTCGCTTGGGAAATCGACCTGACCGAGGTAGATCCCGTCCGGATCAAATACATCCAGCGCCTCAAGCCCCCCGTCCACCTGTCGGCGTACCCAGAGGGAACCATCCGTGGAAGGGTAGAAGGTATTGAATCCAGGATAGTTTGCCGGGATTCGATCGGGATCATTGTCACTCGACCGCATACCCTCGGGAGGCTCCAGCTCGGTCAGCGCTTCCGCGCGCACATGAGACGGCACCGGGACGGGCTCGTACGCGCGTTCCACGGCCAGCAGCGTGTCCCTCTCGAGGTCAAGGCGATGGATCACGTACCGTTCGCCTCCGTCCGTGACCCAGAAGTCCCCCTCGAACCCCAGCCTGATCGTCGGATTGCCAACGAGGGGCACCACCCGAGTGATCCTCCGCACTCCGTCCGCGTCAACGAACCGGACCCGCTCCGGCTCGGCCGATTCAGGAGCCGGGATTGTATCAGGCTGGCCCAATCCTCCTTCAGGGTCGAGCCGACGGACCGAATAGATCGTCGGCGCATCCGACATGGCCATCCCCGGCTCGAAGCGTACGCTCACTTCAAGGAGGCGCCCATCGTTGGTCCAGCGGCGAACCCCACCCCCCACGTTACTACTACCCGCATGGACCGCCACGTGGGCGCCGGCGGAGTCGAACACCACCCATCGACGAAGTCTCGCGTCATCGGCCCAAACAGTACCGTCGGGGGCAGCGTGAACGCTCGCAAGCCGCCCGAACTCACCGGGGCCTTCGCCCTGTTGACCCACGGACCGCACGAACGTGCCGTCGCGCTCAAAGACGCGGATTTCCGCGGCCTGCGTGTCAGCAACCCATACACGTCCCAAGGGGCCCTCGATGACGGAGCCCACGTTGCCAAACACATCGGGACCCTCCCCCTCCACTCGCCCGATCCGCGACTCCTCGATCAACTCCCAGCCCGCTGATCGGTCCGCAGCCCAGACACCCGTTGCCGGATTACTCACGCGGAGCCCTCCACTGGAAAGGGAATCGATCACAACGTCGTTGGGCAGGCCGCCCTCACCATCTTCACTGCAGCCAGTGGCCACCACGATCAGCAGGCTAAGCCGGAGACTTGCCTGAGCGCCGCGGCGCATGTTTCGCCCTGTCGCTACTTCGTTTCCCCTTCGCATATGTTCTCCCACGTCTGGATCACGGCGCCTCGCAGTCTGTCCGCCCCAGGATGGTCCACATGGCCTCGGTTTCCGTTGGGGCATGTTGGATTTGATCAGGGGCGACAAGCCGTCCGTCGCTACTGAGCCGTGTGGAGATACCGAGGCCAGCGAGAAAGGGCTCGGCGCCTTCCGGCACCCATCGGCGGGGAGAGAACTCGGTATATCCTCGCTGATATTGGAAATACGGGCGTCCTCCATCGCTCGGCAATTGCAACCTTATCCGACCATCGGCCATGTCTGGTCGAAGGTCCTCGGGTGCGCGACCACCTCGGTCAACGAGGCTGGTCCATCGCTCCTCGGTGAAGAACGCCAACGTGACCACTACACTCTCTGGAGCTGACTCTCCGCTCCTCACATAATCCGACCGCACGCCATACAGAAATCCCCATAGACAAGGGACTTGTACGCGTGATTCGATCACGAACGACTCGTCCGCCCCTTGCACCAGGACACCTCGAAGGGGGAAGGACTGGGCGCCGACGGGGTCAGTGACCAAAATACCTGCCACCGCCATCCACAGTCCCTGGACAATTACGGTCCGGATCGCGACGCCGCTCACTGGCATAACCTGGCTCCGTAGATCACCGGGCCTCCGTATTTCGGGAGCCTACGTCAGATAGATCAGGGGTTTCCGAACTTCCCCGAGTGGCGCGGCTCCTGCAACCGCGCGAGGCGTGACACGCAGAGGAAGTTGGGCCGGAGGGACGGCGCCAAGCGACCCGGAGCCGAAAACCCTCGCAGTTGTACGAAGTCCACCGCTCGTCGCCACGCTCAGTTGGATGGGGAGTGGATGTCGTAGATCTGAACAAACGGGATCTCCAGGGAGTCCCTGACGACGCCCCATACCCGGTCCAGTTCAGCCCCTTGAACGTCGAACCCCACCGGCAACCGGACGCGCGAGAGCGGTTCCGCATCGGCCGTGAATACGTGCCAATCCACCGAGTCCGCTCGATGCATCTCCCGCCGCAGCCAAATGGTGCCGTCTCGGCCAGGAACCAGCTCGCTCACAGGTGGGAAGAATGCTGGGGGCGTCAGGTTGGCGCTGATCACTCGCAGCGCTTCGGGCACCGGGATCGAGCGGGCCCGTGCCACCTGCTCGGCGAGCTCGCCAAGTCGATCGTTCGCATGGTCAGGGTCCATGGCTTCTGGAGCGTACTCGACTCCTCGATGGAGGAGCGTATCTCCGTTCACACCGATCCGGGTCACCATGAACTCGGCTCGATCTGGCTCCTCAGCAACGCGTCGGCCCACGATGACGATCGATTCTCCGTCAGCAGCATTGAGCCAAAGGGGAGCATCAGACCAGGGGTTTGACACGTCGAACGGACCACTGCTGAACTCCATTGGAACCATCTGCCCTTCCGTCGAAATCGGGGGAAGTTCCCGGATTTCGGACCCGTCCTCAGAGACCAGCAACAACGGAATCCCCGGGTGAGGCCCCATCGCAGCTGGTACACCAAGGACCCAGGACTCCGCCATCCAGGCACCTGTGAAAACCCCAAGCGCTCCAGGAGGTGGTGCCGGCATCATTGTGGTGATGGTGCGTACGAATCGCAGGTCCGCGTCCCACAAGTGGATCCGGCTCGCGAAGGGATCGGATGTCCAGAGCGTATCCTGCGTCCACCCTATCCGGGTCACCTGGGTGAACTCCCCTGGTCCACTTCCAGCTCGCCCTATCGTCCGACTGTACTCTCCCTCTTGGTCGAAAACCAAAATAGCTTGGGCTTGCCCATCGGCCACCAGGATCTCCCCCGAACGTCCCATTTCCACATGGGCCACTCTTCCCAAAGCCCCCGGTCCGTCCACCGCGCCGGCCACCACCGTAGGGACCGCGACGCGGTTCGGGGCTTCGACTGCAGGCAAAGAGCGGCTGTCCTCCGAGCAGCTCGTAGATACGATCAGCATCGCCGGCAGTAGAGCTACGGTACCTTTCCTCATCGCTCACTCCCCAAATCGATAGGAGGCGGATTTCGTATTACGTGCCCGTTATACGAAGGTGCCCCCGTTCGCACGGCCGGCCCCCTCACCTCACGACCACCGGCCGAATAATCGAGACCGTCGCTCCATCCTCACTCACTTCGTACTGCTGCGCGCTTCTCAGGGACACGGGTCGAATGTGGAAACGCTCTTCTGCAACCACGTCCTCCGACCATGGATCCACACCGACCATAACATGATCGATCAACATTCTCGGAAGCTCCTCGCGGAGTTCGGGGTCATCCCCCTGAAACGCCTGCCGAACACGTGCCACATCGAGGTCGGGATTGGGTACGCCGGCCACGGCCCACAGGACTTCATTCTCGGGGTCGTATTCCAGGGCGAGGATCGTCGCTCCCCTCGT
>REBS01000039.1 GCA_007692605.1 Gemmatimonadales bacterium
GCGAGGCGATTGAAAAAGCGCTTGCGCTCGATCCGGAGTATGCAGCAGCGCACGCTCAGCTCGGCTGGATCGCCATGGCTCACGACGGTAACCTGGCCCAGGCGGCGCGTCACTACGAGCAGGCACAGGAGCTGGCGCCGACTGCCGCCCACGGCACGGACCTTCTGCGTACGCTCGGCCGGCGCGAGGAGGTGATCGCGCTTTCCGAGTACGATGTCGCGCGCGACCCGTTGAACCCCATCCCTCATTTCAACCTTGGCACTGCCTATTACGCGGACCATCGTCCCGATGCGGCGCTCGCGAGTTTCCGCCGCGCGCGGGAGCTGGCTCCGGACATGAATGCGGTGCATTGGATGATTGGCCAGGCGCTGCTGGCACTGGGTCACGGAGAGGCCGCGCTGGCCGAGGTGCAGAAGGAACCGATGGAAGTGGCTCGTTTGATCGGCCTCGTTCATGTCTACCACGCACTCGGCCGCCCCATCGAATCCGACGAAGCGCTGGCCGGATTGATGGACGGGTACGCGGGCGATTGGGCCATCCACATCGCCGGTGGACTGGCGTATCGCGGGGAGGCCGATGACGCCTTCGCGTGGCTTGAGCGGGCCGTGGCGAACCAGGAGGACCTTGGCTGGGTCGCGTACAGCCCGGAGTTCGCAAGTGTCCATGGCGACCCGCGCTGGCTTCCGTTCCTGCGCGGGATCGGGAGGGCGCCCGAGCAACTGGACGCGATTTCGTTCGAGGTGAAGCTGCCGCGGTGACCTCGTTGGCGGTGGGCCTCGCAGGGCCTGCCTATAGGCCGCGTGGCGTGGCTCTCCCCGGTCATGAAATCGACAACGAGTCGGATACCCGCGATCTCGATCCGGTCCATCGGCGTGGCTCCGCGCTCCGCCAGGAATTCCTCCCACGCGCGCAGCACCCGCTCGGCGCGCTGCCGCTCTCCTCCCGTCGCGTATCATGAAGGCGACGAAGCGTCGCGGCCGCGGCCGTCCATGCCTGGCCGTCAGGGGTGTGTGCTGGTGTGCGGCGACCCGCAGAAGCCGACAGGCTGCGGAAGGGTGCAAATCGCACAATGGCGAGGAAAACCGGGAGCCGTCGTGCGATTCGCTACCTCTGAGGTTATAAATCGCACGATCGCTCGGCCGGGCGGAGGACGGTTGTGCGATTTGATACCTCCAAGGGTGTAAATCGCACGATCGCGGACGCAAAAGAGCGCGAACGTGCGATATTCCCCGCTCCGCCGCTCGGCCGGCGCGGCCGCTGCCCGGCGGCCCCGATCTCCTCCGCCTCTCGCCCCTCGACTTCCTCCAGGCGCTCAGCCGCCTCATCCCGCCGCCCCGCGTCCATCATCACTGCTACCACGGCGTCCTCGCCCCGAACGCGCACGCCTGCGAAAGCGGGTCGTCGACCCTCGCGGCCGATGCGTGCGCGGATGCCGAGAGCCCGAGCGTCCAGGATGCCGCACCGCCCGGATCGCACGCGGAGCCCTCACCCCCGAGCCCGCTGTCCACCCCCGAGCCCGCTTTCCACCGCCGACCGCTCCCGCTGGGCCCGGCTCATCGCCCGCATCTACGAGGTGGCGCCTCTCGCCTGCCCCGACTGCGGCGCCGAGATGCGCATCCTCCGAGTTCCTCACCGACCCCGCCCCCGTCTAGAAGGCCGTTGAAGAAGTACGGGGCGCCACCGTTGGGCGCACCATGGGGCCAACTCGTAGGCGGTTCGTCGAAATTATCGCATTCGCTATGGTGAGGCGAGCCAACGACCGAGATGGCCCCATGCTGCCCCAACCCGAAGGGGGAAAGGGGGTTGTGGCCCCGGATCTTCGTTGGAATCGGGCAACGATGCGAATGCATCGCTCGCCCGATCCCGCCTCGCCCGGAACACACAAGACCCCTTCCCGGTGGTCCCCGTACTTCTTCAACAGCTTTCTAGGCCATCCTGCGCCACCTCGGGCTCGCCTCGCACCCACCCGGCCTGTCCCCCGCGCGCGGCCCGCCTTAGGCCGCGCTCGACTTCGACTCCGAGCCCCCGCTCGACCTCGACCAGACGCCCTCCTCATTCATGGTCCGACGCCTGCGGTGAGCGCTCTCGGGACCTGCTTGCCCCGGGGTCCCTGCCCTACTACTCTCGAAAAGGGCGTTTGGCATTCCCATCCGCTCCCCTTGTTTCTACCCATATTCAGTCCCTACGGGACAGACTGCATCCGTGAAATTCAATGATCCGTGCAAATCCGCGATTCTGGCATCCGTGAAATCTAATAATCCGTGCAAATCCGCGATTCTGGCATGCTAAAAATCTTCCGCACCATCCGCAAAAAACTGATCGAACAGCGGGATGCTCGAAAGTACCTCCTCTACGCCACTGGCGAAATCCTGCTGGTGGTAATTGGGATTTTGATTGCTTTACAGATCAACAACTGGAATGAAACAAGAAAACATCAAATAGCAGAAAGAGAATTTTTAGCAGGTATTAACAGTGACCTTATAGATGACAAAACATTTATAGAATTTGTTCTAGATAGAATAGAACCCAAAATAGAAGCCTTTAACCAAATGAACAACGAGGTCGCATGGAATTTCACCGATGATAGAAACGATATAGATAGGTTGCTAGGCAACTATCTTTTTGTGGGGCAACAAACTTTTTACCCTATTTCGGGTTCTTTTCAATCTGCTGTTTCTGGAAATGAAATCAACACTTATAAGAATAAAGTTCTTATTCGTTCAATTGTGAAATTGTACCACTCTACATACCCAAGGCTCGTAGAAAATGGACAAATGCTTGATGAGCGTTGGAGCTTATTGTCAGAAAAATACTCGCGTGAAAGACGACACGGGCGTTTTGACCAAATGAACAGTTCTGAATTTTCCAAAATATTAGATGACATACATTTTCACTACATACAACTGCAGTGGTATCAAAGTACATTAACCAGCAGTATTGAAGAGATTGACCGTATACTTACGTGGGCAGCAGGTGACCTCGATGAGCAGCCAGGTGACCGCGCAGGCCGCGCCGACACGGATGACGTTGCGGCCACGTCCAACCGGTGGGCCGGGCGCCGATGGGCGCGTTCAGACTCATGGAAGCGGCAACCGCATCCCCGGGCAGTCCAGGCGTTCTCCTCCGGCCAGGACGAGCCGCGTGCAGCCGGGCGGGTAGCCGCGGGTTTCCCACAGCTCCACCAGACCCACCTGGCGTGCGAGCTCGAAGAACTTCGGGTGCTCGCGCAGCCCCGGGGACGAGCGGTACCAGGCGCCTCGGAGCGAATAGGACCGGAAATCACCGTCCCTGGCAACGGCAATGGCCCTCTCGAGGATGTCCTCCACACTTTCCCCGTCGAACCCTTCCCATTCGAGGTCGGAGCCCCTTACTGTCGTGGTCCAATCGGGCCACCAGTCGGCCACCCGCTCCAGCTCCCCGCGACGGTTGAGTTCGAGGGCGATGAACAGCGCCGCCGCATCCCAACCGCGATCCACGGCGTGTCGCGAATGGGTCTCGGCTTCTGCCATGTTCCCCAGGGCCATATGAGCTTGCGCAATCCAACCCTGAACTACGCCCGACATCGGATCCATCGCGGCGGCCCGCTCCAGCACTTCGAGGGATTCCGTCAGATAGCCAGCCGTGAGCAGGTGCAGCCCGTACCAGAAGAGTGGAGTGGAATCTGAGGTGCGCATGCCTGCGGCCCGGCGAAGGAGATCCATCGAACCCACGAAGTCGCCCGCGTCGGACCCCATGGTCCCCCGGATCGCCAGCACAAGCGGATCCTCAGGAGCGAGGCGGCTGGCGTGGCCGATCGCGTCCGCCGCTCCGTCACGAGCCGCCCGCATGGAAAGTTCGGTCGGATATCCACCAGTTACCACGGAGTATGCCGCCGCCAGGTAGGTCCATGCCTCTCCGAAGCCGGGTTCCTGCTCCACGGCCCAGTGGAGATCCGCGATGGCCCGGTCGAGTTCGGTCCGATTGTGGAAGAGAGCCCTTCCTCTGAGGAAGCGATCGTAGACCTCCAGGTTTTCTGTCGAGGCCTCCACCACGACACGGCGCATCCCCAGCACATCTTCGAGAGCGCCGGTGATGGCGCGGGCGATTTCCTCCTGGACCTGGAAGATATCGGTGAGGTCCCGGTCGTACGCCTGCGACCAGAGGTGACCGTCCGTGTTCGCCCCGATGAGCTGCGCCGTGATCCGGACCCTTCCGCCCTGCCGCCGGACGGATCCCTCCAGCACGTGGGACACGTTCAGCGCGCGGGCAATCTCCGGGATCCCCGCGCCCTGTCCGTTGAAGGAGAATGCCGAGGTGCGCGACGCCACCCGGATCCCCTCGACCGCGGCCAGGATGTTCAGGATCTCCTCCGAGATGCCGTCGGCGAAGTGCTCGTTTCCCGGGTCCTCGCTCATGTTGGCGAAGGCCAGCACGCCGATGGAGACTTCGCCCGGCGCAGCCGACGGCGACGGCGCACTCTCCCCCGCGAACCAGATCCGCTCGCCCGCCATGAGTGCGATGACGAGGACGAGCCCGGCCACGATGAAGCGGTCCATCCGACGCCGGGATCCCGTCGTCGCCTTCTGCTGCGTGACCACCTCCGAGTCCCGCCTGAGCCCGTCCGGCGTCAGTTCGTAGGCCCAGGCCAGGAAGAGGGCGATCGGCAGGCCGAGCAGGAGCAGCATGATGACGAACGTCACCGTCCACTCCGGAAGCCCCAGCCTCGGAAAGATGGTGTCGCTCACCTCGATGAGCAGCCAGGCGACGACCGCGTAGGCCGCGCCGACACGGATGACGTTGCGGCGCTTGAGCTCCTGGAAGAAGGTAATGGGCTCTGTCATCCCGTCGGTCCCGTGGAGGCGGAATGAAGAATCTCCAGCCGCTCCACCTCCGCGCGTACGGCCTCGACCTCCGGGATGACGGACGGCTCCGCATCTGCGTGCAGCTTGAGCCAGCGCCGATATTCGAGCAGCGCCCGGTCCGTGTCGCCCGCGAGCGCGGCAAGTCGTCCCTGCTCGCGCCAGAAGGGGGAGGTGTTGCGCTTGCCCACGTTCCAGGGGGCTCTGTCCAGCGTCTCGACGGCGCCCGCGAAGTCTCCGATCTCCTCATGGATCGCGGCCACTGCGAGGAGCCCCCAGAAGTTTACGAGGTCGAATCTGCTCGTCAGCCCCGTGGATCCAGGATCGTCTGCAATGATGGCGACGAGGCGATCGAGGGAGGTCCTGGCACGCGGGTCACGGGCCCGAGCCTGGGCCCACGCTTCGATGAGCAGCGCCATCCCTTCCAGCTCGAGGTTCTCCGGATGGGGGGTCTGCCGCGCGGCACCCCGGATGCCTGCCGCCGCCGCGACGTCGGCACGAGCCGGGTCCAGCCGGTTTCGCCAGACCTCCGCGGCCGTGAGGTCGCGAGCATCTGCGATGGAAAGGGTGCGGCCGGACGCGCTTCGGATGCGGTCATCGATCAGCCGTACCGCGGCGGCCGCATCACCGGGCGCCACGCCGTCCCAGACCGCGTCGTAGATGGTCGCGCGGCCGTGGCGGGACACGAACCCGTTCCGGATTCGTTCCTCCCGCACCGCCTCGGCGCGCGCGGGCCGGCCCATCGCGAGGTTGACTTCGTACTCGTTCTGTAATGCGAGGGCCAGCGTGATGTCGATCCCCGCGCGATTCCGCGCCTCACGAAAGGCGGCCTCGACGTAGGGAACGAAGTCGTCCGGCGTCTGGTCCGGGGCAAAAATCGGCCACAGGGGAGCGAATACCAGCCCGTTGCCGTCGGCCGTTCGCAGCCAGTCGATGTCATACGTGAACAGCTCTTCGCCGCGAGCGATGCCTTGAAGGCCCGGCCACAAGAGCGCGGCCGCGGCTTCGGGACGTTGGTAGAACTTCTCGGAGATTGACCGGAGTTGCTCGGGCGTACCGAACTTCAGCTCTAAGAGGATGAGATGGTCCACGGCCGGGAAGTACCCGGGGTCCAGCTCGAGCGTCTTCCCGAAGATCGCGCGTACGCGCGCCGCCCATTCCGCGTCACGGACGAGTCCGGGAGCATGGAAGACGTGCTCCCCGAGCCAGTACCAGGCCTCGACGCGGTCGGGCTGTTCACGCGTCAGGCGCTCGAAGATCGCGAGGTTCTCGGCGCCCGTCCGCGGCGTCTGCGGCAGACGCGCCTCCAGGTACATCAGGTCCCGGGGACCGAGACGGTCCCGGTGACGCCACGCTCGCGCCAGGCCGCCAGCCCCGCCCACCGTCAGCGCATTCGTGGCTCCGTCCTCACGGGCGATGGCGGCGAGCGCGAAGGCCGAGTCGATGGCCAGCGCCTCGTCGAGGCTGGCAATGCCCTCCATGTAGCGGCCTTCGCGGAAGGCCTGCCTGCCCCGGAGGTACGCTCGGACAGCGCCGGGAGAGGTGCTCGTGAGGGTCGCGATCGAGGTGGTGTACTCGCCCGCGCCCAGGCTCAGGAGCTGGACGATGAGGCGGTCGGCGATCACCGTGAGCGAGTCCGGGTGATTCGTGGACGACGCGCTCGCCCGGAGCGAGCCGTCCGCCACGTCCGACAGCTCCGCGCTCACGACGATGCTCGAGGCGCCACCGACGATGGAGCCGGTCAGGACCAGCCCCGCCCCCAGGCTCCGCGCCACGGAGCTCGTGCCGTTGGTCTCCCGGCTCGCGGCCGTGACCACGGCGCCCGGATCGATGGCACGCGGCCCCACTTCTCCGTCCAGGCGCGCGGCCAGGAGGT
>REBS01000077.1 GCA_007692605.1 Gemmatimonadales bacterium
CCACATCGAGCAGATGAACGGCGAGTGGGACCGCTCCCGCACCTGGATCATCCGGAAGGTCGACGATCGCCTCGAGCTGCGCCACGACCACCGGGAGCCCGACGGCACCGAGAGCGAGGTCACGCAGTACGGCGGCTTCACCGAGACCCCCGGCAGCGCCAACCGTCAGGAATTCCGCTACGACCAGGAGTACGCCGACGGCTCCGTCCGAGGCTGGCGCATCATCATCGAGCCCGGCGTCGAGTACGTCTACGGAACCATCCGCAACGGCGAATGGACCTGGCGCGTCGACTTCGACCTAAGCGAGCCCCTGCCCGACACCCCCCCCGCCCCCTGGGGGCACTAAACGGACGTGGAAGAACGGGAGTAGCCCCGGGACAGGGTCTTGCGCGTGCTCGTCAAGGCGGGTCGCTGAAAGCGATGATTTGGGACCACTTGACGCACGTAGGGGCAGTTGCGCATATTTACTGTGCCACTTGCTCACACTACCGTGAGGTGATCCCGATGACATCCGCAACCCTGGCAGAGCGGCTCGGTGGAGAAAAGGCGCTTTCCACCGGCATTCATTCGGATCTCGACCTTGCCGATGCGGTACGGTCTGGGATCCCCTACCCGGCCGTGGAGCACGTGATCGAGGCCGGTCTCTTGTCGGCGAACGAGATGTATGAGCTCGTCGGGTCGAGACGGTCGCTCACCCGGAAGAAGACGAAGAAGCAGCCGCTTTCTGCTGTGGAATCGGATCGCCTGGCTCGGGTGGTGCGGGTGATCAGCCGCGCCGAGGAGGCGCTGGGGGACGCCGAGGCCGCCTACCGCTGGCTACGAAAGCCGAACCGGGCTCTGGGCGGTCGACGACCCCTGGACCTGTTGGCCAGTGACATTGGTGCCCGGATGGTGGAGCAGTCTCTGGGACGGATCGAGCACGGAGTCTACAGCTGAAGGGCGAGACCATCTGGCGGCTCGCCCGGGCGCCGTATCAGGACCTGGATGGAGAGGGTGCGCGCTTGTACGGGGGGCGTTGGAATTCGGTCGGGACCCCGGTCGTCTATGCGTCAAGCAACCTGTCTCTTGCGGTGCTCGAAATGCTGGTCCACGTGGACCCTGAGGATTTGCCGCGGGACCTCGTGGCCATCCAGGTGCAGGCCCCAGACCCGAGTTCCGCCGAACAGATCCGGCTGGAGGATCTCCCCGAGGACTGGGCCGATCGCCCGGATCATCCTGCATGTCGGACGATCGGGGACCGTTGGGCGGCGCGTGGAGAGTCCCTTCTGCTCCGGGTGCCATCGGCTGTGGTGTGGGAGGAAGAGAACGTTCTCGTGAACCCACGCCACCCCGAGGCCGGCAAGGTCCGGATCGTCTCCACCCGGGCCTTCCGATTTGACCGACGTCTCGTCGAGTAGCCTCAGGAGTCCGCGGCGGCTAGAGGACACGACGCCCGAAAATACCAGCAGAAGGGGGTGAGGACCGGGGGCCCCACGAAGGAGCATTTGGAGTCCGGCGGCTTCGGAAACACGAGCCCCGAAAGGCTCCAACCGGGCGACGAAGTGGGGCCCCCGGTCCTCATCCCCGCCCTCAATACGCGTGCAGTTCCCGAATCGCCTCCAGAACATTCTCGGTCTGCGGCAGAATTTCCTGCTCCAGCTGCGGCGCATACGCCACCCAGGTGTCCATCGAAGCCACCCGCCGCACCGGCCCATCGAGCCAGGGGAACAGATCGTCGGCAATCCGCGCCGCGATCTCGGAGCCGATCCCCCACGAGAGGGAGTCCTCGTACGCCACGATCACCTTGTTGGTCTTCTTGATCGACTCCCCGATCCGGTCCATGTCGAGCGGGTTCAGGGTGCGCAGGTCGATCACCTCGGTCTCGATCCCCTCCTTCGCCGCGACCTTGGCCGCATCGAGGCTCCGCTTCACAAGCGCCCCGCAGGTGACCACCGTCAGATCGGTCCCCTCGCGCACGACCTTGGCCTTGCCGAAGGGGATCATGTAGTTGTTGCCCGGATACCGGCCCTTGTTGTAGACCTGGCGGTACAGGTGCTTGTGCTCGAGGAAGAGCACCGGGTCCTCGCACCGGATCGCCGTGCGCAGCAGGCCGTTCGCGTCCTCGGCGTTCGAGGGCAGGACTACCCGCAGCCCCGGGGTGTGCGTGAAGAGCGTCTCGCCGGTCTGCGAGTGATAGATCGCACCCCCCTTCAGGTAGCCCCCGTAGGTGGTGCGGATCACCACCGGCGATGACCAGGTGTTCCCCGAGCGGTAGCGCATCGTGGCCAGCTCGTTGCGGATCTGGTGGAAGGCCGGCCAGATGTAGTCGAAGAACTGGATCTCGACGACGGGCTTCAGCCCCCGCAGGGCCATCCCGATCGCACGCCCCACGATGTTGGCCTCGGCCAGGGGCGAATTGAAGACCCGAGTGCCCCCGAACTGCCGCTGGAGCCCGTGGGTCACCTTGAAGACGCCGCCCTTGCCCTTGACCTGTTCGAGCGTCCCCTCGCGCGACGCGTCGGCCACATCCTCGCCGAACACCAGCATCCCCGCGTTGCGCTCCATCTCGTCGCGCATGCACAGGTTGAGGAGGTCGACCATGGTGTACTCCTTGTCGTCCTCGTACGCCGGCTCGTCCTCGGTGTCGAAGTCGGCCGAGGTCGGGTCGACCTCTTCCGAGAAGAGCCACTTCATGGCGGTCTCGGCGGCCGGCTGCGGATGTTCGAGGGCCTCGTCCGAGGCGGCGGCGACCTCGTCCTTCACCTCCTGTTCGAGGGCGTCGAGCTCCTCTTCGGTGGCCATTTCGAGCTCCACCAGGAGGCTCCGGGTCCGCACCAGGGGATCTCGCGCCGCCTGGGCCTCGCGCTCCTCCTCGGTGCGGTAGGCCCGCTCGTCGTCGGACATCGAGTGCGAATAGGGGCGGACCGTGTGTGCGTGCACTAGCGCCGGCCCCTTCCCGCTCCGGCAGTACTCGATCGCCTCGCCGCAGCAGGCGTACGATTCGAGGATGTCGGTGCCGTCGCACTCCAGGATCTCGAGGTCCGGCATCCCCGTGAGCAGCTTCGAGACACTCCCGCCCGCGGTCTGCACCTCGACCGGAACCGAGATCGCGTACCCGTTGTCCTCGACCAGGAAGACCACCGGGAGCTTCAGGTTGCAGGCGGTGTTCAGCGCCTCCCAGAACTCCCCCTCCGAGGTCGTGCCGTCGCCGGTGCAGACCACCACGACCTCGTCGTCCTCGAAGTCCTCCATCACCTCGCGGATCTCCGAGAGCTTCCGGCCCCGCCAGCCGGCCTCGGCCGTCCCCACTGCCTGCAGGAACTGGGTCCCGGTGGGAGACGACGTGCTCACGATCCGCAGGTCGCGGGCACCGAAGTGGGCGGGCATCTGACGCCCACCCGAAGCCGGGTCGTCTTCGGCACCCACCGCCTGCAGGAGGTGGTCGAGGGGGGTCTGCCCCAGCGCGAGCGCGAAGGCGCGGTCCCGGTAGTAGAAGTAGAACCAGTCGGAGCCCGGCCGCATGCGGCTGGCCATCGCGACCTGGATGGCTTCGTGCCCCGCTCCCGAGATCTGGAAGAAGATCTTGTTCTGTCTCTTCAGGCTGATCTCGCGGTCGTCCACCCGTCGGGCGGTCACCATGGTCCGGTAGAACCGGAGGAGGTCCTCGCGGTCGAGTCCATGGAGGTCGCGCGTCGCAGCAGTGGTCTCGGAACCCGTCATCTCAGTCGCCATCCATACGTCTCCAGGAAGGTAGATCGGTGTCGTCCGGAAGCGGGCGATTCGATCGCCGGCCCGAACTGCACAGCACGATAAGATAAACCGGGGTGATGGATGGGTCCAATCGGAGCGAGGTTCCCCTGCGGGAGATTATCCCCCTGCGGGAGACATGCCGGGTCCGGGGCTCCCGGCGTCGCCGGCGTCCTGCACCGTCCGAACCGCCTCGAGTTCCTCGTCGGTGAAGGTGCGGAGTCGCTCCTCACCGTCGAGCTGGACCACGACCTGCCGGGGGACGATGTGGTCGTGGCGGAGCACGAGGCCCTCGCGGCCGAGCATCTGGGAGTCGATGGGAAGGGATCCGCGTCGGACGCGGACCCGGGTGCCTTGCGGGAAGAGCGAAATCTGGACCATGGGTCGAATCGGTTCGAGGCGAGAGTGGTGGGTGGAGGGGGATCGGTCGGGTCAGCCCGCCGAGGCCAGATCGGGGACCTGAACGCCCCGCGTAATCTCCTTGAGCACGTACCGGGCGACCTCTTCGGGCGAGGCGGTCCGGCGACGCGCCACGATCCGGGCAACGCCGATCCGGCGTCCATCCTGGCAGACGAGACTCAGGAAGGCCGCGGGGAGGCCCTCGGAACCGGTTGATTCCCGGGGCGTCGCATCGAAACCGGGAGCCTGAGTGGCGGCCTTCCAGGGCTCGGACTCGGCCTCGGGTCCGGCGGCTTCGATCTCGGTGCCATCGACCGAGATTCCGACCACCGCGACCCGGACATCTCCGGAATCCAGCGATCCCAGCACCGTGTCGAGTTGATCGGGCTCCACCGGAACGGTCGCCAGAAACGAGGGGATCCCGTTCACGAGCAGGGCCAGGGAAAGGGCCGTCTCGTCGTCCTCGAGTGAATAGAGGACGGGGTATTCGGGGCTCACATACGCGTTGAAGTCGGTCATCCGGTCACCGCTGGGACAGAGGCTCGAAGCATTCGGCCACCTTTCAGGCTCCATGGGCTCAATGCTACATTGGCTGCGTTCGTCTACCCCGAACCCGGCCGGGGGTCCCGACGAGGATTCGACGGGGGACGACAGGAATGGTGTCGGGTTTTGCCGAGGGGGGGAAGTGGGACCATACGGACGACTGATGCTCGTGGCGCTCCGGCACCCGGGGGCCTGGCCGGACCTGATCGGTCTGGCCTGGGCCGCCCGCCGGCGTGGCTGGTGGCGTCGCCCTCCCTTCCTCCCCCTGCCTCCGGCCGCCTATCTGCGCTGGCGCAACGAGACCGCGTACGGCGAGCCGACCGCCACGGGGTCGGACCGGGAGCTGCTTCGCTACCTGCGGTGGGCGGCGCGCATGCGTCGCGGGAGCCGATCGAGATGATCAGGACCAACCGATGACCGAGAGATCATGACGAAAGGAAAGGTGTTTCTCCTGCTTCTGGTGGCGCTGGGCGTGGGCCTCTACGTCGAGGACTCCCGTGCGGCGATCCTGAACTTCGTCAGCCCCGTGGCGCAGCCTGCCCTGGGCTGGATGACGAACCAGGAGTTGAAGCAGATCGTGGCGGACCTCGAGGTGCACGTCACCAGTCGGGGGGAGCTTCCCCTGGGCCACGGCGAGTTCGAACGCTGGCTGCAGAGTCGGTATCGTGACGACCGGTATTATACCGACGCCTGGGGCAACCCGTACCGGCTCCAGTCGCAGGGCAACACCTTTCGGGTGATCTCTGCGGGGACCGACGGGGAGTTCGGGACCGATGACGACCTCTATGTCGAGGGCGTGCGCGGAGGGCGGCGGTGAGTCGATGACGGCCTCGCTGCCGGAGCTGGTGCAGAGTTGGGGGCCGGCGCTCCTCTTCCTGCTGGCCTTCGTCGAGACCAGCTTCCTGATCGGGTTTCTGGCCCCCTCGGGCACGGCCCTGGCGATCGCCACCGCCCTCGCGATCGGTGAGGGGTGGGGCTCGATCCCCGTTCTCGTGGCCGCCTCGGCGGCCGGCGCGCTGGTCGGTGACAGCACGGGGTACTGGCTGGGGCGCCGGGGCGCCGACCGCTTCCTGCACGCGCCCGGCTGGGCCGGTCGGGTGCTCAGGCGCTACGAGGGACTCACCACCCGCCTCTTCCAGCGACACTCCGCACTCGCAGTCACCTTCGGACGCCCGATCTCGTACGTGCGTACCCTGATGCCGGTGACCGCCGGAATGAACCACATGTCGTACATCCGCTTTCTCTCGTTCGACGTCATCGGTATCGGGATCTGGCTCGGGGTCTACCTCGCCCTGGGGGCCGTGGGCGGCGAGGGCTGGCGCTGGACCTCGACCCATGTCGGGACAGGCTGGGCGCTGGGCGGCGCGCTGCTTCTGATCGCGGGCTGGCTCGCGTGGCGTTTCCGCACCCAAACGGTCGGGTTGGAGTGAGGTGAGCGCCCCGGTGCCCGTCCAGATCGGTCTGACCGGGAACGTGGCCTCGGGAAAGTCCACCGTGGGTCGCCTCTGGGAGGCCGCGGGCGTCCCCCGCATCGATGCCGACGAACTCTCACGCCGGGCGGTCGCGCCCGGCTCCGCGGGCCTGGAGCGGGTCGTGGAGTGGTTTGGGGCGGAGATGCTCCGCGAGGACGGGTCCCTGGACCGCGACCGGCTGCGCGGGCGGGTATTCGACGACGACGAGGCCCGCCGGGAGCTCGAGGGGATCCTGCACCCGATCATCGCCCGCCTGCGCGAGGACGAGGTGCGCGAGCTCGCCGAGCAGGGCACGGAACTGATCCTGAACGAGATCCCGCTGCTCTTCGAGGCGGGGCTCGAGGGCACGATGGACCGTGTGGTGGTGGTGCATGCCGCCGAGACCGAGCGGCTGCGCCGGATGGTCGAGGACCGGGCGATGGATCCCGCAGGTGCCCGCCGGATGATCGCGAGCCAGGGGGACCCCGACGAGAAGCGACGGAAGGCCGACGACGTTCTCGACAACGACGGGACCCGCGAGGCCCTCGAGTCCGCGGCGCTCGCCCTGCTCGACCGGATCCGCCGTGAAGAGGTCGGGACAATGCGGCTCGACCTGCACCTGCACACCTGGGGCTCCTGGGACTCCCTCTCGGACCCCGAGGCGGTGCTCGAGCGGGCGCTGGCCCGCGGGGTCGAGCGGATCGCGATCACCGACCACAATCGGATTCACGTGGCGCTCGAGATGGCAGCTCGGCACCCCGACCACGTGATCGCGGGCGAAGAGGTGAAGGTGGCCGAGGGGATCGACGTGATCGGGCTGCATCTGAAGGACGAGATTCCGAAGGGGACCCCGGCCGAGGAGTGCTGCCGGAAGATCCGGGAGCAGGATGGAATCGTCTACCTTCCCCATCCGTACGCGGCGGGCAAGGGAGGAGGCGGACGGTACGCCGAACAGCTCGCGCCGTCGGCCGAGGTCATCGAGGCCTTCAACGCGCGCCTGCGATCGTCCGGGGCCAATCGCCGCGGTGGCGAACTCGCCGCGCGCTTCGGTCTGCCCGTCGGCGCCGGCTCCGACGCGCACACCGTGGCCGAGGTCGGAAACGGTCGAATCGAGGTGGCCCGGCACCCCAATACGGTCGAGGCCCTGCGCTCCGTGCTTCCCTTCGGAGCGATCGAGGGGGAGCGAGCGCCGCTGCACGTTTTCGCCGCCTCCAACTGGGCCAAGGTGCGAAAGAAGCTCGGGTGGCGTCCCCCCGAAGCCCGGTCCGGGAGTTGACCCCCGTGACCGCCTCTCCTACCGTTGGCAGGTCATGAGAAATCCGATTCCGCAACACCGTGCGTCCGAGATCCAGGCGGTCCTTCATGCGCTGGACGGGGCGGAGCGCGTAGTGCTGACCACCCACCTGAACGCAGATGGAGATGGCACGGGGTGCCAGGCGGCGCTCGTCTCCCTGCTGCGCGACCGGGGGTGCGAGGTCCGCATCATCAACCCGACGCCCTTTCCCGACCTCTTTCGCTTCCTTCTGCCCGATCCCGACCCCGTGCTCGAGGTCACCGACCCCGAGGCGGCGACATGGTGCGAGGCCGCCGACCTGTGCGTGGTGGTCGACACGGCTGAGGTGGGCCGGATCGGACGCGTCAAACCGATGGTCGACCCCCTGCCCAAAGTGGTGATCGACCACCACCCCGAAGGCGACAACCCGATCGAGGGTCTGTACCTGCGGGACATCGGGGCCGCCGCGGCCGGGGAGCTGGTGCTCGATCTCGTGCGGACCGTGGACGGCCCCTGGAATCGCTCGGTGGTCGAGGGCCTCTACGTGGCCCTGCTGACCGACACCGGCTCCTTCCGGTTCTCGAACACCACGCCGGGGGCCCACCGGGCGGCGGCCGAACTGGTCGAGCGGGGAGCGGACCCGGACCCGCTCTACCGACAGGTGTACGGGTCGGTCCCCCTGCGTCGATACCAGCTCCTAGAGCGGACCCTGCCGACGCTGAGGCAGAGCGACGACGGCCGCGTCGCATGGATGACGGTCTCGCTGGGCGCCTTTCAGGAGCTGGGCTGCGACGCCTCGGATCTCGAGGGCCTCACCGACTACCCCCGCGGCCTCGAAGGGGTCGAGGTCGCGATCCTTTTCCGCGAGCTGGAGCGGGGCGTGAAGCTGTCCTTCCGGTCGAACGGTGGCGTCGACGTGAACGCCCTCGCCCGGGAGTTCGATGGGGGCGGCCATGTACGGGCCGCCGGCGCTCTGGTCCAGGGCTCGCTCGAAGAGGTGCGGATCCGGGTGCTGGAGCGGGTGGCCCAGGGAGTCGGTGAGGAGACGGGCGAAGGGGACGATGGGACGCACGCACAGAGCGAGCGGGACGCGGCCGGCTCCGGGGCCGGACGGGAACGTTGACCCCCGAGCCCGCGTACTTGAAGGCGGAGGACGATCCGGGGGTTCCCGACGCGCTGGGCCAGGCGCTGGAAGCCCTCCTCGACTCGGTGTCGGGCCGGCGAATCGAGACGATCTGGCTCTTCCCGCCGCTCCGCAAGGGGCGCCGCGAGCACGGTCTGCTCTGCGCGGGACTGGGACGGTCGGAGGATGCACCGGTCGCGGATCCGGACGAACCCGTCGAGACGCTGCCCATCGAGGCCCTCGAGCGACACCTCCTCGTCACCCTGGCCTATCGCGCCGAGGAGACGGGAAAGGGGGTGGAGTTCGGATCCCGATTCACCGAAGAGGGTGAGGCGCCTCCGGACCGACTTCCGGTCGTGATCGAAGGGGTGGTACGCCGTGCCGACGCCGGCTCGGGCGAGCCCCGAACGATCCGTGTCGAGGGGGAGGAGGCCCGCATCGACGAGATCCTGACCGAACTGGGTCGAGAGCCCCGTTCGGCCTCCCCGTCACCAGACGCCGACCCCAGCGGAGATTCAGAATCGTGAGCACTGAAACGCAGCCCGCCCCCTCTCCCTTCGTCCGCCTCTTCGGGCGGTACCTGCGGGACCAGGGTCTGCCCGTCACCCAGCAGCGGGAGGCGATCGCGGAGTTGGTGTTCGGATCCGACGGCCACCTCTCGGTCGACGAGATCGAACGGGAGCTGCGCGCATCGGGGGAGCGGATCGGCAAGGCGACGATCTACCGGACCCTCGACCTGCTGGTGCGCAGCAAGCTCGTCGAGGAGCACGATTTCGGAGAGGGGTTCAAGCGCTACGAGCACCGGCTGTCGCGCCAGCCCGATCACGATCACCTGATCTGCCTGGAGTGCAGCCGGGTGACGGAGTTCAAGAACCGAGAGCTGAGAGATCTTCAGGACCGGGTCGCCCGGGCCGAGGGATTTCGGCCCAGTCGGCACAAGCTCGAGATCTACGGACTCTGCGCGCCCTGCCAGGAGGCCGGGGTCACCCTTGACGACGAGGGGCTCACCTGTCCGATTGAGACGGTGTAGTTTACCGGGGAGGCTCCGGCAATCGGCCGGGAGCCCCCGACCCACGACCCCGAGTCCGTCCTCGTGCCGAACCATCCCGATCACCGATCATCCGCCGTGCCCCCCGAGCTCGCCGACCTTCCCTGGGAGCTTCCCCACCGCTTCATGGGGCTCGAGGATGCCGACGCCGCACTCGAGAGCGCCGGCGCGGTCATCCTGCCGGTGCCCTACGAGTCGACCACCTCGTACGGGGGAGGGACGCGGCGGGGCCCTCGGGCGATCCTCGACGCCTCGCGCTACGTCGAGTACTACGATCAGGAGCTCGACACCGAGCCCTGGAAGATCGGGATCCACACCCTTCCGCAGCTGGAGCTGACGCAGGAGGGATCGACGCCGGCGAGCCACGAACTCGAAGACGCCTACGGCCGCATCCTGGACGCGATCGGCCCGCGCTTTCCGATCGTGCTCGGAGGGGAGCACGGGATCTCGGCGCCTTTGGTGCGGGCCACCGCGGAGCGGGTCGACGGACGGCTCTCGGTCCTCCAGATGGACGCCCACGCGGACCTGCGCGACGGGTACGGCGGCGCACCCTACTCGCACGCCTCCTTCGCCTGGCGGACGCTCGATGTGGCCGACTACGTCCAGGTGGGGCTGCGGGCCGTCTCTCCCGAGGAGCTCGCCGTGATCCGGGAGCGGCCGGAGCAGGTGACCGCGATCTGGGCCGATGAGATGTGGGAGAGCGACGACTGGATGGATCGGGCGATCGACGCCCTGGGCGAGACCGTGTATCTCACCTTCGACGTGGATTACTTCGATCCGTCGATCATGCCCTCGACCGGGACGCCCGAGCCCGGCGGGGGGGACTGGTACCGGACGCTCCGGTTCCTCCGGCGGGTCTTCGAAGAGCGGCGGGTGGTGGGGATGGATGTGGTGGAGCTGGCGCCCACGCCGGGGCTTCACGCCCCGGATGTGGTGGTGGCGAAACTCGTCTACAAGCTTCTCGGGTACAAGTTCTTCGGCGGCCGGTGAGCGAGCCTCTCTTGAATAGCCGCGTACCCGCATCCGCCCTCTCCCGGGCGAGTGGGGGGCGACGGGTGGATGGGAATCGGGTGATCCTGCAGTTCGAGGGGCCCGCCACCTTCGATCGCTGGATCGAGGCGATTCACGAGGCCGAGCACTTCGTGCATTTCGAGAACTACATCCTGCGCAACGACGACCTCGGGCGGCGGATGCGCGATGCCCTCGTCGAACGTGCCCTGGCCGGGATCCCCGTTCGCGTGCTCTTCGACTGGGTCGGCTGCTGGGCCACGCCGCGCCGCTTCTGGAAGCCCTTTCGCGAGGCGGGCGTCGAGGTGCGGGCCTTCAACCGGCCCTCCTTCCGGGACCCGTTCGGGCTGCTGCAGCGTGACCACCGGAAGCTCGTGGCGGTCGACGGAAGGCTCGCCTTCCTCGGAGGCTTCTGCGTCGGCCAGGAGTGGGCGGGTACCGAGACCGAGCCCCCCTGGAGGGACACCGGGGTCGAGATCCAGGGCCCCGCGGCGGCCGTCGCGGCGCAGGGTTTCCAGCGGATCTGGGCCGAGATGGGCGAACCGGTCCCGGCAGAGCTCGAGGTGGATCCCGCCGAGGTCCCCCCGGCCGGCGACACGCCCCTCTGGCTGATCGAGGGACGCCCCTGGCGGACCCGGGTCTACCGGGTGACCCAGCTCCTGTCGGCGCACGCCCGGGATCGGATCTGGATCACGGACCCGTACTTCGTGGCTCCCCGGGCGGTGCGCGAGGCGCTGGCGGGGGCCGCCCGCGACGGGGTCGACGTGCGGGTGCTCGTGCCCGCCCACAACAACTGGCCCTGGGTGGGGAGCCTGTCGCGGGGCGGGTACCGACCTCTTCTCGAGGCCGGGGTGCGGATCTTCGAATGGCAGGGCTCGATGATCCACGCCAAGACCGCAGTGGTCGACGACTACTGGTCGAGGGTCGGCTCGTCGAACCTGAACGCCGCGTCTCTGCTCGGAAACTGGGAACTGGACGCGGGCGTGATCGACGAGGACCTGGCCCATCAGGTGGCGGGGCTCTTCATGGCGGATCTGGCCTCGGCGGTCGAGATCCTCCTTCCCTCGGAGTTCCGGGAGCGCGAGGACGAGGCGGGGCAGGGGATCTCGACGCTCGAGGAGGACCCCGACCTGGCATCACGGTGGCGGTCGTGGACGCGCAGACCCAGCGGTGCCCAGGCGCTGACCCTGGCCGACTTCGTGCGCGCCGGATCGTCGCTCGGCGACGCGATCGCGGGGCACCGCGTGGTGGGGCGTGAGGACCGGGCGGTCCTCGCGGCGCTCACGACGGCGCTGCTCGGCGGGGCGATCCTCGCGTTCTTCCTGCCGCGCACGGTGGCCTGGACCCTGGCCGCGCTCATGGCGTGGCTGGGGGGTGTGCTCGCGCTCAGGGGGGCGCTGCAGTATGTGCGGGCCCGGCGGCAGACCCGGCGGCTTCGTCGGAATCGGGCGGACGACTCGTGATTCCCGAGAGCGTCGGGCTCTTCATGGCCTTCGGAGCGGGGGTGCTTTCGTTCCTCTCGCCGTGCATCCTTCCGATCGTGCCGTCGTACCTGTCGTTCGTGACGGGCATGACCTTCGAGGACCTCGAGTCGGGAGTGGAGCGGGGACGGGCGCTCACGATGGCCCTTCTCTTCACGCTCGGGTTTTCGATCATCTTCATCCTGCTCGGCGCCTCGGCCTCGTTCCTGGGCCGCTTCTTCCTCTACTACGACCTCTGGGTCGCCCGGATCGGTGGCGTGGTCATCATCGTTCTGGGGCTCCACCTGATGGGGGTGTTCCGGATTCTGCCCCTCATGGGAGAATTCCGGCTGCACCTTTCCGAGCGACCGGTGGGGTACCTGGGGGCGGTCGGGGTCGGGGCGGCCTTCGGGGCCGGTTGGACGCCCTGCACCGGTCCGGTGCTCGCGGCGATCTTCACCTTCGCCGCGGTCCAGGAGACCTTCTGGTCCGGAGTCTGGCTCCTGACGATGTACTCCGCCGGGCTCGCGATCCCCTTCATCCTGGCGGCCGTCGCGCTGGACCGGTTCCTCGCGGCCTTTGCCCGGTTCCGGCGCTTCCTTCCCGCAGTGCAGGTCGCCTCGGGTGTGATCCTGGTCGCGGTCGGGCTCCTGCTCGTCACCGGACTGTTCACCTGGCTCACCGAGTTCCTGATCCCGTTCACCCCCGAGTTCCTGGTCGAACGGATCTGACGGGGCGCGTCCGGTCAGCCGTCGGGGCGGACCGGCACCATCATCGGGTGGAGTCTCGTGTACTTCACCACCCGGCGCTGCGAGACCTCGGCGCCGTAGACGTTGCCCTCGCGGTCGACCGCGACACCCTCGGGCCCGCTGAAGCTGGTCACCCCCAGGTTCGGGTTGTTCCACGTCTCGGGGATGAAGTGGAAGACCCACCCGGTCCGCGCATCACCGATCCGAAGCCCCCGCTCCCACCCAGCGTTGCGCTGGCCCGTGTAGGGGTTCGTGGCGGGCCCCGACTCGGAGTCGGCGACGTAGATCAGGTCGTTCTCGTCGATGAAGATCCCGCTGGGGCGCCCGAACTGGGTCCAGAGGGCGACGAGGTTGCCCTCCTGGTCCAGAATGTGGATCCGGTTGTTGTAGCGGTCGCCGATGAAGAGACGGCCCTGGGAATCCATCGCGATGGCGTGCGGCTCGTGGAACTGGACCGGGCCGTAGCCGGTCTCTCCGATCGTCTCCTGCCAGGTGCCGTCGGCCGAGTAGCGCATGAGGCGGTTGGGGGCCGCAGCGCCGTGGCCATCGACCACGAAGATGTCTCCGTTCGGTGCGACCACGACATCATTGGGGCGGGTCATGTGGGTCGGCGGATCTCCCGCCTCGCCGGGGGTTCCGAGCGTCATGAGCAACTCGCCGTCGGGGCTGAACTTGAGGACGCTGTGTCCCAGCCCGTACTCCTCGGCACCACTCGCCCAGGCATCGGTGACCCATACGTTGCCGTCACGGTCGACGTGCATCCCGTGGGGCCACGAGATCAGGCCGGCCCCGAAGCTGCGCAACACCGTTCCGTCGGGATCCATGAGGAGAATCGGATCCAGGTCCGAGCCCACGCAGGTGTTCTGCCCGCACCGCTCCGCAACCCAGAGGTTTCCGTCCGCCGAGGGATAGATGGCGCTGGTCGCCCCCCAGACCCTGTCGTCCGGGAGCTGGCCCCAGTCATAGTCGGGTCGGAAGGGGTTCGTGGGGGTCTGCCCTTCGAGGTCCTGGGGGACCGCTCCGCCGATGAGGGCCAGGAGGAGCACGGCGGCCGGAAGCCTGCGGAGGATGAGATGCATGGGGGTCTCCGGAACGGGGGTTCGGGGGTGACGGACGCGTGGGGGCCGGGTGGCGCGGGGCCGGTCGACCGACTGGCCTCGCGTTCGACGAAACCCCATGTTGCCACCGTACCCCCCGAGTCGACAAGGTCTGTCCCCCGAATCTGGAACCCGCTCATGCACACGCGCGCACTGTTTCTTCCGCTCCTTCTCCTGATCGCCGCGGGCTGCGGTGAGGCCCGGGACACCGCCGACTCGAATGATCCGGCCGCGGGAGAGCCGGCCCCGGCCTCGGCCGAGGTCCGGGTCCAGGCCTTCACCGACGCCCGGATCATCGACGGAGCCGGCGGCCCCCTGATCGACGACGGGGTCGTGATCGTGCGACGGGGTGTGATCTCGCAGGTGGGCACCGCCGGTGAGGTGTCGGTGCCCGACGACGCCGAGGTGGTCGAACTCGGTGGTCGGTATCTCATGCCGGGGCTGATCAACGCGCACGGCCATGTCGGTCCGGGGGGCGATCGCTCCGATATCGGAGAGCAGCTCGAGATCTACGCGCATTACGGGGTCACCACGGTCTTCAGCCTGGGTGACGAGGCCGAGGTCCCCCCGGGGGAGCGCTGGAGCCCGGAGCTGAACCGCGCCCGCCTCTTCGTGTCGGGCCCGAGCCTGGCGCCCGCCTCCCCCGACGAGGCCGAGGCCGAGGTCGCTCGCGTGATCGAGATGGGTGCCGACTGGGTCAAGATGCATGTGAACGCGAGCCGGGGTCGGGACACGTACCCGGCGGTGATCCGAGCCGCCCGGGAGCGGATGATGCCGATGGCCGTCCACATCGAGGAGCTGGCCGACGCCAAGGGGGTGCTCGAGGCGGGGGCCACCCTCCTGGCGCACAGCGTTCGCGACGAGCCGGTCGACGAGGAGCTGATCGAGGCGATGCTCGAGCGTGAGGTCTGTCTCACGCCGACCCTGACCCGGGAGCTCTCGACCTTCGTGTACGCCGAGCGTCCCGACTTCTTCGACGACCGGTTCTTCCTGGAACGCTCCGCGCCCGACGACCTCGAGCCGTTCCTGACGCCCCAGCGCCGTGCGGCGGCCGAGAGCGAGAGTGCGCAGTACTGGCGCAACGCCCTTCCGCTGGCGGGCGAGAACATGGTTAGACTGCACGAGGCGGGGGTCGGGATCGCGATGGGCACGGACTCCGGCCCCAGTGGACGCTTCCAGGGCTACTTCGAGCACCTCGAGATGGAGATGATGGTCGATGCGGGGATGTCGCCCGGGGACGTGCTGGTCGCGTCGACGGGTGAGGCCGCCCGCTGCATGGGCCTCGACGGAGTGCTCGGCACGATCCGGACCGGGGTCTGGGCCGACCTGCTCGTGCTCGACGCCGATCCCCGCGACGACATCCTGAACACCCGGGAGATCCACGGGGTCTGGACCGCCGGGAATCGGGTGCGGTGAGGCCGCTTCGGAGACACTACACTACCGGAGCTCCTCGCCCCATAGCTCCTCGAGTCGCTGGTCCCGCCCGCAGCTTCGGCGGTAGCTCTGGTAGCGGTCCGGGTTCTTCAGGTAGAAGCCCTGGTGGTATTCCTCGGCGGGCCAGAACCGGCTCGCCTCGGTGATCTCGACCACGATCGGCTGGTCGAAGCGCCCCGACTCCTCGAGCTCGCGTCGCGAGGCCAGCGCCAGCGCCTCCTGCTCGGCGTGTCGGGGAAAGATCGCCGGCCGGTAGATGGGCCCACGGTCGCAGAACTGCCCCTGGTTGTCGAGCGGGTCGACGTTTCGCCAGTAGACCTCGAGGAGTCGGCCGTAATCGACGACCGCGGGGTCGAAGACCACCTGCACGGCCTCGATGTGTCCGGTGCGCATCGTCGTGACCTCTTCGTAGCTCGGGTTCTCGACGTGGCCGCCGATGAACCCCGAGGTGGTCGAGTGCACCCCGTCGAGCCGATCGAAGGGGGGCTCCATGCACCAGAAGCAGCCCCCGGCGAAGATCGCCGTGTCCGCGGCGAGATCCTCGCGCGGCTGGCTCTGCGCCCGCTCCCGTGCCTCCGATTCGAGCGCGAGGGCCTCTTCGGCCGAGAGGGGAGGGGCGTCGGGGGTCGCGTCTGCGTCGGTACCACACCCGGCGAGGACGACGAGGAGCATCAGTGCGACCGCGCGCATCAGCCCCGGAGCTCCGGCAGGGGGTCGCCCTCGGGCACGAACTCGAGCGCCAGCCCGTTGTTGCACCAGCGGTCGCCGGTCGGGGGCGGTCCGTCGTCGAAGACGTGCCCCTGGTGCCCTCCACACCGGCTGCAGTGGTACTCGGTGCGGGTCATGAAGAGGGTGTTGTCTTCGGCGGTCCCGATCGCATCCTCGCTCTTCGGCGCCCAGAAGCTGGGCCAGCCGGTCCCCGAGTCGTACTTGGCCTCCGACGTGAAGAGGGGCTGGAAGCAGGCGGCGCACACGTAGGTGCCGGCGCGGGTCTCCGCGTCGAGGGGACTCGAGAAGGGGCGCTCGGTCCGCTCTTCGAAGAGAATCCGGTAGCGCTCCGGGGGAAGGATCTCGCGCCACTCGTCGAGCGACTTGAGGCGATCCAGCGCGCGCTCCTCGGGGCTGGCCCCGCTCCCCTGCGAGGTGCAGGCGACGAGCGGGGCCGTGGCCAGCGCGCCGGCCGTGGCGAGCGCGCGGTGGAGAAACTGTCTGCGGTCCATGATCGGATCCCGGGTGGTGAGGTCGCTCAGACTCCGGCGGTCGCCGGGGAGTCTCCTCCTGCGGGGGCCTCGCCCGACAGCTCCTGCTCGAGGAGCTGCCTTCGCAGGAGTGTCGCGTACACCCCGTCGCGGGAGAGGAGTTCATCATGCGTGCCCTGCTCGACCAGCCGGCCCTCGTCGAGGACCAGGATCCGGTCGGCGTTCATGACGGCGGTGACCCGGTGCGAGATCAGGAAGGCCGTTCTGGAGCGCATCGTCTCACGCAGCTCGCTCAGGATGCGGGCCTCGGTCTGGGTGTCGACGGCCGAGAGGGCGTCGTCCATCACGAGGATCCGGGGGTCCCTGGCGAGCGCCCGGGCGAGGGTCGCACGCTGCTTCTGGCCACCGGACAGGTTGATGCCCCGCTCCCCCAGGTAGGTCCGGTAGCCTCGCGGGAAGGCCTCGACCTGGTCGTGGAGCTGCGCGATCTCGGAGGCGCGCACCACCCGGGGATCGGGTTCGGTGGAGGCCGATCCGGCGTCGGCCTCCTCATAGGCCTCTCCATCGGCCTCCCCCTCCAGGCCGAGCCCCACATTGGCCTCGAGCGTCTCCGAGAAGAGGAAGGTGTCCTGGGGCACGATGCCCATGAGGCGGCGCAGGGCGCCGGGGGTGTACTCGGGAAGTGGGACATCGTCGAGCAGGATCATCCCCCTCGTGGGATCGTAGAGCCGGGGAAGCAGCGAGATGAGGGTGCTCTTGCCGGCGCCCGTGGGTCCGACGATCGCGATCGTCTCTCCAGGCTCGACCCGGAAGGACAGGTTCTGCAGCACCTCGCGCTCGGTGTCCGGATACCGGAAGGAGACATCGCGGAACTCGATGGCCCCCCGGAAGCCCTCCCCGATCGACCGCCCACCTTCGGGCACCACGTCGGGCTCGGTGTGCATGATCCGAAGGATGCGACCCATCGACGCTTCGCCACGCTGGAAGAGGTTCACGACCCAGCCGAGCGCGATCATGGGCCAGATCAGCAGGTTCAGGTAGAAGATGAAGGCCACGAAGTCGCCGACCGAGATCGCGCCCGCCATGACCTCGCTGCCGCCCACCCAGAGAACGATGACCATCGCCGTGCCGGTGAAGAGCCCGAGCAGGGGGTGGAAGGCGCCCTGGGCCCGGACGAGATGGAGGTTGCGGTCCATGTACTCGCGGTTCATGGCGTCGAAGCGCCGGGCCTGATCCTCTTCCTGACCGTAGGCGCGCACGAGGCGCAGGCCGGTCAGGTTCTCCTGGACCTGGGTGGAGAGGGTCGAGAACTGCTCCTGGATCGTCTGGAAGCGCTCGTGGATGATCCGCCCGAAGAAGAGCACCGCGGGGGGGAGGAGGATCATGGGGATCAGCGCGAGGAGGGTCAGGCGCGGGCTGATCCAGACCATGAGTGTCAGGGTGAACAGCGAGATCACCGTCGTGTTCACCGCGTACATGATCGCGGGGCCGGTGGCCTGCCGGACGGCGAGGGTGTCGTTCGTGGCCAGGCTCATGATGTCTCCGGTACGGTGCGAGCCGTAGAAGCTGGCGTCGAGCCGCAGCAGGTGGCTGAAGAAGTCGGCACGCAGGTCGCACTCCACCCGTCTCGAGATCCCGTTCAGGAGTTCGCGCATTCCGTAGCGGGCGGCGCCCCCCAGTAGTGCGGCCCCCACGATCAGCAGCGCATAGGTGAGCAGGGTGGTGTGATCGATTCCGGGGTCTTCGAGTGCATCGATGGCGAGGCGGAGGAGCCAGGGGGCGGCCACGGTGAAGATGTTCGAGACCACCACCAGGACCAGACCGAAGAGGAGCCCCCTGCGGTAGGGCCGGAAATAGGGGAGGATGGACCTCAGATGGCTCATGGAGGCGGGGGCCGGGGTAAGAGACGTTACAACGACAACGAGGGCGGGTCCCAACACCCGATTCCCGAACGGGGATGGAGTGCGGGCTCACAGACGGAGGTTATAGCGTGATTCCTGCCATGAAGGTTCCAGCTCTTTCACTGGCTCTGGCGTTTGCACTCGCCGCGTGCGGGGGCGAACCGGAGTCCGCAGCCGACCTCGAGAGCGCACCCTACGAGGACGAGGCGCACGCCGAGGGTCCCCCGGCCGCGCCTGCCCCCGACGCGCAGGCACCCCCGGCGACGACGCCGGCCACCCCTCCCGCGACGGGTCGTCAGGCTCCGCCGCCACCGCCCGTGCAGGATGATCCGGATCCGTTGACCGAGCCCCCGGTACAGGAGGCGCCTCCGGTCTCGGATCCCACCGAGGGTGAGTGGGAGGAGCTCGAGGAGCCCATGAACGCGCTGCCGGTCGGGACGATGATGACGGCCCGAGTCAACAACGTCATCTCGACCCGCACGCACGCCGAGGGCGATCGCTTCACCGCTGTCGTGGTCGACGCCCTGCGGGGCGGCGAGGGACAGATTCTCGTCCCGGCCGGGACCGAGGTCCGCGGCCATGTCGCCACGGCGCGGGCGAGCTCGGACAGCCGTGAGGAGTCGGTCCTGGTCCTGGCCTTCGACGCGCTGGTCCTCGACGGACGCGAACTGCCTTTCCGGGCCACCGTTCTGGACGCGAACATGAGCGGCGATGCCGGAGCTTCGGGCGCGCGCTCCGCGGGAACCGTGGCGACGGGAGCCGCGGCCGGTGCGATCCTGGGGCAGATCCTGGGGGGTGACACCCGCTCGACCGTGGCCGGGGCCGCGGTGGGTGCCGTCGCGGGGGCCGGAATCGCGATGACCACCCGGGACGGACATGCGGAAGTGCCCGAGGGCACGACGCTGCGTCTGCAGCTCGACGAGCCCCTGGTGGTGATGGCGGGCGTGCGCTGACCCCCCGCTGTACCGGGAAGGCTCTTCGGCAAGTCAGGAAATATTTTCCCGTTCTTCTCGGGACTGCCCGGAGACCGTTCCGGGATGCGCCCCCGAGGCTCCGCATACCGTGCGGGGTCTCGGGGGTTGGCACATGGGTTGCCCTGTTCTGAAGGCGTGACCCCGACCGTGGGTCCGTTTTCTACGCTTCAAGGAGGCGAAACGGCATGAACAACTTGACGAAATACGCACAGGATCCCGCTCGACCGATCGATCACGTCCGGTCCGGGCTCTTCGGGATGGCCACCCTGACCCTGCTGTTCTCGGTCGCGCTGGCCGGCTGCAGCGACGCCGAGTCCGGAGAGGACCCGGGGAGCGAGGCGATGGGGACTCCGGAAGCGACGGTCGAGGAGTCCGGCACCGCGGCGCCGGCTCCACGACCGATGCTTCCCGCGGGGACGGTGCTGACCTTCGAGGTCACCGAGACGGTCTCGACCGAGACCGCGAACCCCGGCGACCAGGTCCGGCTGCGTCTGGTCGAGACCGTTTCGGGAGCCGAGGGCGCCCGGCTGAGCGCCGGGACCGCCGGAAGCGCGGTCGTGACCGAATCGCGTGAGAGCGCGGGTGCCGAGGAGCAGGCGGTGCTGGCCCTGCGGGTCTCGTCGGTGAGTGTGAACGGGTCGCAGCGGACACTGAACGGCACGATCGAGTCGACCGACACCGAGACCGCGGCACGGGCCTCGGGCGCACGCTCGGCGGGTACGGTGGCGACGGGCGCGGCGGCCGGCGCGATCCTGGGACAGATCCTGGGGGGTGACACCCGCTCCACCACGGCCGGCGCGGCCGTGGGTGCCGTTGCCGGACTCGGGGTGGCGCTCAGCACCCGGGACGGGCACGCCGTGCTGCACGAAGGGTCGCGGATCACCGTGCGGCTCGACGAGGCGCTCGCCCTGCCGTAAGGCCCTCCAATGGCCTGATTCAGGACCCTAGTATCCCAGCGCCGTGCCTCCGAGCCGGGGATCGGACTGGGCGGCGAGGGTGCCGTCGGGCAGGACCATGATCGCCTGCACGTCGCCCGACGTTCCCCCACGCTGCTGGACCGTATGGCCCAGCGCCTCCAGGGCCTCCACCACGGATGGGTGGAGGCCCTGGTTTTCGTAGTAGAGCTGGTCGGGCAGGTGCTGGTGGTGGATCCGCGGAGCGTGGACGGCCTGTGAGACGCTCATCCCGAAGTCGACCACGTTGACGATCGTCTGGAATACGGTGGTGATGATCGTCGATCCCCCCGGGGTTCCGCTCACGAAGAAGAGTTCGCCCGCCGGATTCGTCACGATCGTGGGGCTCATCGCCGAGAGCATCCGCTTACCGGGCTCGATCGCGTTCTGCTCGCCCTGTACCAGACCGAACTGGTTGGGAAAGCCGGGCTTGGCGGCGAAGTCGTCCATCTCGTTGTTCAGGAGGAATCCCGCGCCCTGGACGGTCACCTTGCTTCCGAAGGAGGAGTTGATCGTGGTCGTTACGGCCACCGCGTTGCCGTAGCGGTCGACGATCGAGTAATGGGTGGTCTGGGTGCCTTCACCGACCTCGAGCCCCGGGCCCACCTCGGACGAAGGGGTGGCCTGGTCCATGGAGATGTCGGCGCCGCGCTCGGCGGCGTAGTCGGTCGAGATGAAGCGTTCGAGGGGAACGTCGACGAAGTCGGTGTCGGCGAGCACCTGGTTCCGATCGGAGTAGGCACGACGCCAGCTCTCGGCCAGGACGTGGATCATCTCGGGGGAGTGCCAGCCCAGGTCGGCGAGGTCCCAGCCTTCGACCATGTGGGCCATGAGCGCCATGGTGGCCCCGCCCGAGGAGGAGGGCGGCATGGAGCTGACGGTGTAGCCCCGGTAGGTGAAGGTGATCGGGTCGCGCCACTCGGCGGTGTAGCGCTCCAGGTCCTCGTGGGTGATGATCCCGTTGCCCCGTTCCATCTCGGCCACGAGCAGGTCGGCGGTCTCGCCGCGGTAGAAGCCGTCGGGGCCGGTGTCACGGATTCTCCTGAGGGTGGCGGCCAGTTCGGGCTGCCGGAAGGTGCTCCCCAGCTCGGGGACCTCGCCATCCGGGAGAAAGGTCTCGCGCGTGGTGTCGAAGAGCTCAAGTGCGTTTCGGGCGCCCCGGATGGAGCGTGCGAAGCGTTCGGCGACCTCGAAGCCGTCGGCCAGTTGGACCGCCGGCTCCACGAGGGCCTCCCAGGGAAGGGACCCGTAGCGCCGGTGCGCCTCCCACATCCCCATGACCGTGCCCGGGACCCCGGCCGCCAGATGCCCGAGGACCGACCGGTCCGTCAGCTCCCCCTCGTCGTCGAGATACATGTCGCGGGTGGCGGCCAGGGGCGCCTTCTCGCGGTAGTCGAGTGCGGCGGTTTCGCCGTCGGCGGTCCGCACGACCATGAAGCCTCCCCCCCCGATGTTGCCGGCCGAGGGATTCACCACCGCCAGCGCGAAGGAGACGGCGATCGCGGCGTCCATGGCCGTGCCCCCGCCTCTCAGGATCTCGAGCCCGACCTCGGACGCCAGGACGTCGGTCGTCGAGACCATCCCGTTGCGGGCGGTCACCGGCAGAGCGTCGGCCGGGAAGCGCCAGTCGTCGGGAAAGTCGATCGCCGCGCGGGGCACCTCGTCGGGGGCCAGGGGCGCCCGCTCCGGGGCATCGCAGGCGACGAAGACGACCGCGAGCAGTCCGAGCAGTCCGAGCAGGGCAGTGCGGGTCATCCGGATCGTACGGGGCCAGGATGGGGTCATGGTCGGGAATCTCCGGGTGCGGGAGTCAGGTCGTGGGTGTCGGCGAGGGCTTCGAGAATCCGGACCGCGGAGCGGGCCAGAAGGGCCGTGCCCAGGGGGAGGACCGCTTCGTCGATGTCGAACCGGGGGTGGTGATGCCGGCGGGGCTCGGGGAGCGCGGCCCCCAGCCAGAAGAAAGCTCCCGGGGCTTCACGGGCCAGGAAGGCGAAGTCCTCGGCCTCCATGATCGGCTCGATCCGTGTCAGGGCGTCGGACCCGGCCAGCTCGGCGACCACGTCGCGTACCAGCCCCGTGATCCGGGGGTCGTTGACGAGGGGGGGATACCCGGGTCGGAGATCGAGGTCGACCTCGCCGCCGAGGGCCTCGACCGCGGCGAAGGCGCCCTCGAGCCCGCGGTGGATGCGTTCACGGATCTCGGGACGGAAGTACCGCAGGGTGCCGGCCAGCTCGACCCGGTCGGCGATCACGTTCTGGGCGACGCCCCCGTGAATGGTCCCGAAGGTCAGGACTCCGGTCGCCGAGGGCGACAGGTGCCGGGCTACGACCTGCTGGGCAGCGGTCACCCCGAGGGCGGCCAGGACGATCGCGTCGACGCCGTCCTGGGGACGGGCTGCGTGGCTGCTCCGGCCCCGAACCGTGACGCGGACTTCGTCGGATCCGGCGAAGAAGGGGCCGGGATCGAGGATCACCGTGCCCGACGGAAGGTGGGCACCGACATGGAGGCCGACCACGGCGTCGACGCCCTCCATGGCCCCCTCTTCGACGAGGCGGCGTCCACCACTCTTCCCCTCGTCGTCCATCCCCTCCTCGGAGGGCTGGAAGAGGAAGCGGATGCGACCGGGGGGGAGCGTGCCTTCGCCGCGTAGCCCGGCCAGCAGGCGCGCGGTGCCGATGAGTCCGGCGGTGTGGGCGTCGTGGCCGCAGGCGTGCATCACGCCGGGTACGGTCGAGGAGAAGCCGTGATCGTTGGCCTCGTCGATCGGGAGCGCGTCCATGTCGGCGCGAAGCGCGACGGTGGGGCCGTCGCCGTTCTCGAGGTCGGCGACCACCCCGGTGCGTGCCACACCCGTGCGGACCCGAAGGCCCAGCGCCGACATCGCTTCGGCCGCGATCCCCGCCGTCCGGTGCTCGTGATACGAGAGCTCAGGGTGTCGATGAAGATCACGACGCAGTTCGACCAGCTCGCCCTCGATGGAGCGTGCCCGGTCGAGGAGCTCGATGCCCGAGGGCGCGGCGGCTCCGGAGGGCGCGGGGGGCGTCATGGCGTCGGAACTCTCGGGTCGAGGGGGGCGGCGCGGCTCTGGTTGCCTCTGGCGGGGAACCGGGCGAACATACTATGCGAACGGCGCCCACGACAACCGACGCGGGAATCGACGCGACAGCCTGCGCGACAACCGATGGGATCCGGAGCCGGCCCGAACCGCTCGCCACTTCGCCCGCGGGGGACCGAACGGCTCCCGACGCTCGTTGGCCCCCCATCGTCCTCCCCGAACCCCGCCGAACCGATGCTCGACGACCGACTCACCGAACAGCGCAACCCCGGAAGTCAGGCGCTCGACCGGATGAGCGCGCTCGAGCTGGTCGACCTGATCAACGCCGAGGATCGCACCGTGGCCGAGGCCGTGGGGCGTGAGCGCGAGGCGATCGCCCGGGGGGTGGAACTGATGGTCGAGACCCTCTCGGCCGGAGGGCGACTCTTTTACGTGGGGGCGGGGACGAGTGGGCGACTGGGCGTGCTCGACGCGGCTGAGATGCCGCCGACCTTCGGGACCGATCCGGAGCAGGTGCAGGGGATCATCGCCGGGGGGTACGAGGCTCTGGTTCGCGCGAAGGAGGGGGCCGAGGATGATCCGGAGGCTGGAGCGGCGGCGCTCGGCGATCGCGGGGTCCGGGCCGGAGACTTCGTGCTCGGGATCGCGACCTCGGGGACCACGCCCTTCGTGCACGGGGCGCTGGCCCGGGCCCGGCACCTCGGAGCGCGCACCGGGTTTCTTCTCTGTACCCCTCCGGACGATGGGTTGCGCGCGCTGCACGACGTGGTGATCGCGCCCCTGGTCGGAGCGGAGGTGGTGACGGGGTCGACCCGGATGAAGGCGGGGACCGCGACGAAGCTCGTGCTCAACACGCTTTCGACGGGAGCGATGGTGCGTACCGGAAAGGTCTGGGGGAATCTCATGGTGGATCTGCAGGTGACCTGTCGGAAGCTCGAGGACCGGGCGAGCCGGATCCTGAGGGCCACGCTGGGGGTGGAGCCGGCCGAGGCCGCGCAACTGCTCGAGGCGTCGGGGGGACGGGTGAAGGTGGCGCTGGTGATGGGCGCCCGCGGGGTGACGGCGGCTGAGGCCCGGGCGCTCCTGGAGGGGGTGGCGGGAGATGTGGGTGCGGTGGCCGGGCGGCCGGAGGCGGGGTCGTGAGGGGCGTCGCGCTGCCCCCGTCGGAGCCGGTTCGGGTCGGCGGCCTCCTGTCGGGGACCTCGATGGATGGGGCCGACGTGCTCTTCCTGGAGTTGCAGGGGCCCCTGGGTGGGGAGTGGGGTGTCGATGGGCTCCGCTGGAAGGTGCTCGCCTTCGAGACCCGTCCCTGGCCGCTGGCGCTGCGCGAGGAGATTCGCGAGGGATGTCGGGGTGGTACGGCGCGCGTCCTGGCACAGTTGCACGTGCGGTTGGGCGAGGCCTTCGCGGAAGCGGTCCTCGCGGTGATCGAGAGTGCCGGGTTGGCCCCCCGGGAGATTACCGCGATCGGGTCCCATGGGCAGACCGTCTGGCACGAACCTCCGAGAGAGGGCCGGAGGGGCGCATCACTTCAGCTGGGCGATCCGGCCACCCTCGCGGAACGGACGGGAATCCCGGTCGTGAGCGACTTTCGGGCGCGGGACGTGGCGGCCGGGGGTCACGGGGCGCCGCTGGTGCCGTGGGCCGATCGGGTGCTCCTGCACCGGCCCGGACGGGGGCGGGCGCTTCAGAACCTGGGGGGAATGGGGAATGTGACCTTCCTTCCGGCCGATGGGGCCACCACCGGGATCCGGGCCTTCGACACCGGTCCCGGCGTGTCGCTACTGGACGGAGCCGTGCGCCGGGCGACGCGGGGTCGACTCCCGTGGGATGTGGATGGGGAGATGGCCGCACGCGGTGACGAGGATGAGGCGCTCCTTGCCGATCTGCTGTCGCATCCCTTCTTCGACGAGGTGCCTCCGCGCTCGACCGGCCGGGAGCGGTTCGGCGACGCCTTTCTCGACGAGGTCATTTCGAAGGCGAAGCCCGAGACGACCGAGGACTGGGACAACCTCATTGCGACCCTCACCGCGCTGACCGCCGAGAGCGTGGCTCGCGCCTATCGCGATTTCCTTCCCTCCGAGGGCCTCGACGAAGTGATCCTGACCGGGGGTGGGGCTCGGAATTCGGCCCTGGTGCGCCGGATCGAGCGCGCGGTCGATCCGCTCCCCGTGATCACGGGGAGCGAGGCGCTGGGCATCGACCCCGATGCGCGCGAGGCTGCGGCCTTCGCCCTGCTCGCCTGGGCCCACCTGCAGGGGATTCCCGGGAATCTGCCTTCTGCGACCGGGGCCGATGCCCCGCGGATCCTGGGGAGCTTCACCCCGGGTCGGGCCGTCGGTGGGGAGTCGCGGTGACGATGAATCGGATCGCCCGCGCCCCGGAGCGGATGGGGGGCGCCCTCCAGTACTGGATGGT
>REBS01000185.1 GCA_007692605.1 Gemmatimonadales bacterium
CGGCCACCCACAGCGTGTCGCCGAGCCAGCCCATGGGGACCTTCTGGTCCGGCCATACGGGGACGTCGATCTCGAGAGAGCCGCGCTCCTCGCCGGCCGCGTCCAGGTGCAGGACGTGGTCGTCGAGCCAGACGGACAGGCTCCCGTCGGGGCCGGGTGCGGTCGCTTGCGGGGTTGCCGCCAGCGGCCGCTCCCAGCGGGGAGCGAGGGTGGTCGCAGGAGTGACGGGCAGGTCGACCTCGGGGAGGTTGACGCGGTGGCGGAAGGTATGACCGTACCTATGAAGCCCACAGGGATAGGATTCCCGACGGATTCGGGGATTCGGTATGGTGCTGTTCTGGTAATGGTCTTTGGCTAGATACGGCCCGGTGTCTATAAGATTCATGTCAAACGGGGGAGTCAAGAGATCTTCCAGATGGTATGGACTCCGAATCACAACGCTGTCGAGTACCACAGCATTACAGTTGTCATGGGCGCGCCGAGGACTAGTGTTGTAGGCTCCCTCCTCCGTGATGATCAGTCTTTGCCGTGGCAACTCGATCCTGATCGGCTCCCGGTCCACTTCTGCGCGGATTTCGTCGAGTTCGACGGGGCGGCGCTCGAGGGTGACCTCGAGAAGCGAGTCCGGGACGGCCTCCAGGGTCTGCGCCCACTCCCCGAACCCCAGTCGCTGGATCCGGATCTCGTAGGGTGGATTGCCCTCGAGGTCAAGCCGAAACGCCCCTGTCCGCTCCGAGCGAACCGCTCGAAAGCTCCCGCCCCCGAGCTCCTGCCGGACGGTGGCCCCGGCCAGCCCGGCGCCGCTGTCCGCCGCGCGAACCACTCCCTCGAGCATCTGGCCGCCTGCGGAGCCGGGGGTCAGGGTGAGTGCCGGCAGAAGGCCGGTCAACAGGAGCACGCCCGGCCTGAGCCGGGTCCACAGGTGGCTCATGGGATCGGCTCAAGCCGGAATCGGGCGATCCTCGGCACATCCAACTCTTCGAGCACCACCCCCCACAGCCCGTGTTCGTCGGCCGCCAGTCCCTCGATCGCCCGGTCCGCTCGAGCCCTGGCGACCACAACTCCTTCCTCGTCCAGCACCTGCCAGACCACCGATCCGGTCCATGGGTCGGGGCCCCTTACCCAGGTCCGCCCGTCGATTCCGAGCACAAGCTGGGTGGCCGGTGGGTGTCGAGCCGGAGGGTCGAGTCCCTCCTCGATTCCGGATCGGATCACGGCAGCCGACGGAAAACGCTCCAAGAGCTGCGGTATCGAGACCCAGTATTCTACGATCGCATCGATGGTCTCGCCTTCGATCGGGCCCCGGTGCTCCGGGAGCGCCGGCGGCAGCGCAACGTGGAAGATCGTGTCGCCTGCGGGCCCGATCCGGGTTACGTCGGCGGCCGGAATCGGCCTGCCGGGATCGTCGGCTCGTCGGGCGACCACGATCGAGCCGACCCCCGGTGCGTATGCGAAGAGCGGGTGGACCGAGAAGGGGTGGGGGCCGAGCTGGACCGAGCGCACGCTCTCGTGGACGAGCCTGAGACGCTCGAGTTCCGGTCGGAGCTCCACCAGCCGCGTCCGGACCTCCCAGTCCCCGGTCATGTTGAACAGCTCGCGGCCGTGGATCTCCTGCGCACCTCCGTCCGCGGACGAGACCATTCGTCGGCTCGAAAGGATGAGTTCATCGGTGAGCGGGAGCGGGATGAGAAAGCCCTCCCCGCGCTCGATCACGCCCTGTGCGCTCGTCAGCTCGGGAGCGGAACCGTCCGGCGGAAAATGCGTCACCCGGCCCAGAGAGGGGTCCACGACCCAGAGCGTGTCTCCGGCGAAGCCGACATTGGACAGTCGGGCGATCTCGCCCGGTCCGCGACCCTCGCGACCCACAACGCGAAGTTCCCCGGAGTCCACATCGATGAGCGCGACCTGCCGGCTGGTCCTGAGCGGCACGGCGAGCTGACCGTGTGCACTGACCGCCATCAGGGGGATCGAGGTGACCTGTAGCTCAGCGTCTTCCATTCCCCCGAATTCGCGGTCCAGAACCAGTCGGAACTCGGGCTCCTGCGCGGATGCGGAGGCTAGGAGAGTCAGGTGGACCGCAATCGCAAGGGCTGCGGTCTGGAGGAGTCTCCGACAAGGTGAGGTGTTCATCATAAGCCGCGAAATGGCAAACATTCAGGTTCGGTTCACTCCCCGTTTCCCATGGCTGTGGTCCAACTCCAGAGTAGCGCGCTCCATTTACGGGTCCACCCGCACCAGGACTCGGGGGCAGGCCAGATGAGATCGAGGCACGCAGGAAGGGGACCGTGAACGCTGCCCCTCGCCTTTAGAGCCGTTGCGTCCAGTAGCCAGGCCTGCGACTCGGGTGCGCGACCGCGATTACCTTGATCCCGTCCTCGGACGGGAGATACACGAGCCAGTGAGGGAAGCGTCTGAGGTGCCGTCGGCGCGTGTGTCGGCTGAAGGGACTTCCGTGGTCTGGATTCCTCCCAGCTTCGATGGCCACCCGGTGTACTTCATTTAAGAAATCCGAGCCGAGGTCCTCGTGCTTTTCGTCGTAGTAGTCGGCCTCGGCGTTCATTTCTTCTTCCGCCTCGGGGTGAAAGAACGGGAGTGTCATTTCCGCCGTCGTCGTGCGAACGCCTTCCGGAATACTTCTTCCCCGGGCACGAGTTCGACCTCGCCCGTCATGACCTCCTCGGCGCGCCGATCCACGTCGCGACTCCACGCTTCTTCGATCTCGCGGGTCGGGTCGTCATCAATACTCGCAATGAGCCGGTGCGCGAGGCTGGCCCGCTCTTCAACTGACAGGCTCATGAGCGCGGTTTCCAGTTCTTCATTCGACATGGCGATCCTCCTCATTGAATGTCCATCCGTTGGATTATACCCAACCCCCGCACGAAAGGTAAATGCCGGAACACCACGTCCACGATCGATTCGATCGCCAGGAATCGCCCCGGGTCTACCGGAGAATCCGAAATGAGGGTGGTCGATCCGGTTGCGAGATGGCACAGAAATGGCACAGCCGTGGACCGCGGGGCGGTTCACTCTGGTGAATAACGTAGGTTGGGAGCTCATCCAGGCCTGGGAGATTGCCGTGATTAAGGGTGTGAGTTGGCTTCGGAACATCGGGGTGCTGGTGGTGATTCTCGGACTGGCGGGTGGCATCTCCGGGGCCCAGGAGCCCACATGTTCGCTACACGATGTGGTTATCGATGGAGAACTCGAGTTGGAATGCAACTACTGCTACGCTGAGGACTGCGGTATCTGGTGCGAGACCCTTTCCTGCTCATGGGAAGTCGACGGAGATCCCTATTTCGACAACTGGGGTCAATGCGGGGGGCAGAACGAATGCCCCGTCCCACCGCCAACGTACATGGCGAATTAACGTCCCGAACCGTCTTCGCTTGGAGTCCTGATGCTCAGGTCGACGCCCGGGCTCCTGACAAAGGCTCACCCATGATGCACAGGCTTCGATCATGATGCGATTAGTGTCAATGCTCAGTTCGCTTACTTTCGGCTTCGCCGGAACGGCGCTGGTTGCTCCGATGGGAGCTTTTCAAGATGGGTGTGTCGTGAAATCCAGCTCCCGCTGGGCCACGCCGGCAGAAGAGGGTTGGCTCGAGACTGCTCAGTTCGGGGTCGACCCGCAACATTGGCTCGATGGGGTCTCTGGAATCGCGTACGACCCCGAGGTGGGTGTTGGGGTCTACGAGGGCCGGCAGGGGCAGATCTGGATCCTCGATGACGACCTGACCCCCGTCCGTTCATTCGGGCAGATCGGCGAGGGACCCGGTGAACTCGAGGAAGTGCTGGGGGTTTTCGGGAGGTGGCCGTATCCGTTTCGCGACCTGCTCGCAATCCTTGACGGCCGAATCTATGTGTCGGATCAGCGAGGCCTTCATGTCTTCGCATCGGATGGGGAGTTCGTCGAAACGATCGTCAGGATCGAAGGGTCAGGCATGGGGATGGCAATGGGTTTTGGATTGCGATTTCTGAGCCCATCGGCGCACGAGATCCTTCTGGGTCATAGCATTGCGGAATTCGGGAACTGGTCTGCCGAGACCTTTCGGACCGATCGTGTGGACCCCTCCGGACAGGTTTCCGCTATGGACAGCCTGGTCATCCGGTGGCCTCCAAACCCCGCGGGCCAGGGCATTGTAAACGAAGCCCGTCCAATCTGGGCAGCCCGGGGCAGATGCGTGGTGTTCGGCGATGGACACTCCCCATGGCTCTTACGCTTGGACCTGAATACGGGTCAAGCAGACACGCTCCATCTGCCCGATCGAGACATCCGGTTCGAGGGCCGCGACTTCCCGGAGGAAGCACGGGGGCTCATCGCTGGCCGTCTTGGCACAAGTACGGCGGCGTCCGCGATGCAGAAGTGGAGTGCGGTTGGGATCGACCCTGATGGCCATATCTGGCTCCTGGGCCGGCGGGAGCATGGAGAAGATGGGCCGGAATTCTTCCGGATAGGCTCTGATGGTGAGATCGTGCCCGAGTCGTTAGCCGTCTTCCCCAGGGCGTTCGGTCCCCCGGGCGTGATCTACAGTGCCCAGTACGACCGGATGGTCGGAATGATCGTCTCACGCTACGCGCACGGCCCGCTCTGATGAGAAACGAGGCCGGAGGGAACTCCCGCAACAGTGGCGTTGTGACCGGGATTGTTAACATCCTGTGCCTTGGGGTTTTTGCCCACTCCCACCAGCACCTGCTCGCAGTGCATGTCCAAGAGCGCGGCGCTGAATTCAGGGTCGCGGTCGAGCCGCTTGTATGGCTTGAAATTGCTCTCGACCAGGTGTTGCAGCTTGTCCTTGGCGGTCAGCTCGATGTTGAGCCGCTGGCCTTAATGCCGGACGCTCGGCCCCGGTTCGACACAAATCGCTCGGCCTGTTCGAGGGCCTCTCCACTCTTGTACAAGCTGCCAAGGCCCGCGCTCGTGGCTACCGCTCCACTCGCAACCTCATCGCCATGATCTACCACATGTACGGCAAGCTCCCCATCTTTGAACCCATTTGAAACAGCGAGGAGCCAGGAAAAGTCACTGAAACCTCATTTCGTCTGGTCAGACAATTGGTCAGACATGGGCAGAAAATCGCCACGAAATCTGTTCGAATCTTCCACCTGGCAGGTAGACTCCGGGATGCCGGGACGGGGATAAAATGGCGTAACCACGAGGTTTTCACGGGTTAGAGCGAGTGGCGCCGCATTTTCCCTCGAATTGTCTTACAAGCAGGAAGTCGGGGGTTCGAATCCCTCCGCGCCCACTCGCTTTTCGCGGTATCGGGAATTCCGCAGTAAACGGTGCATGAGAATTTGTACTGGGTGAGGCTTACCCGGCCGATGGAGGGCCATTTCTGTCGTGAACCTGTCAGACCCAGATGGTACCGAGCCCTGCTCCTCTTCAGGTTGTTGGGTACTCATTCTACCTGGACTCGCGTGCCGGGCCGAGGCACGGCAAACTCGTCGATGCCGTCATGGCTCTGGAGTCCGAGACCCGTATGCTCGTCGGGTAAGCCTGCGCTCGCTTCAGTTGGGAGCTGCTGAAGAAATGCGGGGCGAAACCGTGGGGAAGAGCAGGGCGCCGATTTCCGTGCCGGTCGGATCAAGATCACCGGTCCGATCAAAGTGCGCGAAGCCATCCACGATCGCTCCGGTCACCCGGCCTCGGGTGTCGATGTCGAAGCGGACGAATGTGCGGCCGGCTCCGGGCCTCCTCCATTCGGCACGAAAGATGTCCTGGTGCCATGGCTCGAGATCGGCCACATACTCAGGCGAATAATGGAGGACCAGGCGCCCGGCCTCGGGATCCGCGCTCGTGGATTGACCGCCCGTGGTAGCTTCGGCGTCCGCGGCCCCGCCCTCGTGTGTGATCCGCATTTCGCCAAAGAGTGCATCGTCGTAGTGCCCCGTGTACCGGTCGAGCGGGAGGGACGGACCGACCCCTTCGATCCGTGATCCCTCGAGCTCGGCCGCCGACCGGGCGGACGCCTCCTGGCTGCGTTCGGCCAATTCGAGATACTCGGCGCTCCAGTCGTGGGGCACTCGGCCCTGCAGCGCGTCGAGAACCCAGTGCGTGACGGCCAGCTGCAAATTGCTCGAGCTCAGATTGGCCATCGCCACCACCCCGATTTCTTCCGCGGGCACCATGGTCACTTGGGTCCGGGTGTAGTTGATCGACCCCGAGTGATGCACGAGCTTGCGGCCGTGCAGATCCTGCACCCTCCAACCGAGTGCGTACGCCGCGAAATGGTTCGTCGGGTGCATGCGGGCGGTCGTCGAGTCGATCGAGATCACCGTTTCGGGCTGGTACAACTCCGCAAACCGGGCTTCGTCGATCAGTTGCCCGTTGCTCGTGGTTCCTCCCCTCAGGTGCAGCCTAATCCACTGGGCCATGTCGTGCACGCTTGACCATGCCGCCCCGGCCCCCCCGATCGCATCGTAGTCTCGTCGCGGAATCGCATGCACCTCTCCGTCGATTCGGGTATGGGAATGCGCCGAGTTCCCCCGCGCCTCGACCACCGCGGCCCGGGTCGTGCTCCGGGCCATGCCCAGCGGCCCGAAGATCCGTGACTCGAGAAAGTCGTCCCAGCTCATGCCGCTTGCCGCGCCGACCACCTCTCCGGCAGCGATGTAGAGGATATTGTTGTAGCCGTAGCTTTCTCGAAAGCGATCGACCTGAGGCAGATGCCGGGCGCGGCGAAGGATTTCGGCACGGTCGAACGGAGAGGCGATCCAGAGGTTGTCCCGCCGGGCCGCGCCGGCTCGGTGCGTAAGCAGGTCGCGCACGGTCAATTCGCGCGAGACATACGGGTCCGCGACCTCGAACCCCGGCAGGTGCTTCGACACCGGATCGTCCCAGGAGAGTCGACCCGCGTCGACCAGCATCGCGAGAGCGCCGGTGGTGAAGCCCTTCGTGGTCGACGCGACTGCGAAGATCGTATGTTCATCGACGGGTTCGCTCCCGCCCAGCCGCGTTTCGCCGTACCCTCGGGCGTAAAGGATCGAGTCGCCCTGGACGACGGCAAGTGCGAAACCCGGCACATCCCAGGCTTCCATCGCACGCTCCACATAGGCATCGAGCCCACCCAGAGGAGAGGGCTGGGCCCAGGCGCGCACCGGGCTCGACACCGGCAGAAGGGCCAGAAGAAGCGCGGCCACAAAAATGAAACGCATCGATTCCTGCGGTGAAAAGAGGGATTCGTCCCGTCCGTGGTGTGCGGCGAGCGACCCTCCAACTGTACTGGTCGGCGCGACTATCCGCCAGCGGAGCCACCCTGACCCCTTCCCCGCATGCCCGTACTGAATCAGGAGAATGAATAGACGCCAAGGGCATAGGTGTCCGTGAAGGGACGCCGGAAGGAGGCAATGAGTCGCCATATGCTCGCTCTGACGACGTGTGTGGTCTACCTTGGCAGGGTCGTTTCAGGTTGCGGCTGTAGCTTGACCTTTCGGCTCGGGAGCGCGGGAGAATGAACGACATGACGCGGTTACTCGGCGGTTCGATCCTGGGATCGATCCTGTTTCTGGGGATCGTCGCTGGTGCCGAGTCCCAGGTGATCGAGGACTGCGAGGAGCCCTGCGGAATCGAGGTGACCGAGATCGCGATGCTCGGAGGTGACGACGCCGGAGTCGGATTCGTCGGACGCCCCCGATCGGTGGCCCGGCTGAGTGACGGCCGATTTCTTCTGGCGGACTTCCACGATCAGGATCGCATCAAGGTCTACGCACCCGACGGGAGATACGAGCGCTCTATTGGCCGACGGGGCGAGGGGCCAGGAGAGTTCTTGTCTGTGGCGTCCGTTTCCCGGCTACCCGGAGACACTGTCGAGGCGTACGACTCTTCCCTCCAGAGGGTTGTGCGCCTGACCCCTGGTTTCGAGGTGGCTGGAACCCAGAGACTTGAGATGGTCGGCGGGGGGATGGCGAAGACAAGGCTTGCGGGTGGATGGCGCATCATGAATCAGATGTTGAGGACACCTGAAAGCGCGGGACTACCGATTCATGCCTGGGATCGGGATGGGGCTTTCGTTCGGTCGTTCGGCGCCAATCCCCCTATTGAGGATCTCCGCAACAGCCACCTGCACTTCCGGCACCTTGCACCTGCGTCCGATTCGGCTGTGTGGTCCGCCCATCGGATCCGATACGTGATCGAGGAATGGAATGTAAACGGGACCATGGTGCGCGAATTTACACGGGAGGTGCCTTGGTTCCTCCCGGGCGAGCGTGGTGGCTTTGTGGACCCAGAGTCACCGCCGAATCCGGAACTGGGTCCGATTCATTCGGATCGAGCCGGCTTGCTCTGGGTCGTGGTACAGGTCCCGAGCGCGAATTGGGAAGAGGCTCTCGAAATGCTACCGGATCCCTACGGCCGGCCCCAGTTGGTGCCCGGCAACCCACGCCAATACCAGGATTCGGTCATCGAGGTGATCAACCCGAGCACTGGACGCGTCGTAGCGCGTACTCGGACCGACCACCGGATTAGAGGATTCGTCGAGGACGGGATGGTCTACACCTATGACGAGACCGAGTCGATGGAACCGGTAGTGAGGATTCTGAAACTCAAGTTGGCCGCAGGTACCTTTCACTGAACCGGCTCCCGAGGGGACACCCTGGTGATCCCGACTGAGGGCGACCAGGGGGTCCCGCAACTCGCGCGCCTCGTCCGGCATCGCCCCTGAACGGGTCGGTTCCGCCCGGCCGCCCCCCCTTGCGCCGAACCGCCATTCTGCCGCTCTTTAGAGCCGGTCCGAAAGGCTGGTCCGGCCGCGAGGCCTTGGCGAGCGAGGAAAAGTCACCGAAACCTCATCTCGTCTGGCCGGAAAATCCGAGCCTGTCTGAATTTCACCGAGGAGGCGGACGATGCGCGTATCGGTTGTGGGTCCCGAAGGGCCGGTTCGTCCGGCGACTCTCTCGGGCCGGGGGGCGCCGACGGCGGTGATCCTCGTCCTGGCCCTGATCTCGATCGGGTGCGCTCCCCTCGGTCTGGGGGAGTCGGAGTCCGAGATTCTCCGGATTGATGGAGAGTACACTGGCACCCTGAGCATCCAGGGCCAGCAGCTCTTCGGGTCGCTGACGATCGATCAGGAGGCCGATCACCTGGAGCTGAGCTTCCATTTCGCCGAGGCCGGGATCCAGGCGTCGGGCGAGGGACGGGTGACGCCCTCGGGGTTCAGCGCCGAGGTGCCGTACGCGATCACCTGTCCGGGCGAGGCGACCTTCGAAGGGGTCAAGGACCCGAGGGACCGGGCCCTGTCGGGGAATGTCTCGGTCTCGGACTGTAATGGGACGAGCAGCGGGACCTTCCGCTTCTCACCGCGCCGATGATGGAGCCCAAATGAAGGTCCTGATCGCCGGGTGCGGGTATGTGGGTACCGAGCTGGGACTCCGCCTCGGGGCCGAGGGGCACGAGGTGTGGGGGCTCCGGCGCGATCCTTCGGGGCTTCCGGAACCGATCCGGCCGCTCGCTGCCGATCTCCTCGATCCCCATCTGGCGGACCGCCTTCCCGAGGTGGATCACGTCGTATACGCCGCGGCGGCCAACGTCTCGAGTCCCGAGGGCTACCGCACGATCTACGTGCGCGGGGTCGAGAACCTCCTGGCGGCCCTCGCCCACTCGGACCAGACCCGGGTCGAGCGTTTTCTCTTCGTCTCGTCGACCGCCGTCTACGGAGACAGCGGGGGAGACTGGGTCGACGAGCGGACCCCGCCCGCTCCCGAGAACTTTCGGGGCTCCGAGGTCCTCGACGGCGAACACACTGCCCTCGAGTCCTCGATTCCCGCGGCCGTCCTCCGCCTCGGGGGAATCTACGGCCCCGGGCGCACCCGGCTGATCGAGATGGTCCGCCGGGGTCGGGCCCGCTGTCCCGGCGAGGGCCCGATCTGGTCGAACCGGATCCATCGCGACGACGCGGCCGAGGCCCTGCGGCACCTGTTGACCCTTCCGACCCTCGATCCGATCTACCTGGGGGTCGACGATCACCCGACGCCTCTCTGTAAGGTCTATCGGGGGGTGGCCCAGATGGTCGGCGCACCCGAGCCGACGGTCGACCCCGAGCTGGGGCGCGACCGATCGAACAAGCGCTGCTCGAACCGGCTCCTGCGCGAGTCGGGCTTCACCTTCGCGTACCCCTCCTTCCGTGAGGGATACCGTGCGCTGCTCGCCACCGAGGCGGGAGAGGGAGGGGCAGGGGAGCGGCAGGACCGGTGAGCCTCGCGGTCCTCGCCGTCATCCTCGGCGGCGTCGGGATCTTCCTGACTGGGATCATCCTCCTGACCGAGGGGCTCAAGGCCTCGGCGGGTGATGCCCTCCGCTCCGGTCTTCAGCGCTTCGCCCGCTCCCCGGCGCGGGCCGTGGGCTCCGGCGCCGCGGTCACGGCCCTCGTCCAGTCGTCGTCGGCGACCACGATCACCACGATCGGGTTCGTGAGCGCCGGCCTCCTCACCTTCCCCCAGGCGGTGGGGCTGATCTTCGGGGCCAACCTCGGGACCACGAGCACCGGCTGGATCGTGTCCCTGCTCGGCCTCAAGATCTCGGTGGGGGCCATCGCCCTTCCCCTCGTGGGCGTCGGGGCGCTGATCCGACTCCTGGGCCGGGAGCGGATCGCGCACGCGGGGATGGCGCTCGTCGGCTTTGGCCTGATCTTCGTGGGGATCGACACCCTGCAGGTGGGGATGGAGGGGCTGGCCGAGTCCCTGGATCCCGGGTCCTTTCCCGGCGCCACCCTGACCGGCCGGATCCTCCTGGTGGGGATCGGGCTCGTGATGACGGTGGTCATGCAGTCCTCGTCCGCGGCGGTCGCCACCACCCTGACCGCGCTGCACTCCGGCACGATCGGGCTGGACCAGGCCGCACTCCTCGTGATCGGGCAGAACCTGGGGACCACGGTGAAGGCGGCGCTCGCCGCGATCGGGGGGTCGGTCCCCGTGCGGCGGACCGCCGCCGCACACATCCTGTTCAACGTGTTCACGGCGGCGCTGGGGCTCGTCTTCCTGCCCCTCCTCCTGGCCGGATCGGTCGCCGTGGTCGGCGACGGGGATCCGGCGGTGGCGATCGCGCTCTTCCACAGCGCCTTCAACCTCCTGGGGGTCGTGGTTCTCTTCCCCTTCCTGACCCCCTTCGCGGGCTGGGTGGAACGGCTCGTCCCCGAGACCCGAATCCGACTCACCCGCTCCCTCGACCCCTCGCTCACCGAGATCCCCTCGGTGGCCGTCGAAGCGGCCCGTCGGGCCGGCGTCGAGATCGCATACGAACTCTTCAAAGAGGGGGCGGACGCGCTCGACCACGTCACGGTCCAGGGGCGTGGCGGGGGGTCCGACGAGGAGTCGGCGGGCGAGGCGCTCATCCGCCTGCGGGCGTTTCTAACGAGCATTCACACCCCCATGGGGGAGCGTGAACTCTTTGGGCGGCACCTGGCGACCCTTCACGCAACCGATCACCTGGAGCGCTATCGAAGGGCGCTCCTCGATTCGGGCGAGGTCGACCCCGAGCTCGGCGTCCGAGCGTCGAGGGCGCTGCGAGGCTGGCGCGGCCGGATCGACCTCGACCAGGAGTCACCGGCCGATCCGGCCGAACTCGAGAGCTGCTCCGCGGCCGTGGCGACAGAGCGGAAATCGCGGCGGGCCCGGCTCCTGCAGGAAGCGGCGGCGGGAAAGCTCGACGCCGAGGCGATCCGACGCGAAGTGGATGGCCTTCTGCGCCTCGACCGCCTGATGTACCACGCCTGGCGGGCGGCGCACCACCTGGGGCGGGCGGCCCCGGATCAGGAGGGAGCGGCCTGGGACGAGGTGCCGGAGGCGGAGGCCACTCCGGCCTCCAGCGATGGAGCCGAAGCGGCCACCGGCGAGCCGAAGCCCAGCGTCTGACACGCATTCCGGACGACCGATGCGAAATCGGGGTCCAGTCGGAAGGACAGTTGCTCCCCCACGGCGTACCCGCGCGAGGGCGGCAGGTGGATCACGAGCTTGCGGTCCCCACCGTGCGCCGAGGGGATCGCCACCTCGGCCTCGACGTGGGCGCCCGTGTACACCGTCGAGAGGATCCGCCCGCGAAGCCCCCCCGCCTCGCTCGCCTCGAAGCCGTCGGGGCGAACCGAGACCATGACCTGGGTGCCGTTGGGCATTCCCAGGCGATCGACCCGACAGAAGGACCCGAAGTCGGTCAGAACGCACCCGTCCTCGTTCTGGACCACGCCCTGCAAGAGGTTGGTCCGACCCACGAAGGTGGCCACGAAGACCGACTCGGGGTGCTTGTAGATCTCGCGCGGCGACCCGACCTGCTCGATCCGCCCCTGGTTCATCACGGCGACCCGGTCCGAGATCGCCAGGGCGTCTCGCTGGTCATGGCTGACGAAGATGCAGGTCACATTGGCGCGGCGCAGGATCTCGACGACCTCGTCGCGGACCTGGTCGCGCAGGTGCGCGTCGAGGTTCGAGAAGGGCTCGTCCATCAGCACGAGCAGCGGCTCCGGGGCGATCGCGCGTGCCAGCGCGACCCGCTGCTGCTGCCCCCCCGAGAGCTCGTGCGGGTATCGGTTGAAGTAGGGCCCGAGGTCGAGGATCTCGAGCACCTCGGAGGCGCGCTTCTTCCGGTCTCGCCGCGGGATCGCGTCGAGGCCGAACATCACGTTGCGCCCGACCGTCAGGTGGGGGAAGAGGGCGTAGTCCTGAAAGACCATCCCGATCCCCCGCTTCTCGGGGGGAAGCCAGTCCGAGGGTCCGGCAGCGATTCGTCCACCCACCCGGATGATCCCTCCGTCGGGAACCTCGAATCCGGCGATCAGCCGGAGCGTGGTCGTCTTTCCGCACCCCGAGGGTCCGAGGAGGGTGAGGATCTCCCCCTCCCGAACGTCGAGCGAGACGTCCCTGACCGCTTCGACGGGCCCGGGCCAGTAGTGCTTCCTGACGCCTTCGAGTTGGATGACGGGTCGAGTCATGGACCGTGTCTGAAGTCCCGGAGGAGAGTCGGATGATTGAGAATCGTTTTCAACGGAGGGTCCTCCAAGGGTAGAAGCTCGTCGGGGGGTGTGTCAATCCGAGGTCTCGATCCCTCGCGGCCCGTGCTCGCGCACGAACTCGCCGTACGCCTCGATCTCGAGGCGGCGACGGGAGTCGTCCCAGCCGAGGGCCTGCCCCATGATTTCGGCGGCCCGGGGCGCCGCGGCTCGCCCCCCGCCCTCACCGAAGAGGAGGAGGGCCATGCGCCGGTCCAGCGCGTCGACGAGCGTCCGGGCGCCCTGTCGCAGGGCCAGCTCGACCTCGCCCTCGAAGGCGGGGAGCTCCGGGTGCAGGGGGGTGAAGGCGGAATAGCCCCGGGCGTGACGGTCGAGCATCCACTCCAGTTCGGTTCCGTAGAGCATGTGCAGCCGGTCTCGCGGCTCCGGAGCGACCCCGGCTTGGTGAAGACGGTCGTTCACCCGGGCACGGAAGTGGTCGATGGGCGCGGCCGGCGCGCCGGGAAGGGGGGGCTCGCTCCCCCCGATGCGCTCCGGGAGGGGGCGTCCCCGGGTTTCGGCGACCCGGCCCAGGATGCGGGTGGCCATCGGGCGGTAGGTCGTCAGCTTTCCCCCGGCCACCGTCACCAGCCCCGGGGGCGAGATCCACACCTCGTCGTGGCGCGACATGTCCCGGGTACTCTTCCCCTCTTCGTAGATCAGGGGCCGGATCCCGGCCCAGGTCGCGACCACGTCGTCGCGGGTGATCCCGGCCTCGGGGAAGGCGTCGGCGGTGAGCGCGACCAGGTCGTCGATCTCGGAGCCTTCCGCGCGGGGCCGGTCCAGGTCCCCCTCAAAGGGGTCGTCCGACGTCCCCACGTACACCCACGGTCCCCGGGGCATGACGAGTCCGCTGCGCCCCGAGGGGGAGCGAAGGAAGCTGGCGGCCTCGAGGGGGAGCCGATCCCGGCGAAGCAGAATGTGGATCCCCTTCGAGGGAATGATGCGCTTCGGCGTGGGCAGCTCGGAGCGGGTCAGCGTCTCCTGCGCCCAGGGCCCCGTCGCGTTCACGGTGACCTCGGCCTCGACCATGAACTCCTCGTCGGTCTCGTGGTCGCGCACCCTGGCACCCACCACCCGACCTCCGGCCCGGACGAATCCGGTGGCCTCGACGTGGTTCATGACCACGGCGCCCAGCTCCGCGGCGCCCTCGACATTGGCCAGGGTGAAGCGTGCGTCGTCGGTCAGGTACTCGGGGTAGAGCACCGCGCCCTTCAGCGGGTCGCGCAGCCCGGGGAGGCGCTGTCGGGTTTCGGCGGCCGACAGTCGGCGGGAGCGCTCACCCTTCGGGCTTCCCGCGAGAAAGTCGAACAGGAAGAGCCCCGCCCGGATCTTGAGAAAGGATTCTCCCCCGAAGACCGGATACAGAAAGGGCAGGGGGTGAACGAGGTGAGGGGCCATCGCGAGAAGGGTCCTTCGCTCCCGTGCCGATTCGCGGACCATCCCGAACTGGAGATATTCCAGGTACCGCACGCCGCCGTGGATGATCTTCGACGAACGCGACGAGGTCCCCGCCCCGAAGTCAGACTTTTCGACCAGGGCCACCGACAGCCCCCGGAGGGCGGCTTCCCTGGCGACCCCCGCCCCCGTGATGCCTCCACCGATCACGAGCAGGTCGAAGCGGTCCTCCGAGAGCGCCGCCCGGGAGCGGGCGCGACCCTCGGGGGAGAGGGGCGGGGGGCTGGCCGGCATCGGGCTCAGCTGCCCGTGGCGGTCACCGGAATCGTCAGGCGGGTGTGCTCCCACTCCATGACGAGCGAGGCGCTGCGGCTGCCGGCGTCCTCGAAGGTGAAGTCGAGGGTCTCGACGTGATCCTCGATCCGCTCACTCGAAAGCTGGACGGAGCCGACCTCCTGCGCGCGGACCTCGTCGGTGATCTGGATCCCCCAGTGCCCGGTCGACCGGGTCACGAAGAGCTCCCACTCCGTCTCGCCGGGGATGGTGTAGAGCGCGTAGCTGCCCGGCTCCAGGGCGAGTCCGCCGAGGGAGAGGGCCACGGTGGTGTGCAGCACGGTGGCCTCGTTCGCCCCGGTCCGCCAGATCGAGCCGAAGGGGACCGCCTCGCCGCCGATCATCGTGCGGCCGCGGGCCGACGGGGCTCCGTAGCAGAGCTTGACCGTACCACCGGCCAGCGAGACCGAGGTGGAATCGAGCGGGCTCGCCCGACCCTCCAGATCCATGTTGGGGCTCACCGTGCAGGTGGGGTCCTGCACCGAGACCACCGTCGAGGTGGCGAGGGAAGCGAATTCCGTGGCGGGCGCGGTCGGTGCCTCCGCCGGGAGGGGAAGGGTGAGCGAGAGCAGCGTGGCGAGTGTCGGGATGGTCATCATGCTGAGGGTACCTCCGATGAAGGGGGTCGTGGGAATATCGAAATCGTATGGTGAAACGGCATCGAATCATGTGGTGCTCGTTCTGTCTACCCCGAGGGTTCCGGAATTGAGGCAAGTGCGGGGCGATCCGCCGCGAAGGCCTCGGGAATCCGGGGGCCGTCGCCGCCGGCGATCGCGGCGGCCAGGACCACCGCCGTGAGCGGGGCCAGAAGGATCCCGTTGCGAAAGTGCCCGGTCGCCCAGAAGAGGCCGTCCACCTCGGGGCTCGGTCCCAGGATCGGGTGCCCGTCGGGGGTGCCCGGCCGGAATCCCGACCAGAACTCGACGATCGGAGCCGAGCCGAGTCCGGGGACCAGGCGGAGCGCCCCCTCGAGGAGCGATCGGATCCCCGCGGCGGTGATCCCGGGCTCGAAGCCGACCTCTTCGACGGTGGCGCCCACCAGGAGCCGGCCGTCGTCGCGCGGGATCAGGTAGACCTCTTCGGACTCGAGGACCCGCTCCGAGAACGGCCCCTCGGTGCCGAGCGCCAGCATCTGTCCTCGCACGGGCGTCACGGCGATGGGGCGAGGTAGACCCTGCAGCGCTCCGCTCCACGCTCCGGCCGCGATCAGGACCCGGTCACCCGAGATCGAGTCGCCCTCGGCCGTTCGAACCCCCAGGACCCGGCCTCCCCGGTGCTCGATGGCCTCGACCTCGACGCCGGACTGGATCCGGACCCCGGCCTCTCTGGCCGCCTCCACGAGGGCTTCGGCCAGACGCCGATTGTCGACCCGGAAGTCCTCTTCGATCAGGAGGGCCCCCTGCACCGACAGCGAGAGCCCGGGCTCCTTTTCGCGCAGCTCGGCCGGCTCGAACCAGCGGGCGTGGAGTCCGCGGGCCGATGCCCACTCCCGTCGCTGCTCGAGCAGTCCCCGTTCGCGCACCGAAAGCGCCAGCCGGAGCTTGCCCGATTCGCGGTACTCGACCGTCCGGCCGGACTCCTCCTCGATCGCGGCGACCCACGAGCGATATCGACGCAGCGAGGCCAGCGCGAAATCCAGGAAGGGGCCGTCGGCCGAGGCCTCGGCGAGCGGCGAGAGCATCCCGGCCGCGGCCCAGCTCGCCTCCCGACCCGGGCGCCCCCGCTCCAGGAGGGTGACCGAAAGCCCGCGAATCGCGGCCTCGCGGGCCGTTGAGAGCCCGATGATCCCTCCTCCCACGATGATCAGATCAGACACGCCGTTCTCGAACCCCTGGGTGAGCTTCTGGTGGCAGGCGGTTGCGAAACGCCCGGCTTCTTCGACCTTGTCTCAACCCCCGAGGCGTCGCCGGGTTTCCCGCCGAGCCATGCTCCCGCATCCTCCTCCGAGAGAAACCATGCCCGACGATGCCCCCCGGACCCCCCGCTTTCAACGATGGATCGATGTCCGGTTCCGCGACACCGACGTGGGCGGGCACGTGCACCACTCCCAGGCCCTCATCTACATCGAGGAGGCGCGCTGGGCCTACTGGGATGAGGTCGCCGGTCGCAGGGGGATCGAATCGGTCGACTACATCATGGCTGAGGTCACCCTCCGCTACCGCCGGCGCATCCTCTACCCGGGCCGCGTCGAGGTCGGGGTCCGCGTCGTTTCGGTGGGCCGCACCCACTTCGAGATGGAGTACGAGATCCGCGACGAATCGGGCGAGCTCCTGGTGACGGCGACCAGCGTGCAGGTCATGTATGACTACGAGGCGCTGCGCTCGATCCGGGTCCCCGACGAGCTCCGTGAGCGTCTGGAGGCCTTCGAGGGTGGATCGCTCCCGCTCAGGAGAGGGTCGTGAGGACCTCCCTGGAATAGAGCCCCTCGACCCACTCGGCGTACCCGTTCAGGGGCTGTGTCTCGACCCGGCGCTCCTGGCCGATCAGCTCTTCGGTGGCCTGCGACCAGCGGGGATGGGGGACGTCGGGATTCACATTCGAGAAGAAGCCGTATTCGCCGGGCTGAAGGTCGTTCCAGAGGGTCGGCGGGCGCTCGCGCGTGATCTGGAGCGAGACCACCGACTTGGGGCTCTTGAAGCCGTACTTCCAGGGCACGATGATGCGGACGGGCGCCCCGTGCTGCTTCTTGAGGGGGTCGCCGTAGATTCCGGTCGTCATGAGGGTCAGCTCGTGCATCGCCTCGTCCATCCGGAGGGCCTCGTAGTAGGGCCACGGGTACCAGGGCTGTTCGCGCTGCCCGATCGCCTGCTCCGGACGGTTGAAGGAGAGGAAGGAGACGTAGCGCCCGCTCGAGAGGGGTTGGACCTTCGAGAGCAGCCTATGCAGGGGAAAGCCCGTCCACGGGACCGTCATCGCCCACGCCTCGACGCAGCGGAGCCGGTAGATCCGCTCCTCGAGGCCGAACTCGCGTTCCAGGTCCGCCAGGTCGAAGGTGCCGGGGTTCTCGACCTCGCCGGTGACCTCGATCGTCCAGGGCCGGGCTTCGAAGGGGCCCACGTTCTCCCAGACCCGGGCCTTGTCGGTCAGGAACTCGTAGAAGTTGTTGTGCGTGGCGGCGACGACCCGCTCAGTGAGGGGACGCTCCGGAACCGCCCAGCGGGGGTTGCGCGTTCCCGGGTAGAGGTCGAGAGTGGGGGTTTCGGGGATGGTGTCCAGCGGGCCCGAGGGTCGTGGGGGGGTGCGTGCGCCGGAGTCCCCGTTGGATCCCGTCCCGCAGGCGCTGAGAGCGAGGGCGGCGCCGGCGGCGGCCGAGGTCCGGATGAAGCGGCGGCGCGCCCAGTACGCCGATTCGGGGGTCGCGAGGGACTCGGCGAGGCTCCAGCCGGGGGGGAGGATGGAATGGCTCATGGGGCGACTCGCTGGGGGACCGGGGTGTGGTGCGACACGGAGTCCGAAGACGAACCCCCTGCTCGCAGGGGGGTTCCGATCGGGTCGGGGAGGCGGAAGCCTCGGGACAGTGCGGGAGCCGAAGGGCGCCTCACGAGGGGGATCTCGGAGATTCGGACCTTTTGTTTCAGACTTGCGGTATTGTAAGGCAGATGTAACCATTTGGGACGGGAAGTGCGGATCGGGTGTTTTCGTGGTTGACGCCGCGGGGGCACCCCGTTCTTTTCGGACCGGAAGGACCCGGACCCCGGTGGGTGCGGGCAGGGTAAAAGGAATTCAGTTCACGGTTCGCTTCGGCCTCGCGTCGGGTGATCCAATTGCCGGGCACATGCAGGAGACCAACACGATGTTCAAAAGCCTGAGAGCGCATATCATTCTGGCCGCCATGGCGGCCATCGTCACCATTCCGCTGACGGTCGAGCCGGTGGAGGCCCAGGCCGGCGATCGGATGCGGGTGGTGGTTCCCCACATGGCCCCGACCGACGACACCCGTGCCCGCTTCGGCGAGCGCGTCGCCGACCGGGTCCGCGACCGGCTGGATCTGGACCGTCACGTCGCGATCTCGCAGCGTGACACCGACCGGGCCGCCCGTGACTTCGATATGCGGTTCAACGACCTCGACTGCCTCTTCGCGCGGCAGCTCGCTCCGCAGATCGGAGCCGGGATCGTCATGTGCGGTGAGTATCACGCCGAGGGAGACCAGATCCGGGTCGAGACGACCTTCTGGACCGTTCCCCAGGGCGAGTCGCTCTCGCTTGAGCCCTTCCTGATCGCAGAAAATCAGGAGACCGAGGCGGCCGAGCGGATCGTCGAGGGCTTCCAGATCCTCGCCGACCAGATCGCCCTGCTGGGATGGTGCGCCGACGAGGCGCGCTCCAGCAACTGGACCCAGGCGCAGGACTACTGCTCCCGCGCCCTGGCTGCGGTGCCCGACGCCCGTGCTCCCCGCTTCAACCTCGGTCGTGCCGAGCTGGAGCTGGGCAACTACGCGGAGTCGCTCGAGCACTTCCAGGTGATCCTGGAAGAGGATCCGGGCGATGACGACGCGCTCGAGTACGCGGGGTACTCCGCGGCCCAGATCGGCGAGAGCGAGCTGGCGCGCGAGTACTACACCCGGTTCCTCGAGATCAACCCCGACAACGTGAATGTCCGGATTCGGGTGGCCTTCGACCTGGCGACGGCGGGCGATCCGCGCGGAGCCATGGACCTGCTCGAAGAGGGACTGGAGCAGGAGCCCGACCACGTCGGTCTGCTCGAGCAATACGGCTCGAACGCCTTCCGGGCGGCGCGCCAGCTACAGGACATGCAGCCGGCGGCGCAGGATGCCGACGCGACGCTGGATCCCGAGGTGGCCGAGCTCTTCCGCGAGGCCGCACGGGCGCTGATCCGGGTCGTCGAGATCGAGGGCGATGAGGCGAATCCGACCTTCGTCGTGAACGCCGTGCGCGCCCACCTGCAGCTCGGCGAATACGACGAGGCTCTGAGGATCGCGCAGATCGGGACCGAGACCTTCCCCGGCAACGCCGCGGTCTGGTCGGAGCAGGCTACCGCCGCGAACCGTGCGGACAACACCGCTCTCGCCGTAAGCTCTCTGGAAGCGGCCCTCGAGATCAACCCGGAGCTGCCGAACGCCCGCACCCGGATGGGGACCTACTACCTCGAGGCCGGGCAGGTCGATGACGCGGTCTCGGCGCTGCGCGCCGCGGCGGATGCGGGGGAGCGGGAGCCCGACGCACTCGCCCGGATCGTCCTGGGACGCGCGTGGAACGACCACCTGCAGCCCGAGCAGGACATTCCCGAGGGAATCCGGCTTCTGGAGCAGGCGAAGCAGTTCAGCGTGTCCTCGGAGCTGATGGAGGAGTTGAACTTCTTCCACGGCTACGGGCTCTTCAAGCGCGGTGAGCAGGTCGAGGCCCCCGAGACGGTGGAATCGGCCCGACAGGCGCTGCCGATCTTCCGGGCGGCCAAGGAGCAGCTCCAGGCTGCGCGCGGTCACGGGGAGCGGAACCCGAACCTGAACCTCGGCCAGTTCCTCGAGAATGCCGACATCTTCATCGAGCGGCAGGAGCGGATCATCGAGCGGGGCGGAAACCGCCGCTGATTCGACTCGGTGCGGGGCTGAACTGACCTCGCGGTCGGCATACGAGCCGATGCACTGACAGGAAACGAAGGACCCTTGCGACGGGGGTGTCGCGGCCGAGGCCGCGGCACCCCCGTTTCGCATGGGCATCTCCGGTTGGAATCCAACCCTTGACCGGCATCCCACCCCCCGCATATGTTGTCCCAGCAATCACCACTCTATCCCACTCTTACCCACTATCACCCACCGCGGGGGCAGCGTGGCGAGTTTTCTCGGACGATACGAGTACCAGCTCGACCCCAAGGGTCGGGTCAGCCTGCCGGCGGATTTCCGTCGGGAGGCCGATGGTTCTCGTTTCGTCCTCCTGCAGTGGGAGCCGACGCACCTGACCCTCTTCCCCTCGGAGGTCTGGGAGGGGGTCCAGGAGCGGATCCTGGAGCTGCGGCGCACGCGCCCCAAGGCGGCGAACCACCTTCGGCGGATCACCTCGCAGGCGGTGCATGTGGATCCCGACAAGCAGGGACGGATCCTGATCCCGTCGTGGCTCACGGCGGCGGTCGGGCTCGAGGGTGGGGTGCTGGTGACCGGAAACGTGGACCGGGTCGAGATCTGGGATCCCGAAGTCTTCGCCCGCACCACGGCCGAAACCGACGAGACGATGGGCGACCTGGCGCACGAGATCTTCGGATGAGGTGGTGACGCGGACACACGGGGGAGACGACTACCACCTCGCCGTTCTGGTCGACGAGGTGGTCCGCTGCTTCGAAGGAGTCCCCGAGGGGGAGATCTTCGACGGCACACTCGGAGCGGGGGGGCACTCCGAGGCCCTCCTCGACGCCTATCCGGCGTGCCGGGTGCTGGGGGTCGACCGGGATCCGGAGGCGCTCGCCGAGGCGCGTGAGAGGCTCGGGCACTTCGGGGACCGGGTGAGGATCCTTCACGCCCGGTTCGACGAGGCGGCGGTGGCGGCGGGGCTGACGGGCCCCACGCTGAGCGGGGCGCTCCTCGATCTGGGGATCAGTTCGCACCAGATCGACGAGGCGGAGCGGGGCTTCACCTTTCGCGAGGGGGCTCCGCTCGACATGCGGATGGAAGGGGCGGCGTCGGGTGCCACGACCGCGGCCGACCTCCTGAACGAGTGGGAAGAGGACCGAATCTCGCGCCTCCTGCGCAGCTACGGCGACGAGCCCCGGTCCCGGGCGATCGCTCGCGAGATCGTGAAGCGACGGGCCGAGAGGCCCATGGAGAGAACCGAGGACCTGCTGGCCGCCATCGAGGCGGTGTACCGCAGGCCTCCCATGGCGAAGGAGAAGGCGCGCGTGTTCCAGGCACTTCGGATCGAGGTGAATGACGAGCTCGGAGCCCTCGAGCGCGCCCTGCCCGCCCTGCGCGACGCCCTCCTGCCCGGGGGGACCTTCGTCGTGCTCAGCTACCACTCCCTCGAGGACCGCAGGGTGAAGAACGCCTTCCGGGAGTGGAGCCGCACCTGTATCTGCCCCCCCGAGATCCCGGTCTGCGTCTGCCGCGGTGAACCGCTGGGAACCCTGCTGACCCGCTCGATCGTGCGGCCGTCCGATGCCGAGGTCGAGGCGAACCCGAGAGCTCGGAGCGCCCGGCTCCGGGCCTGGAGGAAGGCGGCATGAGGAACTCCGCGATCCCGCTCACCGCGCTCGCGATGGTCTCGCTGCTCATCGCGCTGAGCCTCGTGACCTGGCGACAGACCCGTTCGCTCGAGGCGCTGGCCGAGCTGGATCGTGTGGAGCGCGACATCTCGCTGCTTCGCGCCGAGAAGGAAGAGCTCGAACGGACGATCCAGTCGCTCGAGAGCCGCGGACACGTGGTGCCGACCGCTCGCGACCGACTGAACATGCGCACACCGACGGCCGGTGAAATCATTCTCCTTCCCGGGGACCCCCGATGAAGCGTTCCAGATCCCCCCAGGGCGCACCGACCCTGCGCCGCCGCCTTCTCCTGCTGGGATGGCTCGCCGCCGGGGTGATGCTGCTCGGCAAGTCGGCCGAGCTCCAGCTCCTGCAGGGCGCCGAGTGGCGGGCCGAGGCGGACCGGCAGCACCGGGGCCAGGACGAGGTGGCGGCGGCCCGCGGCGGCATCCTGGATCGCTCCGGGACTCCCCTGGCGCTGAGCCACGAGGCCTTCCGGATCGGAGTCGCCCCCGGCGAGATCACCGACCCGGAAGCGACGGCCCTCGTCCTCTCCGAGGCGCTGGGGATTTCCGAGACCGAGGCGCGTCGGATCACGATCTCGGAGCGACGGTGGGTGCAGCTGCCCGCCCGCTACCCGCCCTCGGTGCGCGAGAAGCTCGACCCCGTCCGAGGGGTTTACGCGGAGCGGGAGCTTCGCCGCTTCTACCCCCAGAACGACCTGGGTCGCGGGCTGCTCGGGGCGCTGGTCGACGAGCGGGGCTCCGGGGGGATCGAACAGACCTTCGAGGAGCATCTGCGAGGGCACGCCGGGACCCGCATGGTCACTCGCGACTCGAGGGGCGCGCCGATCCCGGGCGAGAGCTGGATCCTGACGCCGCCCACCTCGGGGGGCGACGTGGTGCTGACCCTGGACCTCGATCTGCAGGAGATCGCGCACGAGGCGCTCGAAGAGGCGGTCACCGAGACGGGTGCGCGCGGAGGAGACCTCCTGGTGACCGATCCCCGGACCGGCGAGATCCTGGCGATGGTCTCGATGCGCGACGGATCCACCAATCACCTGGGTGCGATCAACAGCCCGTCGGAGCCGGGATCGACGCTGAAGCCCTTCACCATCGCCGGGCTCCTGGACCGCGAACGGATCTCGCTCGCCGACACCGTCGACACCGGCCTGGGATTCTGGCGGGTGAACGGGCGCACGATTCGCGACGTGAGCGCGGTCGGCGAGGTCACGATCTCGCACGCTCTTCGGGTTTCGTCGAACGTGGGGCTCGCCAAGGTGGCCGAGCACCTGACGCCCGCCGAGCAGTACGAGACGCTGCGGGACTTCGGGTTCGGCGTTCCCTCGGGGATCTCGCTCCCGGGCGAGTCCTCGGGAACGCTCCACCATCCCAGGGTCTGGTCGCGTCAGTCCGCGGCCTCCCTCGCGATCGGCTACGAGATCTCGGCGACGCCCCTGCAGCTCGCCATGGCCTACGGCGCCCTGGCCAATGGGGGCCGGCTCATGGAGCCCCGACTGGTCCGCGAGCTGCGGGCCCCGGATGGACGGGTCCTCGAGCGCTTCGAGCCGAGGGTCGTGCGCCAGGTGGTGCGTGAAGAGGTCGCTTCCGAGGTGAATCAGGCGCTCGTCGAGGCGGTCGAAGAGGGCACCGGGAGCCGCGCCCGCCTGCAGACCTTCGCCGTCGCGGGCAAGAGCGGGACAGCCCGTGCGACGGGAGAGGGGGGGAGCTACGAGGTCGGCGCCTACCATGCCAGCTTCGTCGGCTTCTTTCCGGCCGAGGATCCGCAGCTGGTCGTCTTCGTTCGGCTGGACCGGCCCCGTGGGGAGTACTACGGCGGGGTGACGGCCGCGCCCGTGACCCGCGCGACCATGGAGGCCGTGCTCGCCGCCCGTCACCCTCCGCTGAACCGGAACGCCCTCGCGGCGATCGCCCGATCGCAGGAGCTGGCGCGATCGGAAGAGGATCCGGAGGGGAGAGCGGAGACGTACGGCCCCCTCCTCTTCGCGTCGTCGGGAGCAACCGAGGACCCGCCGATCCGGTCGACCCTCTCGACCGGAGGGCAGGGGAGCGCCATCGCGATGCCCGACCTGCGGGGACTTCCCGCCCGGACCGCCGCCCGCCGCCTGCACGCGCTGGGCGTCTCGATCCGCTGGGAGGGCACCGGAGACATCCGGTCGACCGTGCCGGTGGCCGGACTTCCCCTCCAGCCGGGAGACACGGTCACGATCGTGGCACGGCCCGGCTCCGCGAGCCCGCCCGGCGGCGGCCGACTCGTCGCCGGGGGCCCATGATGGCCGCCGCCGCGATCTCGCTGGGACGGGTCCTCGATGTCCTCCGGCGCCACGAGCTCCTGGTCGAGCTCCACGGCCCCGAGGACGTCGCCATTTCGGGTGTGTCGCAGGATTCACGGAGTGTGAAGCCGGGAGATCTCTTCCTGGCGTGGAAGGGAACGGAGATGGACGCGCACGACTTCGTGCGCGCAGCCGAAGACGGGGGGGCGGCCGCAGCGGTGGTGGAGCGTGTGGTGGATGGGGCGGCCCTCCCCCAGATTCGGGTGTCGAATGGCCGACGTGCCGCGGCGATCGTGGCGATGGAAGTTCTCGGGTCTCCCGGCTCCGGGTTCCTCCTGACCGCGATCACCGGCACGAACGGAAAGACCACGACCGCGCTCCTGACGCGGTATCTGCTCGGTGCTGACGAGCCCTCGGTGGCGCTGGGCACCCTGGGCCTCGTGGGTGCCGACGGCGAGGTGCGCGAGGGCCAGGGCGGGCTCACCACCCCGGGCCCCGTCGAACTGGCCCGTCTCTTCCAGCAGCTCGCGGCCGAGGGGGTGCGCAGGGTCACGATGGAGGCCTCCTCGCACGCCCTCGACCAGCACCGGCTCGACGGAATCCGGCCCGATGTGGCCGTCTTCACGAACCTCACCCGGGATCACCTCGACTACCACGGGACTTTCGAGGCCTATCGCGAGGCGAAGCTGCGCCTCTTCGAACTGTTGGCCGACGACGGCACCGCGGTGGTGCACGCCGGAGACCCCTCGTGGTCGGACCTGCTGCCGCGCGCCGCCCGCCTGCGTCGGGTCTACATCGACGCGTCGACGCATCCCGAGCCCAAGTGGCCCGAGGGAGAGATCCTTCCCGACCTGGTGGCCCAGGGGCTCCTGCTTTCCGGCACCGGAAGCCGCTTCCTGCTGACCGAGTCGGGTGACTCGGTCACGGTGACGCTCCCACTGCTGGGGCGCTTCAACGTCGAGAACGCCCTGTGCGCGGCGGGGGTGGCGCGCGCCGCCGGACTCTCGCTGGCCGAGATCGCCGAGCGTCTGCGCGAGGTGCCCTCTCCCCCGGGCCGGCTGGAGCTGATCGCGCGCCGGCCGGTCCCCGTGGTCCTCGACTACGCCCACACCCCCGATGCGCTGGCACGGGCGCTCGAGACGCTCCGCCCCCTCTATTCGGGTCGCCTGATCGTGGTCTTCGGCGCGGGAGGGGACCGCGACCGCGAGAAGCGCCCCGAGATGGGACGGGTCGCCTCGAATGGCGCCGACCTTCCGATCGTGACCTCGGACAATCCCCGCACCGAGGACCCCGAGGCGATCGTCGACCAGATCGTGGCCGGAGTGTCGGAGCCCTTTCGCCGGATCGTCGATCGTCGCGAGGCGATCGAGGCGGCGCTACGCGAGGCTCGGCCGGGGGATGTGGTCCTCCTGGCCGGAAAGGGCCACGAGCGCTACCAGGTCGTCGGGACCGAGCGGCGGCCCTTCGACGAGCGGGAAATCGTGCGCGAAGCCGTGGATCGACTGGGGGCCGCATGACCCCGGACCAGGACTCCCGCGTTCCGGCCCCCTGGTCCGGCGCCGAGGTCCGGGAGGCGCTCGGGCTCGGTCCGCGGCAGGGCACCGAGGAACTCCACTTCCCCCGGGTCACCACCGACACCCGCACCCTTCGGGAGGGCGATCTGTTCGTGGCGCTCGAAGGCCCCACCTTCGATGGGCACGACTTCCTCTCCGAGGCGGCGGCCCGGGGCGCGGCGGGTGCGATCGTGCATCGCAGCGCCCCCTCTGAGGGTCTCCTGACCCTCTTTCCCGTCGACGACACTCTCACCGCGCTCGGCGCGCTGGCCCGTCACCGCCGTCGGACCTTCGCGGCGCCCGTCGTGGCGATCACCGGCTCCTCGGGGAAGACCACGGTCAAGGAGCTCCTGGGAGCGGCGCTGCGCAGCTCGTTCCGGCTGCACCTGACCCCCGCGAACCTGAACAACCGGATCGGCCTCCCCCTGACCCTCCTGGCGACCCCGGTCGACACCGAGGTCGTGGTCGTGGAACTGGGCACGAACGAGCCGGGCGAGATCGGGGCCCTGACCGCGATCGCCGAGCCCGACGCGGCCCTGCTGACCACGGTCAGCGAGGCCCACCTGGAGCGTCTGGAATCGCTCGAGGGCGTCTACGACGAGAAGCTCGCCCTGGTACGCGGAGTCCCCGCCGACGGATGGATCGTGGTGGGCGACGAGCCCCCCGAGCTCCCGACGCGGGTGCGGGAGCTGCACGGTGACGTGACGGTCACCGGGCTCTCCCCCCGGGCCGACGAGCGCTGGCGCGGGGAGCTCGTCGACGCCGACGCCGAGGGGCGCTGGAGGGTCCGGCTCCCGGCCGGCGAGATCGAGTGCCGCATGCCGGGGCGCCATGGGGCGCGAAACACCCTGCTCGCGCTGGCCGCCGCGGAACGGCTGGGGGTGCCCTTCGCCGAGGCCGTCCGGACGCTCGAGGAGACGCGGCCCTCGGGGCTGCGCGGAGAGTCGCGCACGATCGGGAAGCTCACTCTGATCCTGGACTGCTACAACGCCAACCCCCAGTCCACCCGCGCCGCCCTCGGCCTCCTGGTTCAGCGCCCCTCGTCGGGCCCCCGGGTCGCGATCCTGGGGAGCATGCTCGAGCTGGGAGATCGCGCCGGGCCCCTCCACGACGAGCTCCTCACCGAAGCGCTCGGGGCTCGCCTGGACCTCGTCGTCGCCGTCGGGGATTTCGCGCGGGCCGCAGAGCGTCTCGATCCGGCCTCCGACTCCCCGACGCTCCTCGTGGCCGACGATGCCGACGAGGCCTTCCGGGTCGTGCGGCCGCATCTGTCGGGAACCGAGACCATCCTCCTGAAGGGGTCCCGAGGGGTCGAGCTCGAGCAGGTCGTGCCCCACCTCGAGGAGGCCTTCGGGAGCACGGCCGCTCCGGAGTCCACCCCGACCTCCGGCGGGGAGGGCTGATGTTCTACCATTTCCTTCCCGGGCTCTCCGACCTTCACATCGTCTTCAATCTCTTCAACTACCTGACCTTCCGGTCGGCCGGAGCGGGGGTGACCGCCCTGCTCATCGCCCTGGCCGCGGGGCCCGCCACGATCCGGTGGCTGAAGCACCTCCGGGTGGGTCAGGTGGTCCGAACCGAGGGTCCCCAGACGCACCTCCAGAAGGCGGGGACCCCCACGATGGGTGGAGTCCTGATCGTCCTGGCGACCGCGATCTCGACGCTGCTCTGGGCCCAGCTCACCAACTGGTACGTGGTCCTCACCCTCCTCGCCCTCCTCTGGATGGGCGCGATTGGGTTCATGGACGACTACCTGAAGGTCGTCCAGAACCGATCGAAGGGGCTCATCGCCCGATACAAGATGCTGGGCCAGCTCTCCTTCGGGCTCGCCCTCGGCGTCTTCCTCCTGATGGTGCCGATCCATCCGGTGCCCGGCACCTGGACGATGGTCCCCTTCTTCGAGGACTGGGTCGCCGCCTTCTGGCCCCCGGCCTACATCGCCTTCGTGGCCCTCGTGGTCTCGGGCTCCTCGAACGCGGTGAACCTGACCGATGGCCTCGACGGTCTCGCCGCCGGGCTCGGGGCGATCGCCTTCATCACCTTCGGGGTCTTCGCCTACCTGATCGGACGGGTCGACACCTCGGCCTACCTGGGCCTCTTCTACCTGCCGGGAGCCGGTGAACTCGCGATCTTCGCCGCCGCGCTCGGGGGCGGGGCCATGGGCTTTCTCTGGTACAACGCGCATCCGGCCGAAGTCTTCATGGGCGACACCGGATCGCTCGCGATCGGGGGGGCGCTGGCCGTCATGGCCATCCTCCTGAAGGCCGAGTTCCTGCTCCTCATCGTGGGTGCGGTCTTCGTGGCCGAAGCCGTCTCGGTGATGGCGCAGGTCGGCTGGTTCAAGTACACCCGCCGCACCCGGGGGGAGGGCGCCCGCCTCCTCCTGATGGCTCCCCTGCATCACCACTTCGAGAAGAAGGGGTGGCGGGAGACCAAGGTCGTGGTGCGGTTCTGGATCCTGGGCATCCTCTGCGCGCTCCTCGCCTTCAGCACCCTGAAGATCCGATGAGCGCGCCCGTGCGGGGAGGAGGCGCCTCCCCCGATCTCGACCCCCGGACACCCGCTCCAGCGGTGTCCATCATCGGCCTGGGTGCCAGCGGTCGCGCCGCCGCTCGCCTCGCCCTGGCCCATGGAGAATCCGTCTATGTCTCGGATCTACGTACCGACGCCCACCTTGAGACTGCAGCCCAGGAGCTACGAGAGCTGGGAGCCCGGGTCGAGCTGGGCCGGCACGACCTGGAGCGAATCGCGGCCTCGACCCACGTCGTGGTCTCCCCCGGAATCCCGCCGCACGCTCCGGTGTTCGTCGAGCTCGCCGCGCGCGGGATCGACTGGATCGGGGAGCCCGAGTTTGCCCTACGGTTCCACACGGGTGCACTGATCGCGATCACCGGAACCAATGGCAAGACCACGACCGCGGCCCTTGTCGCACACCTCCTGCAGGCCGGGGGCGTCGATGCGGTACTGGGAGGAAATGTCGGGGGTGGGCTGGCTCCCGCGGCATCGCAGGCGCTCCTCGACACTCCGTCCCCCGACTGGCTGGTCCTTGAGATGAGCTCGTATCAGCTTGCGGGGACCCGTGACTTCGCCCCCGAGATCGGGGTGGTCACCTCGCTCGCCCCGGACCATCTGGACCACTACGATTCGGTCGAGGCCTACTACGCCGACAAGGCCCGGCTCTTCCTGAACGCCCGCCCCGAGAGCCACTGGGTCCTGAACGCCGAGAACCCGGCGGTCCCGGCGCTCGCCGGAGACGCTCCCGGGACCCGGCACCTCGTCCGTTATGCGAATTCGCATAACGGAGGGGAAAGTTATGATGAATTCATCATAAACGAGGCCCCTCCCGCCGGTCGGGTCGACGACGGGGTCCTCACCCTCGAGCTCGACGCGGGGCACCCCGAACCCCTGCTCGCGGTGGACGAGCTGGGGATCCTGGGTCGGCACAACGTGCTGAACGCCCTGATGGCCGCGGTCACCGCCCGCCTCGCCGGGGCCTCGCTCGCGGGGATCCGCGAGGGCCTCGCGTCCTTTCGCCCCCTTCCGCACCGCATGCAGCCGGTGGGCGAGGTCGACGGCGTGCTCTGGGTCAACGACTCGAAGGCCACGAACGTCGAGGCGACCGGGGCCGCCCTCGAGAGCCTGGATCGGCCGATCGTGGTCCTCCTTGGCGGCAAGGACAAGGGCGAGGACTTCACCCCGCTGCGGTGGGCGCTGTCGCGTGCCACCCGTGCGGCGGTCCTCTACGGCGAGGCCCGTCTGCGCCTCGAGGCGGAGCTGACGGTCCCGACCGGCGAGGAGCCGCCGTGCCCCCTCCTGCGCGAGGACCGCGGCTTCGACGAGGCGGTCGAGACGGCCCGGGGCGCCTGCGAGGCCGGCGACCTGCTCCTCCTCTCGCCCGCCTGCTCCTCCTTCGACCTCTTCGAGAACTACGAGGCGCGCGGCCGTCGCTTCGCCGAGCTGGCCCGACGGGCGGGGGGCGCCCCATGAGCCCGGTTCGCACCGATGTGGCCCCCCGCAGCCGACCCGGCCTGCCTGACAGCGGTCTGGGCATGGGGTGGGAGCCCACCGTCCTGGTCCTCGCGACGCTCCTCCTGCTCTCCTTCGGGCTGGTGAACCTGTATTCGGCGTCGGCCTTCCTGGCGCAGCGGCAGTCGCTGCCGGATTCCTACTACGTCCTGCGCCAGGCGGCGGGCGCGGTGGCGGGGCTCCTCCTCCTGGTGGCCTGCTGGCGCATCCCCTACACCGCATGGCGCACCCTGGCCTGGCCGATGGTGATCGGGATCTGGGCGCTCCTGATCGTGCTCATCCTCCCGTGGACCACGGCGATCGCGCCCGAGATCAACGGCGCGCGCCGCTGGCTCACCCTGGGGATCACCCTGCAGCCCTCGGAGTTCGCCAAGGTCGCGATCCTGGTCTGGACGGCCCACATGGCGGTCAAGAAGCAGGAGCACTTCCGGAGCCTCTCGCGGGGCATGGTCCCCTTCCTGGTCGTGTGGGGCCTCCTGTTGGTTCCGATCCTCCTGCAGCCGGACCTCTCGACGGCCTTCGTGGTGGGGCTCCTGGGGGGGCTTACCCTCTTTGCCGCCGGGGCCCGGATCGGCCACTTCGCCTTTCTCGGCCTCCTGCTGGCCCCGATCGCCTGGCTGCAGCTGCGCACGGGATTTCGCGCCGACCGCCTCCAGGGCTTCGGCGATCTCGAACTCTACGCGGGGGCCTCGGGCTACCAGCTCCGGCAGTCGCTCATCGCCCTCGGCTCGGGCGGCGCCACCGGGGTCGGGTTCGGTGAGGGCCGCCAGAAGTTCGGCTTCCTTCCCGAGCCCCACAACGACTTCATCTTCTCGATGATCGGCGAGGAGTGGGGGCTCTTCGGCGTCGGAATCCTGATCGTGCTCTTCCTCACGATCATCGTGGTCGGATTCCGCATCGCCCGGCACGCCCCGGATCTCTTCGGGCAGCTCCTCGCGATCGGCTTCACGAACCTGATCGCCCTGCACGCCACCCTGCACATGGCGGTGGGGCTGGGGGTCGTGCCCCCGACGGGGCTCCCCCTGCCCCTGGTCTCCTACGGCCGGTCCTTCCTGCTCGTCACCCTGATCGGGATCGGGATCCTCCTCTCGGTCGCCCGGGGCGATCCGGCCGCGAGGGCGCATCATGCATAGCCGCGCCGAGCCCCGTTCCGGCTCCCGCGAGGGGGTGCTCGCACCCGACCCGTCGCGCATGGCGGTGATCTTCTCGGGTGGGGGCACCGGAGGCCACCTCTACCCGGCGCTCGCCCTCGCCGAGGCCCTCACCCGGATCCGCCCCGGCGTTCGTCCCATCTTCGTCGGGGCCGAGCGGGGCATCGAGGCACGGGTGCTCCCCCAGCGCGGACTCGAACACCTCCTGCTTCCCGTGGAGGGCTTCCGGAGGGGTGCGATCCTCGCGAACCTCCGCGTGCTTCGGGTCCTGATCCTCGGCCTGATCGGGGTCGCGGAGCTCCTGCACCGTCTGCGTCCCCCGCTGGTGGTGGTCACGGGGGGCTACGCCGGAGGGCCGGCCGGGCTCATGGCGGCGCTCCTCGGCGTGCGCCTGGTGCTGCAGGAGCAGAACGCCGAGCCGGGGATCACCACCCGGGTCCTCTCGCGCTGGGCGGCCGAGACCCACCTGGCCTTTCCCGAGGCGGCCGAGAAGCTGCCCCGATCGGGACGGGCGGCGACCCGGGTCACCGGCAATCCCGTGCGCCCCCCCGAGGCGGTGGATCGGGCCGCGGCCGCCGCGCACTTCGACCTGGATCCGGACCGCCCGGTGATCCTGGCCCTGGGGGGCAGCCAGGGAGCGCTCCCCCTGAACGAGGCGCTTCAGGAGCTGGTGGCCGCGGTGGAGTCGGGTGCCCTCGCTTCTCTCGCTCCCGCGCAGCTCCTCTGGGCGACCGGCCCCACGCACCTCGAGGGTGTCGACGAGACGCTCGACCGGATCGGCCGGCCCGACTGGGTCCGCGTGGTCGGATACATCGAGGCGATGCCCCTGGCGCTGGGCCTGGCCGACCTGGCGGTGAGCCGGGCCGGGGCCATGGCCACCTCGGAGTTCCTGGCATGGGGGCTCCCCTCGCTTCTGGTGCCGCTTCCCAGCGCGGCCGCGGACCACCAGACCCGCAACGCCCGTGCCCTCGAGGGTGCGGGAGCCGCCCGCTGCCTGGTGCAGGAGGAGCTCGACGGCGCCCGCCTCCACCGTGAGCTGAAGGAGCTGCTCGACGACGAGCACGCCCGCCACTCGATGGCCCGCGCCGCCCGCGAACGCGGCCGGCCCGACGCGGCGCACCAGATGGCGCGCCGCCTCGACGCCCTCCTCCCCCCGCCCATTCTTCGGGAAGCCCAGGGGAGGGACGCATGAGCGCGACGCCCCGAACGCCCCCAACGCAAGCGCCCGATGCGCCCCGCTCGATCCGTCCCCTCCTCGGCGACGGGACCATCCACTTCGCGGGGGTTGGGGGCGCCGGGATGTGTGCCCTGGCCGAGGCGGTGGTGCGGGCCGGAGGGCGCGTCACGGGCTGCGACCTGAACCCGGGCGCCGGAGTGCGGGCGCTCGAGCGGCTCGGCGTGCGGATCCAGCGCGGCCATGACCCGAGTCACCTCGAGGGAGTGACCGCGGTCATCGCGTCGGCCGCACTCCCCGCGGATCACCCCGAGCTCCAGGCCGCCCGGGAGCGGGGACTCCCCGTCCTGAAGCGAGCCGAGGCGCTGGGGGGCTGGGTCAATGCCGGTACCCTGGCCGCGGTGGCCGGCACCCACGGAAAGACGACCACGACCGCCATGCTCACTTCGGTCCTGGTGGCGGCCGGCCGCAACCCCACCGGCTTCGTCGGGGGCGAGGTGCCGGCCTGGCGGAGCCACCTGCGTCCCGGCTCCGACGAGCTCTTCGTGGTCGAGGCCGACGAGTACGACCGCTCCTTCCTGCACCTGCGCCCGTCGGTGACGGTGGTCACCAACCTCGAGGCCGACCATCTCGACATCTACGGGGACCTCGACGGGGTGCGCGAGGGCTTCCGGAGCTACCTCGACGGGGTGCGGGCCGAGGGTACGATCTGGGTCTGCGCCGACGACCCGGGCGCGTCGGCGCTCCTCCCGTACGCCGGAGCCCGGGGGCGCAGCTACGGTTTCTCGGCCGGAAGCCAGCTCCGCGGGATCGACCCCGTGATCGAGGGCGTGCGCTCACGCGTCCGGGTCATCGAGGAGGGTCGGGACCGGGGGGAGCTCGAGCTGCGCGTCGCCGGTCGCCACAACCTCCTGAATGCGCTCGGCGCCGCCGGCGCCGCCCGATCCCTCGGGGTCGAGTGGGAGGCGATCCGTGCCGGCCTGCTCGAGTTCGGCGGGGTGCGGCGGCGCTTCCAGCTCCTCGGCGAGCTCGGGGGGATCCGGGTGATCGACGACTACGCCCATCATCCCACCGAGGTCGAGGCGGCGCTCGCCGCGGCCCGGGCGGCCTACCCCGGGACGCGGCTCGTGGCCGTCTTCCAGCCGCACCTGTTCAGCCGCACCCGCGACTTCCACCGGGAGTTCGCCTCGGCCTTCCGGGCGAGCGACGTGCTCTGGGTGACCGGGATCTACCCCGCCCGCGAGGCGCCCATCGAGGGGATCGCCGCCGCCCTCGTCGCGGACTCGGCGCGCAAGGCCGGGGTCGGCGATGTCCGGCATCACGAAGCGCTCGACGACCTGCCCGAGGCCGTGGCGGCCGACCTGCGGGCCGGTGACCTGTGCCTCACCCTGGGGGCGGGCTCGATCGAGCGCGTCGGCCCGCGGATCGTGGCCCTCCTCGGAGGCGACGATGCGTAGATCGATGCGCTTTCTGGGCCTGGTCGGACTCCTGACCGCGCTGGGCTTCGGGATGCACCTGGCGCCGGACGCGCTCAGCCGGCTCGAGTTCTTCGCGGTGGACCGTGTCCAGCTCGAGGGGCTGCGCTACCTCGAGGAGCCCGAGGCGCTGGCCTTCATTCCCCTGCCCGAAGGCTTCTCGGTCTGGGACGACCTCGAGGCCGTGGGGTCCCGGCTCTCGCTCCACCCCCTCGTCGCCGATGTGCGGGCGCGCCGCCGGCTTCCCTCGACGCTGGTGCTCGAGGTCACGGAGCGCCGTCCGGTCGCGCTGCTCAGCGGTCCGACCCTGACCCCGATCGACCGCGAGGGACACCCCCTCCCGATCGACCCCTCGAGGCACCGGCTCGACCTGCCCCTGATGCACCTGACGGGTGACGTCGGCTCGGCCCCGGAGTCCACCGAGGCGGGCGGGAGTCGTGCCGAGCGGACTCGGCGACTGCTGGCCGCGCAGGTGGCCCGGCTCGAAGAGCTCGAGCCCGCGATGTCGGCCTCCCTGTCCGAGATCACCCTCGACGAGTGGGGCGACGTGATCCTGCACCTCGGGAGCCCGCGGGTGCGACTGCACTACTCGCCCCCCCTGACTCCCGAACGGCTGCGAGAGGGGATCGTGATCCTGACCGACGCCCTCGAGCGTGATCGCGAGCGCGCCCCGATCGCGGTGGACCTGCGCTTCGCCGACCAGGTGGTCGTTCGCTACTCCCATCCAACTGCACGGTGACCTGATCATGCGATCCAACCTCATCGCCGGTCTCGACATCGGTACCACCAAGACGAGCGTGCTGATCGCCGAGGTGCTCGGCGAGGGGCAGCGGCGTCCGGAGCTGCGGGTGCTCGGCGTGGGCCAGGCGCGCACCGGGGGGGTGCGGCGCGACGTGGTCACCCACATCGAGGAGACGACCGAGTCGGTGCGCACCGCCGTGCAGGAGGCCGAGCTGATGGCGGGGGTGACCGTGGACCGGGTCTGGACCGCGATCGGGGGCGACCACGTCCGCACCCTCTCGTCGATGGGGGTCGTGGCCGTCGGGGGCGAGGAGATCAGCCGGGGGGACCTGGATCGGGTGCACGAGGTGGCCCGGGCCGTGGCCCTCCCGCCCGACCGCGAGTTCCTGCACGCGATCCCCCAGGAGTACAAGGTCGACCATCAGGCGGGGATCAAGGACCCGCTCGGGATGTCGGGGACCCGGCTCGAAGCCGACGTCTACCTCGTGACCGGGGCGGCGCAGGCGGCGGGCAACCTGCGCAAGGCCGTCCAGCGTGCAGGCTACCGGGTGCAGGCGCTGGTACTCTCGCCCCTCGCGACGGCGCACGCGGTCCTGACCGAAGACGAGAAGGAGGTCGGGGTCGCCCTGATGGGCATCGGGGCGTCGACGACCGAGGTGTGCGCGTTTCACGAGGGGAAGATCCGGCACATCGCGGTCCTCCCCCTCGGGGGCGACACGATCACCAACGACCTCGTTCGCGGGCTCTCGATCCCCTTCGCCGAGGCGCAGCGGGCGAAGGAGCGGCACGGGGTCGCCTTCGCCCAGCTCGTCGACCCGCAGGAGACGGTGGAGCTGCCCGGACCCGGACCGGGACAGACCCGACAGGTGGCCCGCGAGCTGATCGCGCACATCGTCGAGCAGCGCCTCGACGAGATCTACGGGCTGGTCCACCGCGAGCTCGAAGATGCGGGGTGCATGGAGACGCTCGGGGCCGGGCTCGTCCTGACCGGAGGGGGGGCGGCCCTCCAGGGGTCGCTCGAGATGGCACAGCAGTGCATGGGGATGCCCGCCAGGATCGGCGTTCCCGGCGAGGGGCTCAGCGGGCTCGCCGATTCGGTGGCGCGCCCCCGCTTCTCGACGGTGACGGGGCTCTGTCTCTACGGGGCGGATCGATTTCACGAAACCGGCCAGGGCGTGAGCACGCTCTCGTCGGGACTGATGACCCGGATCGGCGCATGGGTCCGGGAATTCTTCTAGACGGATGGATGAAGGAATAGATGAGGCGCGCCCCCGCGGGGGACGGCGTCTCGACGGAAGGCTGGGCGGGAGAGAACGCCTCTCCCGCTGGACAACCAGACGAATGACCCACAGATTGCCAGACAGGGAGGAATGATGATGATCTTCGAATTCGAAGAAGCACCGGTGCGCAACGCACGGATGAAGGTGGTGGGTGTCGGGGGGGCCGGCGGGAACGCCGTCAACCGGATGGTCGACGAAGACCTCGAGGGGGTGGAGTTCATCTCCGCCAACACCGACGCGCAGGCACTCAAGTCCTCGCAGGCACAGATCACCCTGCAGCTCGGCAAGAAGCTGACGCGCGGGTTGGGGGCGGGAGCCCGTCCCGAAATCGGACGACAGGCGATCGCCGAGTCCGAGGAAGAGGTCCGCAAGGCCCTCGAGGGGGCCGACCTCGTCTTCATCACCGCAGGGATGGGGGGAGGCACCGGAACCGGCGCCGCCCCGATCATCGGCGAGATCGCGCGGGAAATGGGTGCGCTGACGATTGGAATCGTGACCCGTCCCTTCGCCTTCGAGGGCAAGAAGCGGATGCGTCAGGCCGACCAGGGGCTTGCAGAGCTGCGCCGCGCGGTCGACACCATGATCGTGGTGCCGAACGACCGGATCCTCTCGGTGGTCGGCAAGGGAACGACCTTCAAGGACGCTCTCAAGAAGGCCGACGAGGTGCTCCTGAACGCCACGCAGGGGATCTCCGACCTGATCCGCGTCACCGGTGAGGTGAACGTGGACTTCGCCGATGTGCGCACCGTCATGGCCTGCCGCGGTCCGGCGCTCATGGGATCCGGCTTCGGCGAGGGCGAGAACCGGGCGCAGGAAGCGGCACAGGAAGCGATTTCGTCGCCGCTCCTCGACGATGTCTCGATCCGCGGCGCCAAGGGCGTGCTGATCAACATCACCGGTGGAATGGACCTGGCGATCGACGAGGTCACCCAGGTGTCCACGACGATTCAGGAAGAGGCGGGCGACGATGCCGAGATCATCTTCGGCGCCGTGCACGACGAATCGCTCGAGGGCAAGATCCGCGTGACCGTCATCGCCACCGGCTTCGACGACGCCATGGGCGAGGACGAGGGACGGGTGATCCGCCCCGACTTCCGACGCCCGGCTCCCAAGGTCTCCCGGCGGGAGCAGGAGGCCGAGGCGCGCTCCGAGCGGCGTGTCGCGATGGGGGGTGGACGGTCCGAACAGAGGGTCGTGCCCTTCAACCGTCCTCCGGAGAGGGTGGTGGATCGCGCCCAGATTGGCGAGCTTGATATTCCGACCTTCATCCGTCGTCAGATGGATTGAGTTGATGCGAACCCCGATCAGGTAATCTGACCCGATGGATCTACTGAACCGGACGGCCCCGCGGGCCTTTCTCGGAGCGGGCGGCTTCATGGCCGTCCTGGCGTTTGTCTTTTTGCCTGGAATGACCGCGGTGCCCGACGCCGGAGAGCTGGAGCCGCTGCAGGCGGCCTCGGCGGAAGAGACCCGGATCGAGATCCTCGGGCACGGCCAGACCTTCGGGGGGGTTCTGAACCGGGTGGGGGTGCCGGCTGCCGAGCAGCAGGCGCTCCTGCTGGCCTTCCAGGAGCATGCCTCGCCCGGCCGTCTGCGGGTGGGCACCGAGGTCGCGCTGCGTTCGCTGCGCGGGGCCGACGAGCTTCGGGGGATCGACGTGCCGGTCAACGCCGACGAGCTGGTGCGACTCGAGCGCGAGCCGATGGGGTGGAAGTCCTCGATCGTGAAGACCCCGGTCTGGACCGACACCGTCTTCGTGGCGGGCCAGATCGAGAGGGACCTGTGGAGTGCGGTCGTGCTGAACGACGATCTCGAGGCGATGCCCCGAGCCGACCGCGCCCGGGTGATCGACCTGATGGATCGGGTCTTCCAGTGGCAGCTCGACTTTTCGCGCCAGATCCAGGCCGGAGACTCGTACCGGCTCGCCTTCGAGCGTGAGGTGCGTCCGGACGGAACCATGCGCACCGGGCGGATCCTGGCCGCGGAGCTGATCAACCGCGACACCCCTCTGTACGCCATCTGGTTCGACCTGCACGACGATGGGCAGGGCGGGTACTACGATCTGGCCGGTGAGTCGCTGCGACGAGCCTTCCTGAAGGCGCCGCTGGAGTTCCGGCGGATCTCGTCGCGCTTCAATCCGAACCGCCTGCACCCGATCCACAATGTGCGCCGGGCGCATATCGGGGTCGACTACGCGGCGGCGACCGGCACCCCGGTGATGGCCACCGCCGATGGAACGGTCTCGATCCGGGGCGTGCAGGGCGGATATGGAAACCTGGTCGAGATTCGCCACGCCAACGGGTTCATGACCCGCTACGCGCATCTGAACGGCTTCGCCTCGGGGGTGCGCCAGGGGAGCCGCGTGAGTCAGGGGACCGTGATCGGCTACGTCGGGATGACCGGCACGGCCACCGGACCCCACCTGCACTACGAGCTCCACAAGGACGGTCGGCCGGTGGATCCGCTGAACGTGGACATTCCGGCGGGGGATCCGATCCCGGCCGATGCCATGGAGCGCTGGACCTCGGAGAGCGACTACCGCTTCGCGCTGCTCGATCGGGCGCAGAGGGGACCCGAGCTTCGGATGGCCCGTGCCGCCGCGGCCCCCTCGGCCGAGACGGACGAGGACGAACTGCAGTGACCCGCCGGAGCGGGCCGCGCACCACGCCCGGCGCGGAGGATAGAGCCGGGCGGTGACCGCCGTGCCTTCGGCCCTGCTCTTCGGCATCGCGGCCCTTCTCCTCGTCGGTTTCGCCGCATGGCTCTACCTCGGGATCGAGTCCCGTGTGCCCGGGCGACCGGTGCTCCTGGGGCTGCGTGCGTCGGCGCTGCTCCTCCTCCTGGCCCTGGTCGTGAACCCGTCGATTCCCGGCGAGGATCCGGCCGCGACCGCGCCGACCCCCCCCGCCCGATGGGTCGTGGTCGACCCGGATCCCGCCCTCGAAGCTCGACCGCCCGAGGGCGTTCTGTGGGACCAGCTCCTGGACCGGACCGCCGAGGAACTGGATCCCACGAGCGGTCTCGCCCGCATCCAGCGGGAGCGCGCCGAGGGCCTTACCCTCGAGGCGCTGCGCGCCGGGACGCCGGCCGAGCGCTCCACCCCCGCGGGAGAGGCGCTGATCCGGCTGGCCGAGGTGGGGGCGGATTCCCTGGTCTTCCTCTCGACCCTCCGGATGGAGGCCGCACCCCTGCGCGAGGCCCTGTCCCGTCTCCCGGTGCCGGTGCGCATCGTCCCGATCGGGGGCGAGATGCGCAACGTGGCCGTGGCCGAACTCCGCCTCCCCTCGACGGCCCCCCCGGACGAGCCTCTCCCGGTCGAGGTGGTGCTGGTGGGGGAGGGAGGAGACCCCGGTGATTCGGTGCGGCTGCGCATCTATTCGCGCCCCTTCGACGAGGAAGGCGGACCCCCTGCGGCGGGACCGGAGGGTACGGCGGAGGGCGGGATCGAGGGACAGGATCCCCCCGGCACCCTCGAATACGAGGGGCGTCACGCCCTTCCCACACTCGGCGCCCGTGAGACGGTCGCGCTGACCCTTCCGGCTCCCGGGGGCGAGGGGGATCGCCGCTACCTGGCCCGGGCCGAGCTCGAGGGCGATGTCTTCGCCGCCGACGACGAACGGGTCCGGGTGGTCCGGATCGGGGAGCTCGAGGGGGGGATCGTCCTGGTCTCGGTCCGCCCCGACTGGGAGCCGCGGACCCTTCTCCCCCTCCTGGAGCGGGCCTCGGGGCTCGAGGGCGCCGGCTACCTGCGGGTCGGCCCCGACCGGTTCCTCCCCCTCCGCTCGGGGGCGGAGCCCTTCGAGCCGATGGCGCTGGCGGGGCTCGTCGAGCGGGCGCGGGGGGCGGCCGTGCTGGTTCTGCATGGCACCGGAGAGGCCCTTCCGGCCCTTCTCGTCGAGGTGGCCGAGGCCCACCCACGGGTCCTCCACCTTCCCGCCGACGCCGCAGGGGCGCGCATCGCGGGGATCGAGACCCGGCCTCCCGTCGAGGGAGAATGGCGCCTCGACGCCGAGCTGCCCGGCTCTCCGCTCTCACCCTACCTGGGCGGGATCGGGCTCCCCGCGCTCCCGCCCCTGACGGGGGTCATGGTTCCCGCGGGGCCGGTTGCGGGGAGCGTGGCCTTCCGGCTCCGCCGCAGCCCGGCCGAGGAGGCGCACCCGGGACTGGTCCTGACGACCGTGCCGGCCGGACGTCGGGCGGTGGCGCTCGCTCGCGACTTCTGGCGCTGGGGAGTGCGCGACGGAGAGCCCCGCGACGCCTATCGCAACCTCTGGTCCGGGGTCGCCGGATGGCTCCTGGCGAGCGAGGCGATGGCCGACCGGCGCACGATCCGTCCCGAGGCGCACGTCCTGCCCCGCGCCGAGCCCCTGCCGTGGACGGCTGCGGGGTGGGAGGGGGCCGCGCTCACGGTCGAGCTGCGCCCCCCGTCGGACCCGGCGGCCGAGGGCCCCGTGATCCGCCGCGACTCGGTCAACGTCGGACCCGACGGCCGCTTCCAGCTCGCTCCCCTCCCCCCCGGCCGCTACCGCTACCGGGTGCTCGTCGGCGACGGAGCCGTTGGGGCGCCGGACGGAGCGCCCGAGGATGCGACGGACGATGCGACGGACCAGGTACCGGACCCGGCCCCGGACCGGCCGGTCCTCGGCGCCCCCCCGATGGGGATCTTCGAGGTCGAGCGATTCCAGGGCGCCCTCCTCCGCCCTCCACTCGACCCCGAGGAGCTGATGCGCATCAGAACCACCGAGGCGGTCGAGCGTAGGGAGCCCGCGAGAGGAAGACCGCTCCGCACCCATCCGCTCCCCTGGCTCCTCCTCCTTGGATTTCTGGCCGTGGAGTGGATCGGACGCAGGCGGGCGGGGCTCCGCTGAGTCCGATCTCGCCCGACCGCCCGCAACCCCGACGGCCCCGAGTGCCCATCGGTACGCCCCCGCAGCTTCGTGGGGCCCGAAAGCCCATCGAAGTGCCCCCGCGCCTCCCGGCAGGGGCGGGGACTGATAGATTGGGGGACCCGGGACCCGTTTCTCACCACCCAACCCGAATCACCGAATGAGACTGTTCAAGAAGAAGGACGAGAGTCGCAAGAGCATCTGGAAGAAGGTCGTGGACCTGGCCTTCACCGATGTGAGAGTGCTCAGCGAGGGGATGGACGACGAATCCCTCGAGCAGCTCGAAGAGCGGCTCCTGGCCGCCGACTTCGGGGTGACCGCGACCCTGCGGCTGGTGGATCACGTCGAGGCCATGGCGCGCCGCGGAAAGATCCGGGGGCAGGGCCAGCTCGCCACCGCGCTGCGGGACGAGGTGGCGCGGATCCTGACCGAGGGCACCGACCGGGAGCTGGCGCTGAGCGAGGGAGAGGGGCCGACCGTCTACCTGATCGTGGGGGTCAACGGGGTCGGAAAGACCACCTCGATCGCCAAGCTCGCCCACTTCCTGGTGAAGAGCGGAAAGTCGGTGCTGGTGGCGGCCGGCGACACCTATCGGGCCGGCGCGGTCAAGCAGCTCGAGGAGTGGGCCGGCCGCGTCGGGGCTCAGTTCCTGAGAGGACAGGAGCGGGGCGATCCGGCGGCGGTCGCCTTCGACGCCGTCGAGGCCGGGATCGCGCGGGGGATCGACGTGGTCCTGATCGACACCGCCGGACGGCTGCACACCAACCGCGGACTGATGGAGGAGCTGCGCAAGGTCGATCGGGTAATCCGGCGCAAGCTCGACGGGGCCCCCCACGAGACGCTGATCGTGCTCGACGCCACGGTGGGTCAGAACGCGGTCAACCAGGTCCGCTCCTTCGGCGAGATCGTCGAGCTCTCGGGGATTATCCTGGCGAAGATGGATTCCTCGGCGAGGGGAGGGATCGTGGTGGCGCTTCAGGAGGAGCATGGCCTCCCCGTGAAGCTCGTGGGGCTCGGCGAGAAGGTCGAAGATCTGGACGAATTCGATCCGCAGAGCTTCCTGGACGGTGTCTTCGGCCTGAACGACTGACCCCATGGAGTACTCCCGGCTCGACAGCCCGGTGCAGTTCCTGAAGGGGGTGGGACCCCGCAGGGCCGACCACCTCAAGAAGCTGAACATCGGCACGGCGCGGGATCTCCTCTACCACGTCCCGCGGCGCTACGACGACGCCTCGACGATCACCCCGATTGCCGAGCTCAAGGTCGGGATGGACGCGAACGTGATCGGCACCGTCCGCAGCAAGGGGGTGCTCCCGACCCGGAAGGGGCTCCGGATCTTCCAGGCGGTGCTCCAGGACGAGTCCGGGATGATCACCGCCTCGTGGCCCGGCCAGCCCTGGCTCGATCGCAAGCTCCGGGAGGGCGACGAGGTCCTGGCGTCGGGCCCCGTGAAGTTCTTTCACGGCCGGCAGCTCCACCCTCGGGAGTTCACCGTGGTGGAGCGTGCGCCCCGGGCAGAGGGCTCCGAGGCCGGGGCTGATCCCGAGGCGCCCACCGAGCGACGACCCACCCGGCGGGCGGCAGGCACCGTCTTCGTCTCCTACCCATCGACCGACGCGATCCCGCAGTGGGTGCTGCGGGCGATGTTCGAAAAGAACCTCGAATCCCTCCTGGCCGAGATCGACGGCGACGAATACCTGCCGGATGCGGTACGCCGGGAGCTCTCGCTGCCGACCCTTTCGGAGGCCTTCCGGAAGCTCCACCTGCCCGCGACCCCGGCCGAAGCCGAGGAGGGGCGCCGACGCCTGGCCTTCGACGAGCTCTTCTTCCTGCAGCTCGTGCAGGCACTGGCCCGGCATCGGGAGCAGGAGGAGGAGCCGGGGATCCGCTTCGAGCGCACCAACGAGCTCATCCGCCCCCTCCACGAATCGCTCCCCTTCACCCTGACGGGGGCCCAGGCGCGGGTGCTCCGCGAGATCTTCGGCGACATGGTCTCGGGTCGCCGCATGAACCGGTTCCTGCAGGGCGACGTGGGAGCCGGAAAGACGCTGGTGGCGCTCTTCGCGATCCTTCTGGCCGTCGAGAGCGGGTGGCAGGCGGCGCTCATGGCCCCCACCGAGATCCTGGCCGAGCAGCACGCGCTCAAGCTCAGGGACCTTCTCGAGCCGCTGGATCTTCCCGTGGCGCTCCTTACCGGGAGTGTGCCGGGAAAGGCCAGGGAGGAGATCCTCGAGTCCCTCCGCGAGAACCGGCTTCCCATCGTGGTGGGGACCCACGCCCTCATCCAGGACGATGTGCGGTTCGCGCAACTGGGGCTCGTGGTGGTCGACGAACAGCACCGCTTCGGGGTCCGACAGCGGATGGCGCTCGGCGAGCACGGCGGCCGGCGACCGGACGTATTGGTGATGTCGGCGACCCCGATCCCCCGCTCGCTGGCCCTCACCCTGTACGGGGAGTTGGACCTGTCGATCCTCGACGAGCTCCCGCCCGGACGGACCCCCGTGCGTACCCTGCTCCGCAGGCCCTCGGCGCGCGACGAGGTCTACGAGGGGGTCGAACGCGCACTGGCGGAAGGTGGGCAGGCCTACGTAGTATATCCGCTCGTCGAGGAATCCGAGGACCTGGAGCTGAAGGCCGCGACCCAGGAGTACGAGCGACTCCGCACCGAAGTCTTTCCCGAGCGCAGGGTGGGACTTCTGCACGGGAAGATGGCGGCCGACGAGAAGGACCGCGTGATGCGGGACTTCCGCGAAGGGGAGCTGGACCTGCTCGTTGCGACCACGGTCATCGAGGTCGGGATCGATGTCCCCAACGCGAGTGTCATGGTGATCGAACACGCCGAGCGGTTCGGGCTGAGCCAGCTTCACCAGCTGCGCGGCCGGGTGGGGCGGGGGGACCGGGAGTCCTTCTGCATACTGCTCTCGTCGGCAGGGGAGGGGTCGTGGGAGCGTCTCAAGATCTTCGCCTCGACCGACGACGGCTTCGCGATCGCCCGGGCGGACCTGCAGATCCGCGGGCAGGGGGACCTGTTCGGGGCGCAGCAGCACGGGCGGGACCCCCTGCTCAGCTTCGCCGACCTGACCCGCGACGAGGAGCTCCTCCTCGACGCCCGACGTCTGGCGCGGGGGATCGTCGAGGCGGATCCGGAGCTCTCGACCCCCGCGCATGCCCGGGTGAGCGAGATCCTCGAGGCGCGTCATGCGGAGCGCCTGAAGCTCTGGAAGGTGGGCTGAGGTGGCCGACGCACCGCCGAGCCTGCGCGAGTGGGTGCGCGAGCACGACGAGAAGTGGCTCTTCGTCGTGCTCTACCTGGGGCTGGCCGTGGGGCTCAGCGTCCTGGTCAGCCTCTTCTGGCTGGTGGTGGTGGGCTTCCTGCACTTCGTGCTGGAGCTATTCCGGCAGGCCCATTATCGCGACGGCCCCCGGAGCGTCACCCTGCACGCCCTGTGGGAGGTCAAGCTCGACATCGCGCTGATCCTGCTGGCGTTGATGCTCGTGCTCTACATCGAGGTCGTGCTCGGCCTGCTCGGCATCCAGTCGGCGGCACGGGCGGCGGCGGTCTCGCGGGCCGGGGCCCGGGTGGGCACCCGGGCGGCCGCCTGGGAGCGCAACCTGCGCACCTTTCTGCTGACCGTCGACGAGATGGTGCGGGTGGGGTACGCCGGGGTGATGCTCCGAAAGAAGAAGCGGTCGAAGGCGGTGGAAGCGGAGCTGGCCGTGGCCTCGGCCGCGGCGGTTCAGGATGGAGCTGCGGGATTCGAGGGGGGCGGGGTCGACTCCGATTCGGCCTCTGCGCCCGCGCCGGAGCCGACCGATCAGCTCGACCCGGGGCCGATACGCACCGGCCCGCTCCCTCCGATCTGGCGCACCCGCTGGAAGGTGGTGGATCACATCGGGGTGGTGCTGGTCCTGGTGGGCCTCCTGCTCATCGCGGCCGCGCCCTGGCTGACCCCTCACGACTGGGGGTCGATCGGTACGGCGCTCCTCGAAGAACTCCAGCCCTTCCCGGGATCTTCGCCCCACGGGGGATGAGGCGCCGTCCGGTGGATCGCACTCCGGGCCCTGTGGAAATGCACCCCGGGCCCTATGGACATGCGCCCCGGCCCCTGTGGACACGCGCCCCGGCCCCTATGGACATGCGCCCCGGCCCCCCATACTTTGCCCCCGTTCCCGGAGCAGGACATTCAACGAGCATTCTGCGCGGACCCCGGGGGGTCCGACGTGCACTTAGGAGAGGAGCCGGTACATGGGTGAGTCGAACGGTACGAAGATCCGCGTGATCCTGAAGATGATCCAGATCCACGACAATCTGGAGCCGGCGGGCGACGACGAGGGCGAGTTCCGCTTTCAGATCACGGTGTCGAGCCGGAACCGGGGCGGGCTTCGCGAAGAGACCCGCCTGCCGCGCAAGAAGAAGTTCTACCGGATCTCCGACAATCCGGCGTGGAATCGGCTGGTGCTCAACGAAGTGCTCTTCGAGGGAGAGGTCGACGACCACCTCGAGGTCGAGATCCTGGGCGAGGAGCTGGACCTGCTGACTCCGAACGACGAGCTGACCCCGTACCGCCGTACCTTCGAGGGCGACCCGAACACCTGGCTCGGCATCCACAAGCCCGGCGACGAGGGCGACGAGGACCCCGAGCGGATGAACGACTGGTGGGTGTACCTCGAGATCGAGAAGGTCTGATTCTTCCGATGCCGATCCGTACAGGGAGTTCCCGGTCGTTCGGGGTCGGGGTGCATCTGCCCCTGACCCTTCTCTTCTCGTTCGCCCTGGCGGCGGGCGCCGTCGCCCTCGTACCCGCTTTGCTCGAGGCTCAGCCCGTCGCGGAGTACACCGATCCGCAGACCAGCGACATGCGCGAGGTCGTCGAGCGCTTCTCGTCGGACCGGGCGGTCCTGGGCCGCTTCTACTCGGTGAGCTCTCCGCGGCAGCGCGACCGGATGCGGGCCTTCTACACGGAGTGGGGCGAGCGGCTCGACGCGATGGACTACGACGCCCTCAACCACGAGGGGAAGATCGACTGGGTCCTGTTGCGCAACCGGGTGCGCTACGATGCGGACCGGCTCGAGGTCGAGGCGGGGCTCGCAACCCAGCTCCAGCCGATCCTGCCCTTCCGGGACGAACTCGCGGAGCTCCACGAATCCCGCCGCGATCTCGAGGGTGTCGAGGACCCGCGCGCGGCCGCCGACCTGCTGGCCCGGGTGACCGACCAGATCGAGGACACCCGCGCGGCGGTGCGCGAAGCCCTCCAGAACGATCGGGTGCTCGAGGGCGGCACCGTCCTGACCCCGGTGGTGGCGCTGCGCGCCGTGGAGCGGGCCAACGAGCTCCGGCAGAGCACACAGGGCTGGTTCAACTTCTTCGATGGCTACGACCCCCTCTTCTCGTGGTGGGTGCGGGCCCCCTACGAGGCCTTCGACGAGGCAATCCAGGGGTACATCACCTTCCTGCGCCAGGAAGGCGCGGGGATCCGACCGGGCCAGGAGGAGCCGATCATCGGAGACCCGCTGGGCCGCGATGCGCTGGTGCTGGACCTGCGCAACGAGATGATCGCCTACTCCCCCGAAGAGCTCCTGGAGCTGGCGGAATACGAGCTCGAGTGGGGCACCGAGCGGTTGAAGGAGGCGTCGCGCGAGATGGGCTTCGGCGATGACTGGCATGCCGCCCTCGAGCACGTGAAGGGGCTCCACGTCGAGCCGGGGGAGCAGATCCACCTGGTGACCGAGATGGCACGCGAGGCCGAGGCCTTCCTCGAGGAGCGCGACCTGGTCACCGTGCCCCCGCTGGCTCGCGAAATCTGGCGCATGGAGATGCTCTCTCCGCAGCAGCAGCGGGTGGCGCCCTTCTTCCTCGGGGGCGAGGTGGTGCGGGTGGCCTTTCCCACCGACGGGATGGCGCACGAGGACAAGGTGATGAGCCTGCGCGCCAACAACGAACACTTCTCGCGTGCGGTGGTGCACCACGAGCTGATCCCCGGCCACCACCTCCAGGGCTTCTACACCTCGCGCTACAGCACCCACCGAAGCCTCTTCTCGACCCCGTTCTGGGGCGAGGGGTGGGCGCTCTACTGGGAGCTCCTCCTGTGGGACCTGGACTTCGCCCGGGGCCCCGAAGACGAGATCGGGATGCTCGTCTGGCGCAATCACCGCGCCGCCCGGATCCTCTTCTCGCTCGCCTTCCACATGGAGCTGATGACCCCCGAAGAGGCGATCGAGCTTCTCGTCGAACGGGTGGGATTCGAGCGCGCGGCGTCCGAGGCCGAGGTCCGCCGCTCCTTCACCGGACAGTACTCGCCGCTGTACCAGGCCGGCTACCTGCTCGGTGGGCTGCAGATCCGGGAGCTCCATCGCGAGCTCGTCGAGAGTGGCCAGATGACGAACCGCGACTTCCACGACCACATCCTGAAGAGTGGTCGCATGCCGATCGAGATGGTCCGGGCCTCGGTCACCGGCGAGTCACCCCCGCGCGACTTCGAGGCCCGCTGGCGCTTCCACCCCGAGATTCCCTGAGGGTCCGGAGGTTCCCGGAGGAGCTGCCGATGGGGGGGTGCATAACGCTGAACGGAGGGGGGCTTCGCAGCGGCGAGATCACCGAAAGGCACCGTTGCGGTGCACAACGCTGAATGTCCGTCGGCCCGCGGGGTCGCGATCAGCGAACCACGACCTCTGCGGTGCACAACGCTGACTGGGTCCGTGGCGAGCGGCCTCCGACCAGCGAACTGCACCGCGTTCAGTCGCCGAAGACCGCTTCTCTTGTTGTCGCAAAAGATTCCGAAGGATCCATGCTTGCCTTCCACATGGAGCTGATGACCCCCGAGGTGGCGATCGAGCTCCTGGTCGAGCGGGTGGGGTTCGAGCGGGTGGCGTCTGAGGCCGAGGTGCGCCGGTCCTTCACCGGCGAGTCGCCCCCACGGGACCTCGAGGCCCGTTGGCGCTTCCATCCCCAGATCCCCTGACCCGACGTGCCCCAACGACCGGCTCCTCGAACGACAAGAGCCCCCCGACCGGATCCGGTCGGGGGGCTCTGCCGTTCGAGTCGCCAACGAGGAGTGTCAGCTGCCCCCGCCGAAGAGAACCCCACCCGAGAGGGTGAGAAAGCCCGCACCACTGGTGCTGTACTTCAGCTCACCGAAGGCCGGAACGCTTCCCAGGTCGAAGAAGAGACCGCCCAGAAGGTTCAACCCCGAGTTGCTGACGGTGAACCCACCGAAGGAGAACCGGAGGTGGTTGATCCCTGCACCCGCGTAGGGGCGAACGTTCGCATCCGTGTCGAACGACACGTTGGCGTTCAAGTTGATGTCGAGCGGGGTTCCGTCCCCGTCGAGCAGGAGGTAGGAGACGTTGGCCGACCCAAAGAGGGTCTGAAAGAATCCGTCCTCGATCCCGAAGGCATCGGCGAGTCCGAAGTCGACCCGGGCACCGATCCCGAGCTCGTCGAAGTCCCAGAGCACCACCTGCGGTCCGAACATCACCTGCGCCTCGGCCTCTTCCGCCGGCTGCACGGCGACGAGAAAGGCGAGACTGGCCAGCATCACGATCCATCGCTTCATCATTGACTCCTCGGTTTAGAATTAAACGCGCGCCACATCGGAGAACCAAATGTTTCCAACAGACGCGTAACGGTATGCCACCATCCCCCTATGCGCAAGATCGGACGCCGCCCCGACAGCGCCCCGGAACCGTTCTGCCGGAGGGCTCATCTTCCCGGAGTCATTGACCCCTTTCCCCCCCGCCTCGTACCTTCCGGGCTCCTGCAGGGCAACGAACTCGTCGAGGGGATGAACAAGCGGATGAACAACACCGAGGTGAAGGACCTCTCCCGCCACGCGGGTGAAGAAGTGACCGTCTCCGGCTGGGTCGAGACCGTGCGGGTCCACGGCAAGGTCGCCTTCGTGGTGGTGCGCGACGGCACGGGGCTCCTGCAGTGCGTGCTCGTGCGCAAGGCGGTCGGCGAGGAGATCTGGGAGCTGGGGACCACGGGGCTGACCCAGGAGTCCACCGTCGCGGTGACCGGTATCGTGAAGCCCGACGAGCGGGCCCCCGGGGGCAACGAACTCGGAGTGACGGGGCTCACCCTGCTCAGCGCGGCCGAGGAGTACCCGATCCAGCCCAAGGAGCACGGGGTCGAGTTCCTGATGGATCACCGCCACCTGTGGCTGCGTTCCTCGATGCAGCGGGCCACCCTGCGGGTGCGCTCCGAGATCATGCAGGCGGTCACCGACTTCTTCTACAACGACGGATTCACCCGGGTCGACACCCCGATCCTGACCGGCTCGATCGGGGAGTCGGCCGGGGAGCTCTTCTCGACCGACTACTTCGGCGAGACCGCCTACCTGGCGCAGACCGGGCAGCTGTACGTCGAGGCCGGCTGCCCCGCCTTCCGCAAGGTCTACTGCTTCGGCCCGACCTTCCGGGCCGAGAAGTCGAAGACCCGCCGGCATCTGACCGAGTTCTGGATGGTCGAGCCCGAGGTGGCCTTCGCCGACTCCGACGACAACATGCGGCTGCAGGAGCGGTTCGTGACCTACCTGGTCGAGCGGGCGCTCGAGCGTTGCGGCGAGGAGCTGAAGGTGCTCGAGCGCGACACCGGCCTCCTCGAGGGGGTCGCGACCCCTTTTCCGCGCATGAGCTACACCGAGGCCGTCGAGGTCCTGACTGCCGAGGGCCAGGAGATCGAGTGGGGACGGGACCTGGGCGCCACCGACGAGACGATCCTGGCCGGGCTCCACGAGCGGCCGGTGCTGATCTACAACTATCCCAAAGAGGCGAAGGCCTTCTACATGAAGGAGAATCCCGACGACCCCCGGACCGTCCTCTGCAACGACATGCTCGCCCCCGAGGGCTACGGCGAGATCATCGGGGGAAGCCAGCGTGAAGACGACCTGGTCCGGCTCCTGGAGCGGATCCGCGAAGAGAATCTTCCCGAAGAGGCCTATGCCTGGTACCTCGACCTGCGTCGCTACGGCTCGTTCGTGCATTCGGGCTTCGGGCTCGGAATCGAGCGGATGGTGGCGTGGATCACCGGACGGCCGCATCTTCGGGAGGTGATTCCCTTCCCGCGGCTCATGAACCGCCTGAGTCCCTGACGCACCGGGGCCGACGGCACGACCCGCAGCCCCGAAGGGCAGACCACCCCTGATTTCCCGAACCCCGGAGTCGACCATGCCGGCCCCCCGTCCGTCCCACCGCTCACCGTGGCGCTCGAAGCGCGCCGTGGCCACCGTCGTCGCCGCCTTCCTGCTCGCGGCCGGCTGCGGCACTCAGGACCCACCGGCCGACGACGACCGGCTCGACGAGGTCGAGATCACCGTGGGGTGGGAGACGGTGCAGGACACCACCGACCGGGTCGGGACCATCGAGGGCCTCTCGGGCCCCGAGTCCGTCCGCTACGATCCCGGGCAGGACGTCTGGTTCGTCTCGAACTTCAACGGCGGGGGCAACGAGCGGAACGCCGACGGGTTCATCACGCGGGCCGCGGCCGATGGCACGATCGAGACCCTGCGCTTCATGGTCGGGACCGACGAGGCACCCCTGCACGCGCCGCGGGGAATGTACATCGTGGCCGACATCCTGTGGGTCGCCGACATCGACGGGGCCCACGGATTCCACCGCGAGACCGGCGAGCACCTGATCTTCATCGATTTTTCCGATCTGGAGCCGGGCTTCCTGAACGATGTGGCGGCCGATGACTCGGGCGAGGTCTACGTGACCGACTCCGGTCAGCCGCGGCTCTACCGGATCCTGGGCGAGTCCGAGAGCCCGCAGGTCGAGATCGCGGTCGAGGACCCGGGGCTCGGACCCGCGAACGGGATCACCTGGGACGCCGCCAATGGTCGGTTCATCTTCGCCCCCTGGGGCGAGGGCGTGACGACCTTCCGGGCCTGGACCCCGGGGGCGAGCGAGCTCGAGGAGGTCGGGGTCAGCCCCGACGGGGGACGCTTCGACGGGATCGAGGTCGTCGGCGACCGGATCCTCGTGGCGAGCCAGGTCGACGAGTCGCTCCACCTGGTGGAGATGGGCACGGGCCGGCTCCTGATCCACACCGCCGGCCGGCCGGCCGACATCGGGATCGACACCCGTCGCTACCGGGTCGCGGTCCCGTACATCGCGCTCGACCGGGTCGACCTCTGGCAGCTTCCCGCCTGGTAGTGGGCGGCGCTCCCGACGTCGTCGTAAACCTGCAGGACCGGCGCCCCATCTGGGCCTTTCCCGGGTGGGCGGCCGACGAGCTGCGCGCGGCGGTGGCCGCGAACCCCGAGCTGGGGGGGCTCCATATCTCCGACTCTCCGGCCGACGGTTCGGGGGACGGGGTCGGCGGCCCTCCTCCGGATGTGCTCGAGGCGCTCGCCGGGGCGCGCATCTACATGGGGTACGGGATTCCGCCCGCGATCCTGACGACCGGCGGAGACACCCTGCGCTGGGTGCACACGGGCACGGCCGGGGTGGGCGGATCGCTGCACCCCGCGATGCTCGAGCGGCTCCGACGCGGCACCCTCGACTTCACGAACTCGGCCGGGATCCATGCACCCCCGATCGCCGAGACCGTCCTCGCCATGCTCCTCTACTTCTTCCGGGGCCTCGATTTCGCCGTCCGCGGGGGGGACGCGGCCCGATGGGATCCGGCTCCCTACCTGGTGGCCGATACGCCGGTGACCGAACTGGCCAGTGCGACCGTGGGTATCCTGGGCTACGGGGGGATCGGACGCGAGGTCGCGCGTCGGGTGCGGGCGGTCGGTGCCGAGGTGCGCGGGCTGCGTCGCAGTGCCCCGGATGAATCGCACGACGAGCTCGGCGTGCGCCTGCTGCACGGTACCGATGGGCTCGAGACGCTCCTGAAGGAGAGCGACGCCCTGGTGGTCTGCGCGCCCGAGACCGACGAGACGCGGGGAATCCTGACCCGGGCGCGGCTGGCGCGGATGCCGCGCGGGAGCGTCCTGATCAATGTGGCACGCGGGTCGCTGATCGACGAGCCGGCGCTGATCGAGGCCCTTCGCTCCGGTCACCTGCGGGGCGCCGGCCTCGATGTCTTCGCCACCGAACCCCTCCCCGACGACTCGCCCCTCTGGAGCCTGAACAACACCCTGCTGACCCCGCACGTCTCGGGGGTGAGCCGGGCCTTCTGGCGACGCGAGATGGATCTGATCCTCGACAACCTCGAGCGGTTCAGCTCGGAGAGGCCCCTTCGGAATCGGGTGGATCCCCGGGTCGGGTACTGACCCGGGCCGCAGAGTCGAGACGCTCCTGCCGCTTGACCTCGTCCCAGAGCCGGTCCAGCTCCTCGAGCGAGGAGCCGGGTAGGGGCACCCCCGCCTCGGCCGCCGCCCGCTCGAGCGCCCGAAAGCGGCCCTCGAACTTCCGATTCGCCCGATCCAGCGCCGGGACGGGATGACACCCGGCGAGCCGGACCACGTTGACGATCGAGAAGAGCAGATCCCCCAGTTCCTCCTCGAGGTGCTCCCGGTCGGCGCCCTCGAGCGCCGCTTCGACCTCGGCCAGCTCCTCGCGGACCTTCGCGACGGCGCCCCGCGTGTCCTCCCAGTCGAATCCGACCCCGGCCACCTTCTCCTGGATGCGATGGGCACGCAGGAGGGGCGACATCCCCTTCGTGAGCCCGGAGAGAGCGGAGGCCGGCCCGGAGCCCTCCGGGGCCTCGAGGGCCCTCTCTCGCGCCTTGACGGCCTCCCAGGACTCCCGGTCTCCCAGGCCGAACAGGTGCGGGTGGCGGCGGATCATCTTCTCTTCGAGCCCCCGAACGACCTCCTCGCGGGTGAAGCTTCCCTCGTCTTCGGCCACGACGAACTGGAAGGCCAGGTTCAGGAGGAGGTCCCCCAGCTCGTCGCGCAGCGCGGCCGCGTTGCCACCCTGGATCGCCTCGACGGTCTCGTGCGTCTCCTCGAGAAGATGGGGCACCAGGGAGCGCGCGGTCTGGCGGGCGTCCCAGGGGCAGTGGGCGCGCAGGTACTCGACCAGGGCGAGCGCTCGATCCAGAACGCCCTTGGTGGCGGGGAAGGGGCCGGCGTCGGCGATCTCGGCGGGGCTGCGGTGCGACTCGGACACGTGGGAGGACTCCATCGGGCCGCGGGACGGGGGTGCTGCCGGACGGAGGCGGCCTTGCTCCGAGGGTATTTTGTCGCATCTTTCCACGACCATGTCAACGGAAATTCCTCCCCGCGCCTGGGTCGAGGTTCGCGGGAGCGCTCTTCTGCGGAACCTCGAAGCGGTGCGCGCCGCCGCCGGACCCTCAATCCGCCTGATCGCGATGGTGAAGGCGAACGGGTACGGGCTGGGGGTCGAGCCGCTGATTCGCATTCTCGAGACCGAGCCGCTCTGGGGCTATGGGGTGGCGAGCGTCGAGGAGGGCCGCGAGCTCCGCGAGCTGGGCGTGCGGCGTCCCGTCCTGGTCTTCTCTCCCGTGCCTCCCGGAGCCGAGGCGGCCGCCGTCGCCGCCGGGCTGACCCTGTGTGTGTCGGACGCCGAGGCGCTGGAGCGACTGGCCGCCGCGGCTCGATCGGCCGGGACCGTGGTCACGGCGCATCTCGAGATCGACACCGGGATGGGGCGGGCCGGATTTCCGGACGGGACGATCGACCGGTGGCGACCGCGGGTGGCCGAGCTCACGGTGGGGTCCGGGGAGGCCTCGCAGGGCTCGGAAGAGGGAGCCGGGGGCGTCCGGCTCGGGGGGCTGTTCACCCACTACCATTCGGCCGACGCCGTCGCCGGGGCGGCGAGGGCCTCGATCGAGGCGCAGCAGCGGCGGCTCGCGCCGGTCCTGGCATCGCTCGAGGGGCTCCTGTCCGCGGATGCGTTCGTCCACCTGTCGAACTCAGCCGGGATCCTCCGGGGGCCTCGGAGCGGGTCTTCGGTCGCGGAGGCCGGGGTTCGCCCGGGGATCTTCCTCTACGGCGGACGGGCGGGCGAGACGTTGCCGGATCCGGAGCCCGTCGTGACGATCCGGGCGCGGGTGATCCGGGTGGCCCGGGTGCCGGCGGGAGCCACGCAGGGCTACGGGTCGACCTACCGGGCCGACGGGGAGGAGCGCTGGGCCACCCTCGCGATCGGGTACGGCGACGGGCTCCCCCGGGCGCTCTCGAACCGGGGCTCGGTGCTCCTCCACGGACACGAGGCTCCGATCGTGGGGCGGATCAGTATGGACGTGACCGTGGTAGACATCACGGGCCTGCCCTCGACGCGCCCCGGTGATCTGGCGACCATTGTGGGGCGGGACGGCGATCGGGAGCGGACGCTGGATGCGGTGGCCCGCGAGGCGGGTACGATTTCATACGAGATTCTCACCGGACTTTCACGGCGGCTTCCCCGTGTGTGGCTTCCGGACTGACGGGGGACGCGGGTGGAGGAACTGATCCGGGAGGCGGAAGGGGCGAGAGCCGGGGCGTACGCGCCCTACTCGCAGTTCCGTGTGGGCGCCGCGATCGAAACGGAATCCGGAGAGGTGTTCCGGGGCTGCAACGTCGAGAACGCCTCGTTCGGACTGACGATCTGTGCCGAGCGGGTGGCGCTCGCCGCCGCGGTAGCGGCGGGGCATCGCCGGTTTCGCCGCATCGCGATCAGTACGCGCGCCGAGGTGCCGACGCCCCCGTGTGGGGCATGCCGCCAGGTGTTGGCCGAATTCGCGCCCGAACTCGAGGTGCTCTCCGATGCCGGAGAACTCCGCCAGCTCTGGCGATTGGACGAACTGTTGCCGGTGCGCTTCGCTCTGAAGCGCGCGGGCAGGGACGGGACTCACGACGACGGAAGGATGGACGGGTGAAATCACGAGTACTGCGCCGGGCTGGATGGCTCGGGGGATTTGTTCTCCTGGCTGGAGTCGTCGGCTGCTCCGACGAGATGCCGACCTCGACCGATCCGGCACTGATTCCGGTGACGGTCCAGACCTTCGAGGTCACGATTCCCTTCGAGGACTTCGGTCGGCAGTTCCGGGTCGACGGGGGATACGGATCTCCCTCGGCACTGTCGGTCAATCGGATCGTGTTTTCGGGGGACGGGGGGCTCGAGGTTCGCCCCCTGCTGCGCTTCGCGTCGGCGCCCTCGTCGATCTCGGTCTTTCCGCCGGGTGAGAGCCAGTCGGTGGCAGACTCGGCCGCGATTCCGACGGGGGGCCGGGTGACGGTCCAGCTCGACACCGTGCGATTCTCGGGAATCCCGCCCTTCGAGCTTTCGGCGGGGGCACTGAACCAGGAGTGGGACCACCTGAGTGCGTCGTGGACGCACGCGGTCGACACCCTCGGAGGCCCCCAGCCGTGGACCACTCCCGGCGGGGGAGATCCGCGACCCCTGGAGCAGTTCAGCTGGGACCCCGCCGAGGGCAACGCGCTCGTGATCGAGCTGGACTCGATGACGGCGGCCGAGTGGGCCGATCTCGACAATCTCCAGCGGGGGCTCATCCTCACCTCGTCGACCCCCGGATCCCGCCTGCGCATCAGCTCCGCCTCGTTGCAGCTCGACTTGCTCTCTTCGATCAATCCGGACACCACGGTCCAGGTGACCTCGCCGCTCACGATCTCGACGATGCTCCTCGATCAGACGGCGGACTTCGAAGACGGGCGGATGCTCGTCGGGGGTGCCCCATCCTTTCGCAGCACCTTCAGGATCGAGCTTCCGGATTCGGTGAGCGCGACGGGGCCGATCTGCGCGGGAGCCCCGAGCTGCCAGGTCGCCCTCACGGCGGATCGGGTGGTCTTTGCGGGTATCGGCTTCCAGTCGATCCCGCAGGAGCCCCCGTCCCTGGCTCCGGCGGACTCGCTCGTTCTCGACCTGCGACCCGTTCTGTCTCCCGAACGCCTGCCACGATCCCCACTCGGCGTACCGATCCTCCCGCAGGGTCGGGTGGTGGGGCCGGGGCAGTTCGAGGAAGGGGGGGAGACACGGATCGAGATTCCGGTGACCCGGTTCATCCGTGACCTGGCGCGAGCCGCCCCGGACGATGCCGAACAGCCCCCGTCGATGGTCTCCCTGATCAGCGCGGCGGAACCCTCGGGAATCGGAATCGCGTCGTTCGGTGCGGTGGGGACCCCCGACGCTCCGGTCCTTCGCATCATCCTCACGGCCACCGAAGGGGTGACCCTGCCATGACGCATTCGGCGATTCTACGGATCCCGGCTACCCTTGCCGGAGGACTCCTCCTGGCCCTGATGGTCGGTACGGGGACCCCCACGCCCCTCGAGGGACAGTCGCTCCTGTCGGCCGGAGGTCTCGGGTTCCTGACCGACGCTCCGGATGCGCGCTCGCGCATGCTGGGCGGGGTCGGGATCGGACTCTCGGGAAGCCATCTCATGCCGAACGATCCGGCGGCGGCCGGCCGCGTCGGACTTCCGGGGATCTCCGCCACCATGGAAGCCGGGGTCGATACGCCGGACGAGGGCGAACGGGCCGGCCGGACGCGCTTTCCCAGTTTCGGTGTGATCTATCCCACGGCCCGTTTCACGTATTTCGCGACCTTCTCGGGATTCCTGAACCAGGAATGGCAGGCGACCGCGCGGCCCACCATCGACTTCGGCGATCAGCAGGTCGAGGCGCTCGACGTGTTCGAGGCCAGCGGGGGAATCTCGGCTGCACGGATCGGAGTCGCTCGGGCGATCTCCGACCGGGTCAGCGTGGGGATTGCCGGGGGAACGTACCTGGGTTCGATGGAGCGAAGCTTCCGGCGCGACCTGAATCCCGCCGATGTGGGCCAGCAGGTCGAGTCCTTCGTGGCCGACGGAATCTGGCGGGCGAGCGGGAGCAACATCGTCGCGGGCGTGAACATGGACGCGCTGGGAATGCTGCGTCTGGCGGGGTCGGTCACCTGGTCCGACGACCTCACTCTCGACCCGACCGACGGGACCCCCGGAGACCCGGTCGTCGTGCCGCTTCCATTGGAGTGGAGGGTCGGAGGACACGGGACCCTCGCCCCCGGCCTGGCCCTGGCGATTTCGTTCTACACAGCCGACTGGTCGGAGTCGGCGGAGGCGCTCGGCGATGAGAACGCCCCGGGTCGGATCTGGCAGATGGGTGGAGGCCTCGAGTGGGCGGCCGGGTCGATCCTGGGCCGTCAGATTCCACTGGCGATCGGCGTTCGCCAGAGGGATCTGCCCTTCTCCTTCCTGGGCAATCCCGTTCAGGAGCGAGCGCTGACCGGGGGTGCGGGTATCTTCCTGTCGGACACCGAGACGACTCCGCTCGCCCGCATGCACGTGGGGATGGAGCTGGGGTCGCGAAGCACGGCCGAGTGGGATGAATCCTTCCTGCGGGCCACCGTGACCCTGCGGCTCTCGGGCTCCTGACGCGGAGAGACGACGTGCGGGTCGCCTTCCAGACCTTCGGCTGCAAGGCCAACCAGTACGACACCGAGCGGATGCGCCAGGAGCTCGAGGCCCGGGGGGCTTCGACGGTCGATCTTGCCGAGGGCGCCGAACTCTGCGTCGTGAATACCTGCACGGTCACGAACCAGGCCGATGCGCAGGCCCGCCGGTTCATTCGCCGGGTTCGGCGCGAGCATCCCGATGTGAAGGTGGTGGTCGCCGGCTGCTCGGCCGCGCTGCGGGCCGAGGAGTACCGCGCCATGGACGAGGTCTCGGAGGTCGTGGCGGGCCATGATCCCGTGGCGGTCGCGACGGCGGTCGATCCCCCCCGGAGGCTGGTACAGCTGGGGACCCGCAAGCGCCTCGACGAACTCGACCGGGAGCCGGTCGGGGGCGAGATCCTCCTGCGGCGCGAGGGCGCGAGCCGCGGCTGGCTGAAGATCCAGGACGGGTGCGACCGCAAGTGCGCCTTCTGCGCGACCCGCCTGGCCCGCGGCCGGAGTCGGTCCCGCGAGGCCGACGAGGTGATCCGCGAGGCCGGGCGGCTGTCCCGGACGCATCCCGAGCTGGTGCTCACCGGGATCCACATCGGTCACTACGGGCTGGACCTTTCCGAGCCGCTGAGCCTCTCCGGCCTGCTCGCCCGCCTCCTGGAAGAGGTGCCGGAGACCCGCTTCCGGCTCGGCAGCATCGAGGCCACCGAGATCGACGACCTGATGGTCGAGCTGCTCGAACGGTCCGGAGGGCGGGTCGCCCCCCACCTGCACATGCCGATGCAGAGCGGCGCCGATCCGGTCCTTCGACGGATGCGACGGTGGCATACCCGGGAGATGTACCGTGTGCGGGCGCTCCAGATCGTGGAGCGACTCGCGGCCGCCGGCTCCCCCACGGTGGATGGCACGCCGGTGCTGGGGTTCGGCGCCGACATCATCACAGGGTTTCCGGGCGAGACCGACGAGGACCACGCGGCCACCGTCGCCCTCGTCGAGGAACTCCCCTTCACCTACCTGCATGTCTTCCCTTTCTCGCCCCGCGAGGGGACCGTGGCGGCCGACCTGGTGCGCGAAATGCCCGTGCCGCAGCGGGTGGCGGGGGAGAGAAGCCGGGAACTGCGGGAGATGGTGCAGGCGAAGGAGGCGGTGTACCGGACTCGGCGGGCGGGGAGTCGGGCCCGGGTGGTGCTCGAGGGCGACGGGCGCACGGCGCTCACCGAGGACTACCTGCGGTTGGGGGTGCGGGGACCCCTGCCGGAAGACCGCCGGGTGCTTCTGGATGCGGAGCTCGTGATGATGGACGGAGAGTTGGCAGCGGTTCTCTCCAAGGGCTGACGCCGAGCCCACATCGGTCTCATTGGCCGCAGAGGCCTTGCGGTCGGGCAAGGATCGGCGCTATTGCTAGACCCTTCTCCCATCTCCTTCAAGACACACGGACTGCGCTACGTGACCTCAATCCTCGTGCGGACCGGGTTCGCGGTCCTCGTCCTCCTGCTCGGTCCCGGGCTTGCGGATCTCGCTGTCGGAAGCCTCGACAGGGAGGCCGTTCCCGCGGAGCGACCGTCTCCGGGGTGGGCTCTCGCCCTGCAGGCCCAGGACCCCTCTCCCGCCATGGATCTGGACGAGGTGGATGCACTCGCCCGGGAGCACAGTCCGGAGCTGGCCAGGATCCGGGTCCGCTTCGAGGGGGTCGCCCGGGCGGCCGAGGGCGTCGCCCGGCCCGCGAATCCGGCGCTGGGGTGGGATCTGGAGTTCCTGGACGAGGGAGGGCAGGCGGTCTGGGAGCACGCCGTCTTCCTAGAGAAGAGTTTCCGACTCCCGGGGTTCCGCCGCAGTCTGCTGGGGCAGGTCGACAGCCAGGTCCGGGGCGCCGAACTGGAGCGGGAGCGTCAGGAGGGGGTCTGGCTGGCCGAGGCCCGCCGTGGCTTCGTTCAGGTGGCGCTGGCCGAGGCCGAGGTGGAGTCGCTCGATCGCATGGAGTCCCTGGTGGATCGGATCCGTGCCGCGGCCCGGGCCCGGAGCGCCGAGGGTGAGCTCTCGATGCCTCAGCTCAGGCTCCTCGAGATGGGGGAGTACCAGCTTCGGGCCCTCCTCTCGGAGCGCTTGGTGGAGCGGGACCGGCTCCGCAGCGAGTGGGCGACACGGATGGGACTCTCGGAGGTGGGGGCCTTCCGCTTCGACCCCGACGAGACTCGGGGCCGGACGGTCCTCCCCGAAGAAGACGACCTGCTGGCCTGGCTGGAGGACTCTCCTGCGGCCCGCTCCGATCGTCAGGCATTGGAGGCCGCGCGCCGGAGCATATCGGTGGAAGAGGGTCGGCGGTGGCCCGAGGTGGACCTCCTGGCCGGGTACCGGCAGGTGACCCCTCGGTTCCGGGGATTCGTGCTGGGAGCCTCGGTACCCCTTCCCCTCCGGGACGGGAATCGGGCGGCCATCGAGGAGGCGAGGGCCGGGGAGCGGGACCGAGCTCTGACCTCCACCCTTCAGGAGGCCGGGGACCGCGCCCGGGGCCTCCAGCTCCTTGAGGCCCTGGAGCGCCTGGACACGCAGCTCGACGGGTTTCCGCCGGAGCTGGGTGATCCCGAGCCCTTCTTCGAGGCCCTCGTTGCCCTCTACGAAGACGGGGCCGAGCCCCTCAGTGGCGTGCTTGGCTCCCTGACCCTCCTGGCCGAGACCTATCGCACCTGGTTCGAACAGCTCGATCGCTACTACGAGGGCCTCTTCGAGCTCGAGGCCCTCATCGGTCGCCGCCTCCTCGATTCCTGAAGGACCACGCATCATGCTCTCTTCATACCGAGTTCTCGTCCTGCCCACTCTCGTGGCCCTGTCCCTGGTGGCGGGGTGTGGGGGCGCCGAGCCGGATCATGACGACCACGACCATGACCACGTATACCATCGGCTGACGGTCTGGGATGGCGAGCTCGAGGCCTTCGCACGGTTCGAACTCCACGAGGGCTCGGGGCGAATCGAGGGCACCCTCTACCTGACCTTCGAGGACGAACCCATCCCCGAACCGGAGGCGGACGAGGCCGTGGGATGGATCCGGCTGGGGAGCGGGGCAGAGGGCGATGAGGTGGAGCTCGACCTCTTCGCACCGGGCAGGGCCGGGTTCGAGCTCTTCTTCGGGGATTCGGATCGAGTGCCCCTCGTGGTGGGCCTTCGGTGGGAGGGGGAGGAGCGGGAGCTCACCCTGGGAGAGGTGGACCGCTACGCCGGGGACCCGATGAGCCCCGAGGTGGATCTGAGGGAGTATGAGAAGGAGAGCCAGTGGCGACTTGGCTTCGCGGCGTCCGAGACGGAGCGTCGAACGGTCGCTCCGAGTGCCACCGCCACGGGGCGGGTCGCGATCGATGAACGGTACGCGCTCAGGGTGAGCGCACCGGTCGACGGCGAGGTGGCCGGAGCGCAGGTGGGACACCTTCCGACTCCCGGATCGAGGGTCTCGGTGGGCGCCCCCCTGGTGCGGCTTTCCCCGACCCTGACCGGCGAGGGTTCCTGGGTCGCGGAGCGGACCGCGTACCTGCAGGCCCGGGACGCCTTCGAGCGGGCCGAACGGCTGAGGGAGGTCGACGCCATCTCGCTGGGTGAATTCCAGAGCCGGGAGCGGGAGTACGAGCAGCGCAGGGCCGGCTACGAGGGCCTCACCGGCGAGCTGGGGGGAGGGGGCCTGCGGGTGCAGGACGAGGGGGATCTGCTCCGGCTTTCGGCCGGGCGCACCGCGGTGGTCACCCGGCTCCACGTCGGCCCGGGCACCGCGGTCCGACGCGGCGATCTCCTTCTGGAGCTTCACGACCCGGATCGGTTCTGGCTCGACCTCCTGGTCCATGCCGACGAGCTGGACGGATTGGGCGAGATCGCGGGGGTCGAGGTGGAGCTCCGGCGAGGCGAGGCGTTCACGGTGCGCGAGGGAGGCTTCGAACTCCTGGGCCGGGAGGGGCCCGGCGATGCCGGGGGCATCCGGGTGCGGCTCACGGTGGCGCTGAACGGCGGTCAGGCTGGACTGCGACTGGATCAACCGGTACGCGTGACCCTCCTGGGCCGCGGGGGTGACGACCGTCCGGTGGTTCCTCGGAGCGCCGTATTCGACGAGCACTCCCACAAGGTCGTCTTCGTGCAGCACTCCGGCGACCAGTTCGAGCGGCGGATGGTGCGTACGGGCACCACGGCGGATGGATGGACGGTGATCGTCGAGGGTCTGGAGGTCGGGGAGCGGGTGGTGACCGACGGGGTCTACCCCCTTCATCTGGCCACCGCAGACATCCAGATCGATCACGGCCACGAGCACTGACGGCCGATGCTCGACCGACTCATTGACGCCAGCATCCGCGGACGCCTCGCGGTCATCGTCCTCACCGTCGTTCTCGTGGTGGGAGGACTCGTCCTGACCGAGGAGATGGCGGTCGACGTCCTCCCCGATGTCTCCTCCCCACTGGTCACGGTCCTCACCGAGGTGCCGGGAATGGCGCCGGAGGAGGTGGAGCAGATGGTCACCTATCCGGTGGAGGCGGCTCTCGTGGGGTCCGACGGGGTGCGGCGGGTCACCTCGACCTCGATCCAGGGCTTCTCTTCGGTCCAGGTCGAGTTCGACTGGAATGTCGGGATGCAGGAGGCCCGGCAGACGGTCACGGAGCGACTCCAGGGCCTGGGAGAGGCGCTCCCGGACCAGGCGGGAGCCCCGTTCCTGGCCCCGGTGACCTCGATCATGGGCGAGATCATGCTGGTGGGATTCACCGCCGACACGACCTCGCAGATGGAGCTTCGGACCCTGGTCGACTTCACCGTTCGCCGCGAACTGCTCGCCATGCCGGGTGTGGCGGCCATCTCGGTCTACGGGGGGGACCGACAGCAGTTCGTGGTGGAGCCGGATCCGGACCGCCTGGAGCAGGCCGGAGTCTCGCTGGCCCGACTCCTCGAGGCCACCGGCGAGGCCTCCGCCACGATCTCGGGGGGCTTTTTCACTTCGTCGGGATACGAGTATCCGATCCGTGGGTTCGGGCGGGTCGGGGGGCTCGAGGACCTGCGCACCGCCTTCGTGACGAGGGGGAGCGACGGCGTCCCCATCCTCCTCGGTGACCTCGCCGAACTCCGGATGGGGGCCGTGCCACCCATCGGAGGGGCCTCGATCAATGCCCGCCCAGGGATCATCCTGGTCATCAGCAAGGAGCCGGCCGCCAACACGGTCCAGCTGACCCGCGACATCGAGGATCGGCTCGAGAGCCTGGCGACCACCCTCCCCGCCGACGTCGAAGTGCATCCCGACCTCTTCCAGCAGGCCCACTTCATCGACCTGGCCATCGGGAACGTCCGGAACGCACTGCTTCTGAGCGGCCTTCTTGTGATCCTGGTGCTCTTCGCCTTCCTGGCCAGCTGGCGGACGACCGTGATCTCGCTGGCGGCCATCCCGACCTCGGTTCTCCTGACCGTCCTGGTCCTGAGGGCGACGGGGATGACCTTCAACACGATGACGCTGGGGGGGATCGCCATCGCCGTGGGCGTCCTGGTCGATGACGCCATCGTCTTCGTCGAGAACGTCTTTCGACGACTCTCCGAGAATCAGGGGCTGGCCGAGGCCGAGCAGGCTCCCTTCCTCGAGGTCGTGGGCGAGGCGGCTCGGGAGATCAAGGGCCCCATCGTTCTGGCCAATTTCACCATCGTGGTGGTCTTCCTTCCCCTCCTCTTCCTCACGGGACTCGAGGGACGGCTGCTCCTCCCCCTGGGGGTCGCGTACGTGACCACCATCGTGGCCTCGCTCCTCGTGGCCCTGACCCTGACCCCGGCCCTGAGCGCCTGGCTCCTGGCGGGAACCAACGAGGACCTCCGCGGGCGGAGCTGGCTCAGCCGGCGACTCGACGCCCTGTACGACCCGGTACTCCGATGGTCGCTGGGCCATCGGGCCCCGATCCTGGTGGGGGTGGGCGTACTCCTGGTCGGAAGCCTGGCCCTGGTGCCGGGAATGGGTCGCTCCTTCCTCCCCGAGTTCAACGAGGGCACCCTCAACGTGGGGCTGGCCACCCTTCCGGGAACCTCCCTCGAGGAGTCGGAGCGGTTCGGGGTGGCGGTCGAGGAGATCCTCCTGGCGCATCCGTCGGTGATCTCGACGGCCCGTCGTGTGGGGCGGGCCGAGATGGATGAGCACGCCATGGGTTCCCACGGCCACGAGCTCGAGGTCCGCCTGCACGCGGCGGGGCTGAACATGGCCGAGTTCATGGAGGAGATGAGGGAGGAGCTCTCGGTCGTTCCCGGGACGAACATTTCCCTGGACCAGCCCATCACCCATCGCATCGACCACATGCTCACCGGGGTGCGGACGAATCTGGCGGTGAAGCTGTTCGGTCCCGACCGCGAGCGCTTGCAGGCGCTGAGCCGGGAGCTCGAGGAGATCATGCGGAGTGAGGGTAGCATCCGCGACATCCTCACCGACGAGCAGACCGACGTGCCGCAGCTCCAGATCCTTCCGGACCGGGACCGCCTCGCCCTGCACGGGGTGTCGATGGCGGAGTTCGGAGCGGTGATCGAGACCGCGGTGGGGGGACGGGTCGTGGACCAGGTCTTCCTGGATCCCGCCGTCTTCGACCTGGTCGTCCGTCTTCCGGAACGATACCGCGAGAGTCCGGAGGATGTGGCCCGGGTGCCCGTGACCCTGCCCGGAGGCGAGCGGGTCCGGATCGGCGACCTGGCCCAGGTCCGGGTGTCTTTCGCCCCCAACTCGATCTCGCGCGAGAACGCCAGCCGCATGCTGGTGACCCAGGCGAACATCGTGGGGGGCGACCTGCGGGGAACGGTGACCCGCCTGCGGGAGGCGGTCGCGGAGCGACTCGATCTGTCGGGAGGGTACGTGGTCTCCTTCGAAGGGCAGTTCCAGCAGGAGGAGGCGGCGTCGCGCACGATCCTCCTGGTCAGCATCCTATCGCTACTCCTGATCTTCCTGGCCCTGTACCTCCAGTTCGGCTCGGCCGCTCAGGCGGGGCTCATTCTCCTGAACCTTCCCCTGGCACTGGTGGGAGGGATCCTCGTGGTGCGCCTTGGAGACGGGATCCTGAGCATTGCCGTGCTCATCGGCTTCATCACCCTCTTCGGGATCGCGGTCCGGAACGGAATAATCCTCATCTCCGAATACAACCGCCTGGTGACCGAAGAGGGGAG
>REBS01000026.1 GCA_007692605.1 Gemmatimonadales bacterium
AAGCAGGCCCCCCAACCATCCCCCCGTGCCGTTGGCGAGTACGTCGATCACCAGCGGATTTCGCCCCGGGATCCGGGTCTGGGCCAGTTCGATCCCGGCGGACAGGGCCATCGACACGAGAAGAACCGGGGTGGCCCACCCCAGCCACCGTCCCAGCAGGAATCCGAACGGCAGGAAGAGGATGATGTTTCGGGCGATGTTCGCGAGGGGCGCGTGTCCACAGGCGAAGCAGAGCGGATGGATTCCGAGTGAACGCTCCGCCCCCTGCGGGCTCAGGGTCAGAAGGAGAATTCCCGGCACCACGACCGTGAGAAGGAGGATGACCCATCCCTCCGGGCGTGGTATCTTCCACTTCGTGCGACGTTCTGGATCGGGATTCATCGGAGCCCGGACAGGGGTGCGCAGAGGCTGGAAGGAGAGCGGGAGCAGGGATGGTTCATCACTTCACCGTAGACGTCGAGGAGTACTTTCAGGTCTCGGCCATGGAGCCCCACGTCATCCGTGCGCAGTGGGACTCGCTTCCGAGCCGAGTACACCAGTCCACCGTTCGGATCCTCGAGCTCCTCGAAACCGGAGGGGTGCAGGGCACGTTTTTCATTCTCGGATGGATCGCCGAGCGTCATCCCGAACTGGTCCGCCGCATTGCCGAGGGGGGACACGAGGTCGCTTCGCACGGATGGGACCATCGGAGGGTCACCGAACTCGATCCGACGCAATTCAGACGCCAGGCCCGAGACTCCAAGGCACTCCTCGAAGATCTCGGCGGCCGAAGGGTGCTCGGGTATCGGGCGCCCTCCTTCTCGATCGTTCCCGGGCGGGAATGGGCGCTGGAGATCCTGGCCGACGAAGGGTACATCTACGACAGCAGCCTCTACCCGGTCCGGCGCCGGGGATACGGGTTCCCGGGGGGGGCGCGCGCGGTTCACACGCTGGAGCTGCCCGAGGGCACCCTCATCGAAGTTCCCCCACTGACCCTCCGCATGGCCGGAATGAATCTGCCCGCCGGTGGAGGAGGCACCTTTCGCCAACTTCCCCTTGGCTACACCCTGCACGCCATGCGGCGAGCCGAATCGCAGGGGAACTCCGGGACCTTCTACATTCATCCCTGGGAGGTCGATCCGCAGCAGCCGAGGATCGCGGGCGCACCGATCCTCACTCGAGTCCGACACTACCGGGCCCTGAACCGCACGATGCCGAGACTCTCCCGGCTCCTTTCGGCGTTCGACTTCCAACCGATTCGCACGACTGTGGAGGCCCTTTCGTGAGTCGTTCCATTTGCGGGGCACTGCTGGCCGCACTCGCCGCCGCAACGCTTGCCGCCTGCGTGGATCGAGCGCCCGAGGGGACCATGGTGGAGCGATCCGGCCCCCCTCCCACCCTCGAGAGCTGCCGTCCTCCCTCGCCCGACCCGGCAATCGAGGAGCTGGCCTCGGGTCTCGAGGTGATCTGGGATCTGGCCCCCGTTCCCGATGGACGACTCTTTCTGACCGAGCGTCCGGGGCGCATCCGCGTCATCGAGGACGGGGTGCTCCAGGTCGAGCCCTGGTTCGAACTCGATGTCGAGGCGAGAGAGGAAGCCGGCCTTCTCGGCATGACCCTCTCCAGGGATTTTGACCAGACCGGTCACCTCTTCGTGGTCAGCACGCATCTTCGGCCCCCCCCGGCCGGCGGAGCGCCCGTGATCGGGCGGGTGCTGCGGAGCCTGCGAGCTCGCGTGGCCGGGGACCGGGGCACGGCCGTGATCAACCGGGTTCACCGGATCACCGACCACGAGGGCAGGGGGACCGATCCGGTGCTCTGGATCGATGGACTGCCCAGCGGAATCCTCCATGCCGGGGGCGCGCTTCTCACCCTTCCGTCCGGCGATCTCCTGGTCTCGCTCGGAGACGGGATGGACCCGTGGAGGGCGCAGCAGCCGTCCAGCCTGCGGGGATCGATCCTGCGGGTGCCGGTGGGACCGCAGCCACCGCCCTCGGGACGCCTTCATGCGAGCGAGCACCTGGTGGCCCTCGGGGTGCGGAATTCCCAGGGGATGACCTTCGTGGGGGCCGATTCGACCGAGATCCTCTTCATCGACCATGGGCCCGTCGGGCGCGACGAGTTGAACCGGCTCGAACGGGGTGCGAACTTCGGATGGCCGGCCGAAGCCGGAATCGTCGATGAGCCACGGTTCACGCCTCCGCTGGTGGAGTGGACCCCCTCGATCGCCCCCGGGGGTATCGCGTCTCGAGTCGGAGGCCACTTCGACGAGTCCTCCGAAGAGGCCTCGCAGGAGTCGTCGGGCGAGATCGCCCGGGTCTGGGTGACGGGGCTGGGCGGGCAGGTGCTGGTCGAGGTTCGACTGGCCCGTGCGACCGGCCCGGGCACCGAGTGGCGGGCGATCTGTCAGGATACCATCCTCTCGGGCGAGTACGGCCGGCTCCGGGCGATCGCGCCCGCTCCCGACGGCGGACTCTTCGTCGGCACGAGCAATCAGGATGGCCGCGGCATCCCCCGGGAGGGGGGCGACCGGGTGCTGCACCTGCGCTGGGATTCCGACCTCTGACCCACCCGCCGCCTCTGGCAGATCGCGGGAAGGGGTGGCGCATCGCTGTTGCGCGTGCCCCACATGTGTTCGGTGCCTGAACACCGCGCGCAGGCGGGGGGACGGGTGGAAGTGGCGAGGCGGGCCGGTTTCTCCGGTGGGCGGACGAGGGGGTGCCCCGACCCCGCAGTCCCGCAGTTCCGTTGGTACGGAGCTTGAATACATGTAGGCATCGCGTGGGCCGACATCACGCCGAACCCAACTTATTCTGATTCGACCGGAAGGACACGAGGCAGATGGAAGCCAGATTTGCGACCCGAACCGACCTGACCTCCCTGCAGTCGGGCATGGTGTATCATCACCTTCGTGAGGGTCGGAATGCCGGGACCGATGTCGTGCAGGTCGAGGTCGTCTGTTCCGAGGAGATCGATGCTCCCCGCCTCCGGAGAGCCTGGGCCGAGGTGGTGGGGCGCGAAGCGGCCCTCAGGATGAGTGCGCGGTGGGAGGGCGTGTCCGAGCCGGAGGCGGTGATCCATCCCACGGTCCCCCTCGAGTTCGACGAGGTGGATTTCTCGGCGCTGGATCCGGACGAAGCCGCCCGGCAATTCCGAGCCGCCCTCCACCGCGACGAAGTGCGCGGCTTCGATCTGGGCGAGCCGCCCCTCATGCGGGTGACGCTCTACCGGTTGCCCGAGGGGGAGACACGCCTCGTCTGGACGCTGCATCACCTCATCGCCGACGGATGGAGCTATGCCCTCGTCCTCGACGACGTCTTCACCCTCTACGACGGATGGGGCCGGGACGAGGCCCCCGAACTCCCCGAGCGCCCCTCCTTCGAGCGGTTCGCGGAGTGGCTCGAGGAGCGGAGCGGAGAGGGCGATCGAGAGTTCTGGAAAGGAATGCTGGAGGGGATCGAAGAGCCCTCCCCACTCCCGGGGGAACGCTCGGGATCCGGCGCCGCCGAGCCCCAGCCCCGGCGATACCTGCACGAGCAGCTGGATCCTGCGGAGCTCGACCGGCTCCGCTCGGTCGCCGAATCGGCCGACGCCACCCTGAACAACGCGATCCAGGCGGCCTGGGCGCTCACGCTGTCGCGCTACGGGGCCGGAGACGATCTGGTACTGGGGACCATCCGGGGGGGACGTGCCGGCACGATCCCCGGCGCCCGCGAGACCGTGGGGCTTTTCATCCAGACCCTCCCTCTTCGAGTGCGGCTGCAGAAGGATCGGACCCTGGGCGAACTCCTCGGGGAGTTGCGCCGCGCCTGGGTCGAAACCCGAGACCACGAGCACGTGTCGGTCTCGGATGTCCAGCGCTGGAGCGGCGTGCCGGCCGGTACGCTTCCGTTTCGAAGTGTGCTCAATGTACAGGACCCGTTCTGGGGGGATCACCTGACCGGCAGAGATGGCCCCTGGTCGACCCGCAGCGTGATCCTGCACAATCGGCTGGTCTACCCTCTGACCGTGGCGGTGAACGCGGGGGCGACCCTCGACATCCGATTCGAGTTCGATCCCGGCCAGCTCGACGAGGCCGTGATGGAGGGAGTGCTCTCGCACTTCGGCTCCCTCCTGCGACGCTTCGCCGAATCGCCCGACCGGACCCTGGCGGAGCTCGACGTGCTCCCGCCCGCCGACCGGACCCGGTTGCTGGCGCTCGGGGGCCGGGCGCCCACCGAGCTGGTCTCGACCGACCCCGTGCACCTGCAGGTGCAGCGTCAGGCGGAGCAGGAGCCCGATGCCACGGCGATCCGCTTCGGAGATCTGGACTGGAGCTATGCGGAGCTCGATGCTCAGGTGAATCGGATCGCGCGTCGGCTGATCGGGAGCGGCGTCGCCGTCGGAGACCGGGTCGGGATCGCGATGGAGAGGGGCCCCGAGATGGTGGCCGCGATGCTGGGGGTGATGAAGGCCGGCGCGGCCTACGTTCCGGTCGACCCCCACTACCCGGCCGACCGGGTGCGCTTGATGGTCGAAGATGCGGGTCTCGTCGTTCTGCTGACCCAGACGCGGCTGGTCGAGAGCCGTCGGATTCCCCTCGACTCGGATGCGGTGTTGCTGGCTGTCGACGATCCCGCGCAGGGATGGGCCGACGAGTCGGCCCTCCCGCCGGAGCGGACCGTCGATCCATCGGATCTGGCCTACGTGATCTACACCTCGGGCTCCACCGGCCGACCCAAGGGGGTCATGGTGGAGCACCGGAATGTGGTGAACTTCTTCAGGGGAATGGACGAGGCGGTGGGGGATCCCGGCGGTTCGAGCTGGCTGGCGGTCACGAGCATCTCGTTCGACATCTCGGTGCTCGAGCTGCTCTGGACGCTCTCGAGAGGCGCGCGGGTCGTACTCTACCCGGAGCGGGAGCGTCTGCCGGCAACGACCGGCCGTGCGGCGGGCCGTGCCTCGACGGCCGCCGCATCCGGTGCCGGGCCGGGCGGAGCCACCGGCACCATGGAGTTCAGCCTCTTCTACTTCTCGGCCGAAGGGGGCGAGGGCGAGGCAGCCCCGGCCCCGGGAAGAGAGCGCTACCGCCTCCTGCTCGAAGGGAGCCGGATCGCCGACGAGGGCGGCCTCTCGGCGATCTGGACCCCGGAGCGTCACTTCCACGAGTTCGGGGGCATCTACCCGAATCCCTCGGTCGCGGCGGCGGCCGTGGCCGCGATCACCGAGCGGGTGGGAATCCGGTCGGGCAGCGTGGTGCTCCCGCTCCACGACACGATCCGCGTGGCCGAGGAGTGGTCGGTGGTCGACAACCTGTCCAATGGGCGCGTGGGTCTCTCCTTCGCCTCGGGGTGGCATGACCGGGACTTCATCTTCGCGCCCGAGAACTTCGAAGACCGCAAGGAGGTCATGTTCCGCGAGATCGAGACCCTCCGCGCCCTGTGGCGCGGCGAGTCGATCACGAGGATGGCACCGAAGGGTGAGGTCGAACTGCGCGTGCACCCGCGTCCGGTTCAGCCCGAGCTCCCCTTCTGGATCACCGCCGGGGGCTCCCCCGAGACCTTCCGCAGGGCAGGCGAGCTGGGAGGTAATCTCCTGACGCACCTGCTGGGGCAGAGCCCCGACGAACTGGAGTCGAAGATCCAGGTGTACCGTGATGCGTGGAAGGCGGCCGGCCATCCCGGCCACGGACACGTGTCCCTGATGCTGCACACCTACATCGGTGACGATCTCGACGAGGTCAGGGCGATCGTCTGGGACCCCTTCCGCAACTACCTGCGCACCTCGGTCGGGCTGATCAAGGCGATGGCGCAGGGCGACGGCAAGGACCTGCAGATGGCCGAACTCAGCGACGAGGACATGGAGGCCCTGCTGGACCACGCATTCGACCGGTACTTCGAGACCTCGGCCCTGATGGGCACGATGGAGAGCAACCTGGAGATGGTGGCCGACCTGCGCCTTCGGGGCGTCGACGAGGTCGCATGCCTGATCGACTTCGGTATCGACGACGACCTGACGCTGCGGAGCATCGCCCGAATCCCCGAACTCATGCGGCGTGCGAACGAGGCCGGCCCCGCCGAAGACGGGAATGGGGCCGCATCCGCCGCATCCGCCGCATCCGCCGAGGCCGTCGTCCCGAGCCTGCCCTCGATGGTCCCCGCCGCCGGGAGCCTGCCCGACTCGGTGGGCGATGCGATTCGTACATACGGCATCACCCACCTGCAGTGCACCCCGTCGATGGCTCGTCTGATCCTGGCCGAATCCGATCCGGGGCTGGACCATCTGGACACCCTCCTGATCGGGGGTGAGGCCTTTCCCGGGAGGCTCGCGGAGCGTCTCCTGGAGCGGATGGACGGAGCGCGGGTCCTGAACATGTACGGCCCGACCGAGACCACGATCTGGTCCTCGACGCAGCGAGTGGACCACGCGGTCGCCAGTGGGGCGATCGTGCCCCTCGGGGATCCGATCGCCAATACCGGCATGTACGTGGTCGATGCCGAGGGCAGGCTGGTGCCCTTCGGGGTCCCGGGCGAGCTTCTGATCGGAGGCGCCGGAGTCGTGCGCGGCTACCTGGATCGCCCCGGCCTGACGGCTGAGCGGTTCATCGACTCCCCGATCGACGGGGTCGAGGGCCGGCTGTACCGG
>REBS01000055.1 GCA_007692605.1 Gemmatimonadales bacterium
CAGGCGGATCAGGTCGTTCGGAAAGCTCCAGCGATAGCCCCGGGCCCGCCGTGCCGGCGACGTGAGATCGCCACCGATCTCGGGGTCGGTGTGGAAGATCATGAACCCCTCGAACTGGGCGTTGTAGCGGCCCAGGGCCTCGGAGGTGACGAGGCGGAAGTCGGCGCCGATCGTGTGTCGGTCCACGTCACCGGGGCTCCCGGCATCGACATCCGTGGCCCGGCGGGTGTAGATCGCCCCCACGTGGGACTGACGAAAGAGGCTTCGCTTGACGCGGCCCACGGTGAAGTCTTCGGACGGCCAGAGAGAGTCCTCGGCGCCTGCCGGCCCCAGCAGGGTGGTCGCCCCGGTCCGCACCTGGTAGAAGCCCAGCTCGTATCCCCCGGCCTGTCCTCCCAGCCGGGCTCCATAGCGGATCGGGACTTCCTGCCCCTGGACCAGCCCGATGCGGCGGCTGAAGAAGGGGTCGGCCCAGTTGAAGGCGAAGACCCCGGAGCCCTCCAGGAAGAAGTCCCGCTGCTCGGGAAAGCGGAGGGGGAATCGCGTCAGGTTGACCCTGCGCTGATCGACCTCGACCTCGGCGAAGTCGGTGTTCACGGTCACGGCGGCGCGCAGCGACGGGGTGATCGAGTAGCTCAGGTCCATCCCGACCTTCGACGATCCGGACCAGGACGATCCGGTCGCGAACTCCTGGCTGCCCGAAGCGACGGTGTAGGGCTTGGCCTCGAGCCCGATCCCCTGCTCGATCCCGACGAGCCCCGTGAGCTCCCCGGCGGACACCGGCTGCGTGAGCCGCTCGTTGCGACGCCAGGCGCTCCACAGGATCTCTTCGCTCTTCCTGCGGACCGTGCGCTGAAAGTCGATTCCCCACGAATCGCGCCGGGGATCGAAGTTCAGGGTGGAGAAGGGGATGCGGATCTCGGCCGACCATCCGTTGGGGAGGACTCGCGTGCGGACCTCCCAGATTCCGTCCCAGCGCTTGTTCACGCCGCCCCCGCCCATGCCGCCCCCGATCAGGCCGTCGCCCATGAGCCCGGCCGGATTGATCTCGAAGAAGTATCCGGTTCGTCCGTCCTGGAAGGTGTCGAGGATCCACATGAAGCGATCGTCGGTGCCGAGGCCGGCGTTTCGCTCCAGCTGGTGCGCCAGGATCCCGTCCGGGTCGGAGTCGTAGAACATGCCGCCGATATACAGCGCCCGGGAGTCGAACATCACCCGGATCTCGGTGCGCTCCGAGGGGGTCCCGCCTTCGACCGGCTCCTGCTGCCGGAACTCGACGATCGGCTGGGCCAGATCCCAGACGGCCTCGTTCATGAGGCCGTCGATCTGGATCTCCTGGCCATCGGGAATCCGGACCGCCTCGACCGACGGACGCGGCGACGACCGGTCATCGACGGCTGCCTCCTGGGCCTCGAGCGGCTGCGGAGAGAGGAGCGCCGCGTTGCCGGCAGCGATGAGCAAAGCAAGGCGAAGGCAAGACGCGATCATGGGCAGACGCCGGCTCCGGGCTGGATCCGGGACCCCGTTTCATCGACGGGCCCCAATTGGACGGATTGTCGGGAAGATCCGACAAGGTACGCCGATCCCCGGGGCGCGTCGACCCCCGTGTGCGGGACCCTCGTTGCTGAACGGGACCTGAGCGACACTACACTGGCCCGACGGTGACCGAAAAGATCGCAAACGTCGCAGCGGAAGGGGCGCTTGCGGGATTTCCGGCAATAATTGCCGGAAATATCTCATGGATGGTCGCAGCTCACTGAGCCGTGCGCGCTTTTCGGTAATAATGACCGGAAATCCAGCATCGGCCGAATTTTCGGGGACGTTTGTCCGATTTCCGGCCATCGATTTCCGGCAACCCGGCGGGGGTCGAATCCCACGGGCCCTCGACGAGCCATCCGACCTTCGACGAGCCATCCGACTTTCCCCAAGCCGCACGACCCGGCTCTGGCGGGCGCCCCGTGGGCGGGCACCGCCGCGCAACGGTGGCGGGCTCGAGTCCCCGCTCGGGGTCGAGTATCCGACCCTGCGGCCCGATCAGTGGGATCGGGTTCGGGAGATCCTGAGGGAACGGGGCCGTGAGCGGATCAGCGACCGGTAAGGGAGGCACCGCAACAAATCCTGTTCCGGGCCGGTCCCCGACGGTTTCCCGGGGACCGGCCCATGCCGACCTTCCTGTCTTCAACGGCCTTTTAGGGGAGCTGGTCCCAGTGCAGGATCGCGTTCCACACCAGTGAGAACATGCCGTGGGTCTGGTAGCGGTGCAGGGGGTTGAATCCGAAGAGCACGGCGTGCCCCTCACCCACGGGGAGCGACACGACCGCGGGCCGCCCCGCCAGGCCCTCTCCGTTGATGACCAGGCCACTCATGAACAGCTCGTCGGCATCCCCGTAGCGGAGCACCACCCGGTCCTCGAGCCGCGAAGGCACGTTGAGGTACGGCCCGAAGCGATTGATCAGGGGGACCTCCTCCTCGTATCCCCAGGCGATCGGGTGATCGTCCCTCGTGACTCGCCCCTTCACCACGGAGCCCGGCACGAAGAGCCCCTGCGGGTCGGCCAGCGAGACCCCCCGCACCATCCCGAAGCCGACGGGGAGTGCGGTGGCCGAGCCGAGCGTGATGAAGGTCCCCCCCTGGTTCATGAAGTCCTGAAGGGCCTGGAGGCCGGCGTACCCCATCCCTCCCGTCATGTCCTCGGTCTGGCTGTGGACACCGAGCGAGGGGAATTCCGGGTCGGGCTCGTACGAGAGCGGAGACAGCTCCGGGTCCACCCCCGCGAAGATGTCCTGGGCCGTCGACCCACGCCCCTGTTCCGGGAAGAGGATCACGTCATAGCGATCCCTCAGATCCCCTTCCTTCAGCCGGTCCTCGGGCAGGTAGGTGTAGGGGATGTCCATCCGGTCCAGGTTGTACCGTACCCAGCCGTCGTCCTGCGTATTTCTCCAGGAGTGGAGGAGGGCGATCCTCGGCATCGTCATGGCGTGGCGTTCCACCTCTTCCAGCTGCGAATCGGTGACTCCCACCACGTCGAAGCCGTGCCCACCGGCCCACGACTCCAGCCGGTCGCGCTCCACCGCACCGGCCTCGATCAGCCACGCGCCGGCCGGCACGGTCCGGTTCGCCGAGACGCCGATGGCGGATCGGGCCGCCTCCATCGGGACGTCCGCCAGCTCCTGCCGGGCCTCGAGCGCGTAGCCCGATCCGGCGGGGTGCACCGCGAGCCAGGTCGCATTCCCCGCAATGTCGATGGATCCCGGAATCACGACGTCTTCGCCGACGAGAGAAGCCCGAAGGTTCTGGACACCGGGCTCGGCGACGGCGTTCGCCGTGACGTTGTACAGGTACGGGAAGGTCCAGCCGACGTCGTCGTACGGCCGCGGGGCGTCTTCCGGGAAGTGCTGAACCCCCATGAGGGTCTCGATGAAATTCCGGTATGGCTGGTCCATTCGAATCAGGTAGTCGCCCGCCCGGACCTCCACATCACCGAATCGACCACCCTCGTCTGCCTGGTGCACTTCGATTCCCTGCCGACGCACGTTGTTCATCAGGTGCGCGACGTTTCCCCGGCGCGCCTGATCGGCCGGCAGGTGGTAGGCGTAGGGAGCCTCGTTTCTTCCGCGATTCAGCGAGTTGTTCGACTTCGTCCAGAACTGCTCCAGGATGCGTTCCCGGTTCTGCGAATACAGGTAGAGCGAGTGGATCACCCCGGTCTGCGCGTAATTCACATTGTTGCGCAGCGACCAGATGGTCTCCGAGCGGGGCGGATTGGGACGGTACCACTCCACCGAGGTGTTGTTGGCGCCCAGTTCACGCGTCACCGTCTGCGGAATCGAGTTGCCGAAGGTCTCGTAGAAGCGGCCGATCCCATTCCGGTTGTTCGCGTGCCAGAAGAGATAGCTTGGGTTCCAGCCGTCGTAGAAGCCGTGCGTCCAGACCCCCGGCTTGCCCAGCGAGGTGAGGGCGGTGACCTCGTAGTTCGAGATCCAGGTCCACTCGGCCACCGTGATCGGGTCGACGTTCGGGTTGTAGGGCCCGGTGCCGGTCGAGACGTAGAGGTACGGAACCGACTCGTGGAGGTCGATGGCGATCGGGGGCTTCCACTCCAGGTAGAGCTTCATCGTCTCCTGGGTGAGGCGGGCGATCATCTGCAGGCCGTCGCGGTTGTTGTCGTGCCGGATGTACTTGCCCCAGAAGGGGGGGCCGGGTACACGGTCCCCCCAGTCCTCGACCATCTCGGTCTGATGCTTCCGATACCAGTCGACGACGCGGTTGCGTCCGTCCGGCTCCACCACGGGCACGATGAAGACCACCACGTTGTCGCGGATGGCCCGGATCATCGGGTCCTCGGAGGCGGCCAGGCGATACGCGAGTTCGAGCGTCACCTCCGGATGACCGGTCTCCGGCGAGTGGAGTCCGGAGTAGATGAGGTGGATGACGGGAAGCTCCTCGATCAGAGCGCGCGCCTCGGCGGACGAGGTGTTCCGGGGGTCGGCCAGCGCGTTCATCCCTTCCTTCACCCGCTCCAGTCGAGTGAGGTTCTCCTGCGATCCGATCTGGACCAGAGCCAGGTGGTTCCCCTCTTCCGTCTCTCCGAGGAGCTGGAAGTTCACTCGGGGCGAGCTTGCGGCGAGCGCCTGGTGATAGCCGTATATCTCGTCCACCCGGTGCAGGTATCCAGGCTTTCCGATGGGGTAGCCGAAGTGATCCATCGGCGAGACGACCCCTTCGGCCACCGGGAGGTGATCCACGAAGGGGTTGGTGTACTCGGGCATCGTGGTCCACGAGAGCATCAGTTCGGTCGCGGCCCGGTCGATCTCCTGTCCCCACGGAGTCTGGCTCGGAATCGGGGTGTCCTGCCACCAGTCGAAGGTCTGGGGCACGACCCCGCCGGTGGCCGGATCCGACTGCTGGGCAGGCAGCGCGGTCGCCGGGACGAGAAGGAGGAGGACGCCGAGAAGCCATACGTTCAGTGATGGATGAGGCAGACTGGAGGATTGCATCGTGGTTCCCTGTTCAGGGGCAGATGGAGGAGGTGACCGACGGTGGTGTCGGACATCCGTTGGAGAATCCGAATCGGGCATCGGGTCAGTTCTCGGCGAGCGCGCGGTCGATGCGCACGAGCACGTCCTCGAGGTGGATCCGGGTCATGGTGTCGGCGCTCGCCCCGAGTCCGGCGCTCACCTCGTCCCGCAGGGCCCGGAGCTGGGAGCGGACGATGGCGCGCATGTCCGAATGATCCACGTGCAGTTCGGCGTTCAGGGGTGGATCGTTGTCGGAGCTCACGCGGGAGTTGCCGGAGTCCGGCGGGCGCAGGTAGTTGGTCTCCGCCTCGTGCATGATCCAGTGGAGGCGGTCGATGTAGACCCGCTGCAGGTTGCGTCGGAAGGGGTCGATCGAGCTGCCCGCGGCGAGCTCCTTCCAGAGGCTGGCTCGCAGGTCGTCCATCATCTCCACCGCTCCGTAGGCCTGATCGCCCAGGAAGTACTCCTGCTCGAGCATCCGGGCCAGCCGGTTCGGTTGGACGAACCTCTCCATGGCCTGGTGGTGGTAAGCCCGGACCCGCTCCAGCGCTCCGGCGTGCTCGATGAGCCGCAGCAGGTCCTTGTCGAGGAGCCATTCGGGGGTGGCCCACGCGTGCTCGTCGAGCCAGTCCATGGCCCGGAGCTGGTGGTCGCGGTCGACGGTCGTGTAGACCGGGCCCTCTTCCCCGTATCGCTTCAGGTGGGTGTATACGCCCCCGATGTAGACCGAGGCGTGCTGCACGTAGCGCGCCCACTGGGTGATGAACTGCATGTAGTGGGCTTCGAGCTCGGAGTAGTCCTCGCCGTGTCGGCTCACCCGCTCGACCAGGTTGGGCATGACCCGCTTCAGGTTGGCCAGTCCGTACTCCGAAGACTTGACCAGGTCGTCACCCATCGCCTCGGTCATGCGCTGCGGGTCCCACTCCTGGTGCCAGATGTACTGCCCCTCGAGGAAGCGGAAGTGGCGGTGCTCCGCCCTCTCCATGACCATCTGATTCAGGGTGGGCCACTCCGCGTCGGGTGAGTCGTACTCGGGGAAATAGGTGTGTCCCCACTCGACGGCCCACATGTCGGCCAGCCCGACCCGACGGCGCTCCAGCTCCGGAATGTCGTCTCCGGGCTGGGCCACGTAGTTGAAGCGGGTGCGGCCGACGACCGATGCGGCGTGCCCCATCTCCTCGATGAACGAGGCGGAGCGCAGCGAGTCGGTGGGATGCGCGACGTTGCCCATCTGGTTGTGGGGAAGCCCGACCACGTGCGCGATTTCGTGCGACACCACGTAGCGCAGCGCCTCTCCCATCATCTCCTCCGGGATCTCGTCGCCCCGGAGGTCGTCATGGCGCCCGCCGAGCTGCGAGAGGATCCACCACCTCAGGCGCTCGGGCAGGCCGTGAAACATGTTGATGTGCCCGCGCAGGAGCTGCCCCGAGCGGGGATCCCAGGCCCCCCCGCCCGCGTTGGCCGAGCGGACCGGGGTCGCCACGTACCGGACCACCGAGTATCGGGCGTCCTCGAGGCTGAAATCCGGGTCCTCTTCCGGAGTGGGGGCCATCCGGACCTGGATCGCGTTCCGGAAGCCCGCCTTCTCGTAGGCCTCGTTCCACTCCAGGAGGCCCTCCTTGAAGTACGGGACCCATTCCTCGGGGGTGGCCGGGTCGATGTACCAGATCCAGGGCTCGACCGGCTCCACGAGTTCGCCGCGTTGGTAGGCCTCGATGTCACTGGGCTCGAGCCAGTAGCGACGCGCGTACTCCACTCGCTTGACTCCCTGGTGGTCCCGGCTGTAGTCCATCTGGGCGATCCCCCGAAGGCCCACCCGCTCATCGAACCAGCGCCGGGGCATGGGCTCTTCGGGAAGGAGGATCATCGAGTGGTTGAGCTTCGCGGACACGGACTGACCCCGGGCCTGCGACGGGGGGTTGGCCGCCGCGTAGGTCAGGATCGACCGGACCTCGATGTTCTGCGGAAAGCTTCGCACCGAGACCAGCTCGCTGCGGTCCCGGTCCAGACCCCGCACCTCGTACGCCCGCTTCTGCTGGGCTCCCATCTCGAAGACGTCGGCCCCGCCCAGGTAGAGATCCGAGGCGTCGATCACACTCGTCCCGGAGCCGCGGGCCTCGATCCGGAAGGACGCCAGGATCGGGGCGAAGTTCGCCCGCTCGACCGCCATGAAGACCGGCATGTCGGGGTCGCCGTCCATCTCGTAGGAGATGGCCCGGAGCCGGATGCGGTCTCCCTCTCGCTCCCAGCGCACGACCATTTCGGGCCCGGGCTGCGTGCCATCGACGGGAAGCCCGGTCTGGGTGGCGGCGTACCGGCTCATCAGCAGCATGTCGCGGCCGAGCATCGCGTCGGGGATCTCGAAGAGGAGGCGGTCGTCGACCCGGTGCACGGTGAACAGCCCCTCCTCGGTCTCGGCGTTCGAGGGCACGACCTGGTCGTACTCCTGCTGGGCTTCGAGCGATGCGGTCGGACTCAGGATAAGAACGCACCCCAGGAGAAGCGCGAAGACGGACACGAATGGCGTGAGGAATCGGCTGGAACGCTCGGACATGGATCGAACCTCGGGGACTGGAGTCATGGTCGGGGACTGGGGTCGTCGTGGGCAACAGACGCACCGGGTCGTAGGGTGCGCTCGAGGAATGCGGGGCTCCGTGGCGAGCCGGCTCAGTGGCGAGTCAACGAGTAGGCGTGCACGTACTCGACCTCCATTTCATCCCGGTGGAGACCGGCGATGAAGTCCTCGCCGATCACGCGCGGGCTGAACCGGGCCGGGGTTTCGACTCCCGCCACCACCTCTCCGTCGGGAGACAGGACCAGCCATCGCACGGGGTCTAGGGGGGTCTGAATCCAGCTCCCGGCGGTCGGCTCGTTCGGAACGTATTCGCGCAGCCAGATGTGGTCGAGGCGGTCGACGATCACCTCGGAGAAGGCCGGCATGTGGTCGGAGATCTCCCACGAGTCGGCAATCTCGCTGCGCTGCTGGAGCAATTGCGGAGAGACCTCGGAGCCGCTCTCGCCCCCCTGGTGGATGTACTCGTCTCTCTTCCGCTCGACATCGGCGTCGGTCACCGGGTCCGGCGTCCACTCGAAGCGCGAAATGCTGCACAGCTCCCCATCGACCGAAACGGTCCGCACCTCGAATCGCATCGGGTCGGCCACGACGAGCCCGTCACCGAGGAGCGCGACCTGGAGGCCCTCTTCGAATCGCACCCGCTGGGAGGACTCGTTCCAACCGGGGACCAGAACCCGGAGGTCCCAGCGCCCGATGGTGTCCAGGACCTCGAGCTGGAACCCACTGCCCTCGCCTCGAGCCAGGCGTGCGCGATGGTAGCTGCGGGTCATGGGATGGGGGGAGGTGAGCCGTTGGGGAAAGGCCGAGGTCGTGGCGGCCACCACGGTGCCATCGCGGAGCACCCCCGTGGGGTCGGTGCGCTCCCCCACCGGGGATCCGGTGACCGCAGACTCGCCGATGAATTCACCCGACTCGTCCAGCATGTGGGTACGGGTCCGGGCGTCATCGACCAGCAGGGTATCGCCCGCGAGGCGCGTCAGCCCCATGACCTGAAAGAACTCTCCCGGCCCCTCGCCCCGGCTTCCGGCGCTCTGGAGGTGTCGGCCCTCGGAGTCGAACCAGCGGATCTGGCTGCTGCCCATGTCGGCTACGACCCATCGACCATCGGTGAGTCGATCGATTCCCATGATCCGGTCGAAGAGGTACGCGTCGTCGCCGGCCTGGTCCCCGATCGCCACCTCGGGAGCTTCGCTCACCGTCCACCTCACACTCCGGTCGGCGAAGTCTCCGTCGGGATTCACGACGATGCGGACACCCGCGCTGTCCGAGACCAAGGCCTCGCCGGATCGGTCAAGATCCCCTCCGCAGCCGGAAAGACCCATGGACACAAGAGCCGGGAACAGGAGGGGAGTGAACGAAGACGGGACGCTGCGGACTGTACACATCGGCGGGCCTCCTCGGGAAGGATCGGAACGTCGAACCGCTTCACGACACACCTCGAAGGCGCGGCCACTCTCGTGACCCACGCACCATCCAAGAGGTGGGGCCAGGCCCGGAATCGCAAGGTGGCCAGCCCCTCCGGTCAGGAGGTCAACTCCCCTTCGTCGGTGGGCGGATCCCCGTCGATCCGCGCGAGCAGACCGTCGGCACAGACCCCCACGAAGGTCACCCAAGCCCCCGTGATCACCAGCACCACAAAGAGCACTGTCGCGGAGAGGAAGTGGCTCCCGACACCCGCCGAGGCGCTTCTGTAGTGGGGCATGAACACCGACGTCAGGAATACCACGAGTCCCACCCCGCCCGCCAGGAGGGGAACCCGCAGGAAGCGCTGGCGTGTGGTCCGCACGACCGGCTCCCCCGGGCGAATCCTCCTCCAGACCGCGGAGCCGGCCCAGATCAGAAAGCTTCCCACCAGCGCCAGGCGGAGCAGGAAGCGGAAGAGGTTGTCTTCCATCTCCTCGAACCAGGTGTCGTCCTGGAATGACGGTGTGACGGCCGGATCGAGCAGTGCCTCGATGAAGTACCAGCCGAAGACGGGAACGAAGACGACGAACTCGATCACCGCGGCAAGCCCTCCCCCGGCGAAGTCGGCACCCAGAAGCAGAAGGAAGCCCCACGTGATCAGGGCCGGCACGATCAGCAGGTACCGACCCCACTGGACGAACGGCACGAAGATGATGCCGAAGCGGAGGGGACGGCGTCTGGACATCGCGGGGTGGTCCTTCGTCTGAGGGTGAGCCGCCTTCGGGGCTGGCGGCTTCGACGCTGCCCGAGTCCTCGTTAGGGAGACATCGCGGGGTGGTTCGCCCCCGGGAGACCCGCCGGAACGCCGCAGGACGGGTAGGGGAGCCCCTCCGACAGTACGGTGTAGAGAGGGTATGCGAAACCATCTCCCTCTCCTGCTCCTGACCCTGGCGGCCACTCTCGCCCTGCCCTGTGATGCTCGTGCTCAGAGCGGAGAGCTGCTCGAAGGGCTCAGGCAGGGGGGCGGCTGGGTCGAGATCCCCATATCCGGGGGCACGGGCACCTTCTCGACGGAAGTACTTCCGACCCTTGGACTGACGGTCGCGGGGTGTCTCAACGTGTGGTGGGGGCACTCGGGCAGGTGGCACTTCGACGCTCGCGATCCGGTCAACGGCGGCAGACTGAACCTGAACGCGACCCCCGGCGAAGGGGTGTCCTTTTCGTACCGCACCGGTCTTCGCTCCAGCCTCGACCTTCGGGTGCGGTGGAGTGAGCCGGGAGACACCACGCTCGTGGTGTGGGTCGGGGTGGACCCAATCGGATCCAGCCGCAGGGATGCGTGCGAGCCCGTATACGGGCCCGACGACCAGGAGCAGCACACCTCTCAGGAGCAGCACACCTCTCGCTGATAGGCCCCGCACGATCGATCCGCCACGCGGATCCACCTTCCCCCGGGTGGCTTCTCGACCGAAACCTCCCCACATTGATCTCCGCTGAAACGCACGGCCCTCATCTCTCACAACCCCCGGCTCCTTCACCCATGCCCCTTATCGACCTTTCCGGAAAGCGCGCCCTGGTGGCCGGCGTCGCCGACGACGGCGGCTTCGGCTTCGCCATCTCCCGAGCCCTGGCCGATGCCGGCGCATCGGTCTGCGTCGGCTCCTGGCCGCCCGCCATGGGAATCTTCGAAAAGCTCCTGGCCCGCGGACGGATGGATGATTCCATGACGCTCTCCGATGGGTCCGACATGGAATTCGAACGCATCTACCCGCTCGATGCCGCCTTCGACTCGATGGACGACGTGCCCGAGGAGATCCGCCAGAACAAGCGCTACAAGGATCGCGGCGACTTCACCATCGCCGGCCTGAAGGCCCGGCTCGAAGAGGACTTCGGGTCGCCCTCGCTGGACATCCTGGTTCATTCGCTCGCGAATGGCCCCGAGGTGCAGAAGCCCCTGCTGGAGACGAGCCGGCGCGGGTACCTCGAGGCGGTCGGCGTCAGCGCCTACAGTCATGTCTCCCTGCTCAGGACGCTGGGCCCCCTGTTCAGGCCGGGAGGCAGCTCCCTTTCCCTGACCTACCTGGCCAGCGAGCGGGCGGTGCCGGGGTACGGCGGGGGCATGAGTTCCGCCAAGGCCGCCCTCGAGAGCGACACCCGCACCCTGGCCTGGGAGGCCGGACGAAAGTGGGGGCTGCGCGTGAATACCATCAGCGCCGGCCCCTATGCCAGCCGGGCGGCCAGCGCCATCGGATTCGTCGACCGGATGGTCAGATACTACGAGTCCAACTCACCGCTGCAGCGCGAGATGGAGGCCGACGACGTGGGAAACACCGCCGCATTCCTGGCGTCTCCCCTCGCCGCGGCCATCACGGCTACGGTGGTCTACGCCGACAATGGATACCATGCGATGGGTGCTGCCATGTCCGCGCCGGAATTGGCGGACGAATCAGAGGCCGAATCGTAACGGTCCGGAAACCCCGGTTGGCGACTATCGGAACATAAGTCATTTAATTTCATATACTTATAGAGGGCATGAGCGCCCTGACCGAAGGGTGCATCCTCCCGACCGCGTCGGGGGGAGCGGCCGCACGGCGCGCGTTGTCCCCTCAACCGTCTCGGGGCCTGGGGTCCCGACAGGCTCGAACCCAGAACGAAGGAACCGTATTGGCTACGCAGACGTTGAATGTGCCCGACATCGATCATGAGAATCTGTCCGAGCAGCTGTACCGTCATTCCCAGAAGCCGGAATGGGGAATGGCCCTTCTCGCCTGGGAGCGAAACAGCCGCAGGGCCTATCAGTTCGAAGACGGGAAGCTTCGCAAGATCCGGAAGGGGTACTATGACCTGCTCGATCCGGTCGATCCCTCCGAAGTGCCCACGACGGCGGTCCTGGCCAACCTTCAGGCCGCGATCAAGGCGCTGAAAGGCGGCTCCGACCAGACGGTCCAGAAGGCCGTCTGCACCTTCGAGCAACAGCTGAATCTGTTCACCAAGCTGTATCCCAAGGGATTCGACGACCCCAAGTGGGCCGAGGACAAGCGGGGCACGGCGACGGGATCCTCACTGAAGCGGCATCGCGAGCCCAGCCTCGAAGCGGCGAAGGAGGCGCTCGACCCGTCCCGGTCCGCAAGTCTGATCGAAGAGGGACGACACGGCGAGTTGACCGAGTCCATCCTCGACGTGCTGGCCGGCACGAATCTGGTCCCCCTCTCGCACGTGAAGGCGCTGCGGCGACTCGATGAAGAGGAGTCGGCCGAATACGCCGAGGTCGTCTTCAACCTCGTGCACGGTGACGAGCCGCTCGAGGATCGCTTCCGCAAGTATCTCAAGATGCTGACCCGATTCCTCGGAGGCCGTCCCTCCTGGCGCACATCCACCGCCCTCCTGGCACTCACGCATCCGCAGACCGAGGTCGCCGTCCGGCGCTCCGCCTTCATTCGCCAGGCGGGATCGATCGCGCCGACCGGTACATACTCGCGCAAGCCCAGGGTTGCCTCCTACCTGAGCTTTCGCCGCGTCGCCCTCGGGGTGAAGACGCGACTCGAGGCCGCCGGCCACGAGCCGGCCGACCTTCTGGATGTGCACGACTTCATCTGGACAACCCTGCGGAAGTCCGCACTCGACCACCTGAAGAGCGACTAGAAGGCCGTTGAAGAAATACAGGGTGCACCGGGACGGGGTCTTGCGCGACCCCACACGCGGTGCGTGCGGGTACCCCGGGTCAAGGCGAGCCCCTGACAGCGATGCCCAAGCATCGGTGAAGGGGCCCAACGAAGATCCGGGGCCGAAACCCCCCGTCCCCCTTCGGGTTGGGGCCGCAGGGGGCCTCCTCGGTCGTTGGTTCGCCTCGACGTAGCTACCGCTATGCCTTCGACGAACCGCCTACGATGAGGCCCCCTGGGGCTCCCAACCGTGCACCCTGTATTTCTTCAACGGTCTTCTAGAGGGCGACCAGCGCCCTGAACCTGAGACTTGCAGGCGATCTCTGACCGACGGCGACGGGTGCGGCACCGACAGGAGAGAGGGGCGGGCGGAGAGATCTGGCGCGGCGGGCGATCGGAACCAACGATGTGAGCGGTTCAGGGCGTCATCGTCCTCCTTCCAGCCCGGGAGGCAGATCCATGCACAGCTCCGCGGACGGAGTCTCCACCGAGACCACCGGAGCGTCCGCTCGCCCCTCGCTCCCCCTGTGTGGCCGCGCCGAAGAGCTCTCGCTTCTTCGCATCGCGCTGGACCGGGCCGCTGCCGGAGAGAGCAAGACCCTCGTGCTGGCGGGCCCCGAGGGCATGGGCAAGACCCGCCTGGCGCGGACCGCCGCCGATGCGGCCGAACGTCGCGGCTTTACGGCTGCGATGGGCAGCGCGTACCCCCTGGAGTCCGGGGTCCCGTACGCACTGTTCTGCGACGTGCTCGACCCCCTCGTGCGAAACCAGGCACCCGAGGCGCTCATTTCGCTCACCCGGGGCGCGCCGGAATTGCAGTTCGTCTGCCCCTCGCTGGCCCTCCACGATGCGGGGGGCACGGGCCACACGCCCGAGGCGATCCCCGACCTGCGCAGCCGGCTTCTCTGGAATTTCCCGGAGTTCCTCGACCGACTCCGTCGTGGGGACCCGCTCCTTCTCGTCTTCGAAGACCTCGAGTGGGCGGACCCATCGTCTCTCGAACTCCTTCACGTCCTGGCCCGCCGGGCGCTCGGGTTTCCCTGCGTGCTGCTGGTCACCCTCGATCCCGACGGGTCTCCGGAAGGGCCCGGGATCATGGAGGCCGTACGCGGGTTCGCTGGCAGTTCCGGCGCTGAGCTGAGGACCCTCGGCCCCCTGGCTCCCGAGGACACGGTCGAGCTCGTCTCCGGCGGGTTCGAGGTCGATCCCGAGGTCGTGCGGGGGTTCGCGATCGAGCTCTGTCGCTGGACCGGGGGCAACCCCCTGTTCGTGGGGGCGACGCTGGATCGCCTCGTCGAGACCGGCCAGATCCATCGCGAGGGGGGCAGCTGGGTGGGATGGGAGCCCGGCGACCTCACTCCCCCCACCTCGGTCGAGTCGCTCGTCATGGAACGAGCGGCCGCACTTTCCCCCCCGACCGGGAGCGTCGCCGGTGTGGCTGCGGTCATCGGTCCGAAGGTCCGGTTCGAGGTTCTGGCGGGTGCCTCGACTCTCGGAGAATCCGCGCTCCACCTGGCGACCGGAGAGCATCGGGAGGCGATGGTCCTGGGCGACGAGGGGATGGAGCCGGTGGATCGGTCCGGATACCGGGCCTGGGGGGTGCACCGGCGGCTGCCGACCCTTGCCGAGGCCGCGCTCCACCTGCGGGATCTGGACCGGGCTCGCGAGCTTGCCGCGCGGTTGCGAAGTGACGCCGAGCGCCTCGATCACCCGGCGGCACGGGCATGGGCGTCGATCTGCGAGGCGCTGGTGGTCTGGCTCGAGGGGGATTCCTCTCGGGGCGCCCGCGAGATGGCCGAAGGGGCCGAAGCGCTCGAGTCGATGGGCCTGCTGCCGGACGCTGCGCGGCTCCGACGGCAGGTGGCCGGGCGTCTGGCCGAGATCGGAGACCGTGAGGGTGCGGTCCGGGAACTCCGCCGGGCCCACGAAGCCCTCTTGCGAATCGGGGCCGAGCCGGAGCTGGAAAAGGCGCGCGAACAGTTCCGCGAGGTCGGCGCGCGCCCACCGTTGCGGTCGCAGGGGGAGCGGGGCTCCTCGCTGCTCACCTCGCGCGAGATCGAGATCGCGCGCCTCGTCGGTCGGCGAAAGTCGAACAAGGGGGTGGCGAAGGCGCTCGGGATCTCGCCGCGCACCGTGGGCACGCACCTGACGAACATCTTCAGGAAGCTCGAGATCGACTCCCGCTGGGAGCTCGGAGACCGGGTCCGCGAGGGCCTCCTGGATACCGGAACGGCGGACGGATTCGACTGAACGACTTGCCTCGTTTGAGATCGCGTGCAACCTTTCCGGCCAACTACCCGTCTAATCAATTTGGGGTGAAGTCGCCCCCGTTGCCCGCCATCCTCCGCCCCCGAGCCCCGAGGCCCACCTGATGCCTTCCCTTCTCCTGGTCCTGCTCGCCCTGCTCACGTCCTCGCTCGAGGGGGCCCATGCGTCGGTGGCAGAGCCGACATCGACCCTGGTGGTGGCCGTCCAGTCGTCGAGCCTGGATCCTGCGCCGCTCGAGTTCGCCGATTCGTGGACTGCAGACCCCGCGCCGCTCGAGGCCGCCGATTCGTGGACCGCAGACTCCGCGCACCAGCCGCCCCGGGTCTTTCTGGACTGCCAGACGCCCGGGTGCGACTACGACTTGTTCCGCACGGAGCTGCGCTGGGTGGACTGGGTCCGGGACCGCCAGGATGCCGATGTTCATGTGATGGTGACGTCTCAGCCCACGGGGGGCGGCGGGCGTCAGTTCGACGTGAGCTTCGAGGGACGAGGCGAGTTGCAGGGAAACCGGTTCACCCTCCTGTACTCCAGTGGCGCCGACGACTCGACCGACGATCGGAGACGGGGGCTCCTGCGCACTCTCTCGCACGGGCTGGCCCCCTTCGCGTCGGGCACCGATGTGGGCGAGCGGCTGGATCTCGTGCTCCGCGATCCGGCGGCCCGGCCGGAGGTGGGCCCGGGCGCCGCTCCCGGCGTCGCCCCTCAGGATGACCCCTGGGACTTCTGGGTCTTTTCGACGAGTGCGAACGTGTTTTCCCAGGGGGAATCCTCGCAGGGCTCGCAGAACTACAGCGGGTCGGTGTCGGCGACCCGGACCACCGAGATGTGGAAGGCCCGGGTCGCGCTAAGCGGCAGCTACCGCAAGACGAGCTTCGATCTGCCCGACCGGAGCGTGGTCAGCATCATTCGCAGCTACAACGGATCCGGGCTCCTGGTGCGAAGTCTGGGGGACCACTGGTCGGCCGGGGTTCGGGCCTCCGCCCGCAGCTCGACCTTCGCGAATCAGGATCTCGCGCTCGATCTCACTCCCGCCATCGAATACAGCCTCTTCCCCTACGGCGACCATACGCGAAAGGCGCTGACCTTCGAGTACGGAATCGGTCCGCGCTACTTCAACTACTCCGAGGAGACCCTCTTCGATCAGGACGAAGAGTTGCGGGTCGAGCACTCCCTTTCGACCTCGCTCAACCTCCGGCAGCCCTGGGGCACGGTCCGTACGAGCATTTCGGGAGCCCAGTACCTGCACGACCTGTCGAAGTACGAGATGACGCTCGGCACCAACCTGAACCTGCGGTTGTTCCGGGGTCTCTCTTTGAATGTGGGCGCGAACTACTCGCGGATCCACAACCAGCTTCACATTCCCCGCCGCGGCGCCAGCGAGGAGGAGGTCCTCCTGCGGCGGCGCCAGCTCGCCACGAACTACCGGTACTTCACCACGATCGGGGTCAGCTACACCTTCGGCTCGATCTTCAGCAACGTGGTCAACCCCCGGATGGGCGGGACGGCAGGCGGCGGCGGAATGGTCATGATGTTCTGAGCCCGGGCGCCGCTACACCTGCCACGGCCGTCCCTCCCACCGGTGTACACAGGTCACCACCCGTGCACGCGGATCGCCACCTGTGCACGCGAATCGCCACCTGCGCACGCGGATCGGGGGGACGGCCGTGAGCCGTCAGTGGTGGTGGCCCTCGTGGGCGTCATGGCCCCCGTGGTCGTGATGGGCGTCGCCCCGCATCGAGGCGGTCATCGGGTCGAGCACGCCGTAGGTGCCCATCCGCATGGGGCCCCCGCCCAGGAAGATCCGGGCGCCGGCGGTGAAGCTCCAGAATGAGCCTCCACCGAAGAGGGCCTCGGGCATCAGCGACTCGGGGCCCCGTTCAAGGCGGACCCGGCTGTGACCGATCTCGACGAAGGGGCGGGCGCTCAGGGGCAGCGGAGTCCAGTCGAAGGAGTAGCCGACCGAGTTGATCAGCCACCGGGTGGCTCCGATGGCGTGGTCCCCGTGGTCGTACCGGAAGAAGCCATCGCCCTCGGCACCCTCTCGGGGGTACTCCGGCCGGGTGGCGTACTCGAGCCGATAGAAGGGGTGGTGACGCCCTCCATGGCCCAGGCTTGCCTGCAGCTCCGCCAGGACCGAGAAGTACCCGTCCCCGTCGTCCGGGTCGCTGATCGAGGCCTCGGCGAGGCCGTACAGGGCGCCGAAGCCGTACCGGGCGTCGTGCCGGAGCGCGGCGTTGTAGAGCACCGTACGCTCGGCGTGGCCGTGGTGGACCTCCGTCACGTCCCCATACGAGGCGGACAGCTCCCAGGGTGCGGTGATCGAGGTCACCTCGCCGAAGCGCCAGGAGAGTCGCCCCGACCACGAGTTGCCAAAGTCGCGGTAATTGCCCACGTCCAGCCAGTCTTCGGGTTCGGTTCCGTCGAAGATGCCGACTTCGACCCCGAGCCCGGTGTCGGCCAGGTAGCTCGCGTTGACGGTCCATCGCTCCAGGATCTGCGACAGGTGGTGATTGGTCGGATACTTGAGGACGGGGCGGTACATGGGGTCACCGGTCCCGAAGGGGGCGAACCCCCGACCGGCCGAGAGCGAGAACGCCCCGCCCGGGGCCTCCCACCAGTTGAAGCTGAGCATCGCCTCGTGAAGGAGGGTGTGAGGGTGTCGTGCGTCGATGAAGCCCTCTCCCCACCCGCCGAAGGTGACCTCTCCGTCGGGCATCGAGATCCCCTCGAAGTTCGGCATGAACCGGAAAACCCAGCGCGAGTCCGGACTCTCGATGTTGGCCATCGCGGCCGCATGCGGGAGCGCGAACTGCGTCCGGTTCAGGGGGCTGTCCGACGCGAAGGGCGCCGCCGCGGTGGCCGAGGGGAAGACGTGTGCCATCCCCATCAGGTGCCAGCCGCCTGGGAGCATGGTCATCCACATCTCGTGGGAGTCCCGGGGTTGGGCCTCTTCAGCGGGGACCTCGGGGGCGTGCATGGAGTGGTCCTGCGCGGACGCGGCGCCGAAGAATGCGAACATTCCGACGACTCCCAAGACGAGAGCCGAAGTCCTGCATATGAAACGAGCGGACATGATGAATTTCCTGATCGACTGAATGGCGAGGCACCGCAGGGGCGCCGGAACACGGATTCAGGTCAGGATCGGGGCGGCCGGAAGATGCCGTGGTGGGATGGACTGCGGGGAGCATCGGGAATGGCCGGGGGCCCGGCCGCTGCCGCGCGTCGAGTCGGCCCCATCGTGCGGCCGGCGGGAGGAACGGCGGTGCCCGAGCAGCCGGCGGCACCGGGGCAGACGCAGTCGTCACAGCCGTGCTCGGCGTGGTGCCCGCCGGGGTCGTGGCCGGTGTGGTCTGCGTGGACCGTGTGGTCCGCGTCGTCCACGCGCTCCGGGGCCACGGCTTCGTGGCCGGCGTGCTCGTGACCCGTGCAGGTCGCGTGCCCTGAGTGGCCGGCATGCTCGTGAGTCGCGTGGGCCGTGTGCCCTGCGTGGCCGGCATGCTCGTGCCCCTCGTGCGCGCCATGCCCCTGCTCCGGTCCCGTCTCAGGCCCGGTTTCCATCGCCACCGCCTCGAACGCGGGGCTCTCCTGCGCTCCGGCGCCCCCCGCGAGACCTCCGAACGCGAAGAGCAACGCCAGCAGGGGCGCGATCACGATCCGTCGATGGTGGAGCGACGTCAGCATCCGATGCCGGGTCGAGGGAAGAACTCGAGGCCCCCACCCGCAGGTGGGGACCCCGGAGGCCCCGGAAGATACCGGGTCGGCGGCATCCCGTCGAGACAGCTCACGGTGCGCCGCTGATCCGGCCCATCGACGGTTGTCCTCCACCCCTCCCGCCCGCCCGCCCCGCCCCGCCCCTCCCGGACGGACTCAGGGGCTTCCGGCCGCGTCCTCGACGTACAGCTCCGAGCCCAGCTCGCGGAATTCCCCCGACTTCTCCCGCATCCCGGCCTCGACGGCCCGCTCGATCCCCTCCGAGGTGTCGAGCCCGTGCTCCGCGGCGTATTCCCGAATGTCCTGCGTGATCTTCATGCTGCAGAACTTCGGGCCGCACATCGAACAGAAGTGGGCGACTTTGGCCCCCTCGGCCGGCAGTGTCTCGTCGTGGTACTCGAGCGCGGTGATCGGATCGAGCGAGAGGTTGAACTGGTCGCGCCAGCGGAACTCGAAGCGCGCCTTGCTGATCGCGTCGTCCCACTCCTGCGCCCGGGGATGCCCCTTGGCCAGGTCGGCGGCGTGGGCGGCGATCTTGTAGGTGATCACCCCGTCCTTCACGTCGTCGCGGTTTGGCAGCCCCAGGTGCTCCTTCGGGGTCACGTAGCAGAGCATCGCGGTCCCGTACCAGCCGATCTGGGCCGCTCCGATCGCACTCGTGATGTGGTCGTAGCCGGGCGCGATGTCGGTCGTGAGCGGCCCCAGCGTGTAGAAGGGGGCCTCGTGGCACCAGTCGAGCTGCTTGTCCATGTTCTCCTTGATCAGGTGCATGGGAACGTGCCCGGGTCCCTCGCACATCACCTGCACATCATGCTCCCAGGCGATCTTCGTCAGCTCGCCCTGCGTCTTGAGCTCCGCGAACTGAGCCTCGTCGTTCGCATCGGCGATCGACCCCGGCCGCAACCCGTCTCCCAGCGAGAACGAGACGTCGTAGGCCGCCATGATCTCGCAGATCTCGGGGAACCGCGTGTACAGGAAGCTCTCGCGGTGATGCGCCAGGCACCACTTCGCGATGATCGACCCTCCGCGCGAGACGATCCCGGTCATCCGCTCGGCCGTCATGGGGATGTAGCGCAGCAGGACGCCGGCGTGGATCGTGAAGTAGTCCACCCCCTGTTCCGCCTGCTCGATGAGGGTGTCCCGGTAGAGCTCCCAGGTGAGCTCCTCGGGAACGCCCCCCACCTTCTCGAGCGCCTGGTAGATCGGCACGGTCCCGATCGGCACCGGCGAGTTGCGCACGATCCACTCCCGGGTCTCGTGGATGCGGTCTCCGGTCGAGAGGTCCATCACGGTGTCCGCGCCCCAGAGGGTGGCCCACCGCAGCTTTTCGACCTCGTCCTCGATCGAACTGCGCACCGCCGAGTTCCCGATGTTGGCGTTGATCTTCACCTTGAAGGCCCGCCCGATGATCATCGGCTCGAGCTCCGGATGGTTGATGTTGGCCGGAATGATCGCGCGCCCCCGAGCGACCTCCCCGCGCACGAACTCGGGATCGAAGCCCTCGCGCAGCGCCACGAACTCCATCTCGGGCGTGATCTCCCCGCGCCGGGCGTAGTACATCTGGGTGACCGGGGTCGTCGATCCTCCGGCGCCGGCCCGGCTCCCATGGGACCGCCCTTCACCCGTCGGGTCGGCATCCGCACCGCTCCCGTTCGTCACGCATCGCTCCGCACCCGGCCCATCCACCTCGGCGCCGCGAACCCAGTCTTTCCGCAGGGCAGGCAGGCCTTCACGGGGATCCACCCCTCGCGGCCCGCTCGTGTCGTAGACGCGCAGCGGCGGCTCCCCGCCCGACAGCTGGATCTCGCGCATCGGTACCCGAAGCCCGCGCGGGCCCTCGACATAGACCTTGCGCGACGAGGGGAAGGCCTCGGGATAATCCGCGGGTGGGGCGCCCGGCTCGCCCGGAGGGGGAGTGGCCGAATCGTCCGAAGGGGGAGCGGCCGAACCGTCCGAAAGGGGAGCGGCCGAGTCATCGACTGGCGGGGTCGGACGGGAAGGGGTGCGTGGCGGGGTCTGGCTCATGGCAGCTCTCCTGAGATGGCAGTGTGCGGTTGGGCGATAAGCCGCCACCGACGCCGGGGATCCCAGCCACGAAAAAGCCGTCCAACCTGCGGACGGCCCGGGGTGGGGAGGCCGTGTTCGCCCTCCCTCCCATCTACGTATGGCCGCGCTCCCTACGCCGGTATGAACCGGATCAGGTTCCGAAGGGTGTTTCTCAACCGCAGCGCGAGCCGCGGTACCCCTGGCGGTACTGGTGTCCCGAGTCAGAGATTCGTCGGCATTCGCGCGCCGCTGCATCCACTCTGGCTACGTTGCACCTCGCTCGGAATAGCGGTGCTATTCCTCGTCGGCGCGCCTTGCCAGAGCGGCGCATCGACTCGCTCGGTGCTTCAACGAATCCCTGATTCGGGAGACTCACCCAAGCTAACGGTGCGGGCGCGGCGGGGCACCCCGGGCGAGCGGACGTGGCGAGTGGATCTGGTGCGCGGATCTGGCGAGCGGACGTGGCGCGCGGACCTGAGGTCGTGACCGCAGAGACCGACCGGTGTCCCCAGCAGAGGCCGAACCGTGCCTTCGCGGCCGATCGATTGCCGGAAATCGTGCAAACGTCCCCGAAAAGTAAGCGAAAGCGGGATTTCCGGTAATAATTACCGGAAAAGGAGCACGGCTCAACGAGCCGTGTCCATCCGTGTGATATTTTCGGCAATAATCGCCGAAAACATCTCAAACGCCGCTCCATCTGCCACGTTTGCGGGATTTCCGGTCACCATCAAGCCCTCGAACGACAGCGCCCGTCAAGCTGCACTCCATCGGCACCCCGCGCAGGTCAGATCCTCGACGCGGCCACTCCGCCCGGTCCATGCCATCCCTCACGGAGCCGTGGTCGCGCCCGCCGGGCAGAGAGTGGTGCCCCATGTCGGGGACGCAGGGTCGCTCGGCTCCCTGAAACCCCCCCGAATCCTCCTGCGTAGGGCGAGCGAACCCGCCCTTCATACCGGAGACCCTCCCGAATGCCGAACCGACCCCGATGCGCCACCCCCCGACCGCGCACCCCGCCCCCCGGTGGCCTCTTCGCCCTCACCCTTCTTCTCCTCGGGTCGGCCGCCTGCTCGGCCGACGCCCCGTCCGGCTCGGAGCCGGGTGCGGGGGATGCCCATGTCCTTTCCTCCGATGCGCTCAACCTCGTGGGAACCAGTGAAGCGCTGACGCTGGTCCGGGACCTCGAAGTGGCCTCCGATGGCACGATCTGGGTGTTGGACGAGCATCCTCCCTTCTTCGTCGGGTTCGAGCCCGACGGCCAGGTCATCGCCGAGCTGGGTCGACGCGGAGAGGGCCCGATGGAGTTCGGGCACCCCGTGAGCCTGGTGACCGCGGACGGGGCGGATCCTGGGACGGGCGGAATCTGGGCCTTCGATCGCCTGCGCCATGCGTTCGTGCGGGTTCACGAACCGGACGCTCCCCTCGCGTCCGAGGTGGAGGGCACGTCGATCTCCCTTCCCCGCGACGTGGTTCGCCCGGGGTCGCTCCTCTCCGGCACCGGCGGGATCCCCGGGATGTACCCCTGGATGACCGCCTCGGGGGGCTCCGCATTCGCCGCCCACCCCGGAGAGGGGAGCCCTCGGGGGACCGGGTACTGGATGGCGAGAGTGGTCGAGATCCCCCTCGAGACCGGGGAGCCCGTGGAGCGCTGGAGGATCGACGAGCTCCTCCCCGATCCAGAGGAGCAGTACCCGGGCGTGACCGAGTTCCTCCCCTTTCCACTCTGGGCCATCTGCCCGGATGGCGAGGCCTGGATGTACGACCCGGTTCGCCACGACATCCGTTCGCTGCGCACGCCCGAGGGGATGGCGCACTCACTCCCGCCGGCCCGCCGGGTGACCTTCACCCTCGATCGGCTCACCGACCTCCTCCTTCCGACCATCGTGGCGCAGGTGCCCAGCAGCGAGCGGCCACCCGACGAGGTCCTCCGCGAACAGCTTGCCGGCGAGGTGGGCCAGATGATCGACCAGTTCGCCGATGTGTTCCCGGAATACTACCAGATGCACTGTGCCCCCGACGGCAGCCTCTGGCTTCAGCACTTCGACTGGGAGGACGGGTTCGGTGGCGCTGGATGGAGCTGGGAGAGAGTCCGTGTGGAGGACGATGACCCGGCAATCGAGACCATCCGCTTTCCCGAGGGATTCCAGATCTTCCGCATCACCGCGGATCGGGCGTGGGGAATCGCCCTCGACGAGCTGGATATCCCCTCGGTGGCCTGGATCGCGCTGCCCTGACGGCGCAGCCGAACCCGGGTGCGCTCCTTTCCCCGTTCGGTCACCCCCTCCTATGTTCGGACGATGCACTGTCGTATTCCGCATCCTTTCAGACCGGACGAAGCCCCATGCACCCGTATCCGTGCCCGAACCGCACCCCGCGTCGACGCTCCCCGCGCCCCCGCGCGCTGGGCCTCTTCCTGCTGGCCGCAGTCCTCTTTGCGATCCCCGCGCCGGGAGCCCAGGCCCAGGAGGCCTCGGCCGGGCAGGCGACGGCGGACCAGCCGATCACGGTCGAGGCGAGTCTCTTCCTGCCCTCGTGGGGGTCGTACGAGCTCTCGCCCGACGGCACCCGGATCGTCTTCACTCAGACGCTGCGCGACGAAGAGAGCTACGAGACGACCTCGCACATCCACCTGCACGACATCGAGTCGGGGGTGACGCGCCAGCTCACCTACTCCGAGAACGGCGAATCGAATCCCCGCTGGCTACCGGACGGGCGCATCCTCTTCAACTCGAACCGCGATGACCGGAACCGGCTCTGGGTGATCGATCCATATGGCGGCGAGGCCACCCGCTTCATTGCCGACGACGATGCCCCGAACGGCACGCTGTCACCGGACTTCAGCCGCATCGCCTTCACCGAGGAATCGGATCGGGCCGATCAGGAGGAGTGGGACAAGCGGGTCGAGAATCGCGACGATGGCTACTACTGGGAGCACAAGCTCACCTGGACCCACATCTGGGTCTACGACATCGAGACCGGCACCCGCCGGCAGCTCACCACCGGAGAGTTCGATCACTCCGGACCGACCTGGTCCCCGGACGGTGAATGGATCGCCTTCACCTCGAACCGTACGGGCACCCAGATGGGCGATCCGGACCGGAGTGACAACACCGACATCCTCATCGTCCCGGCCGACTCGGGCGCCGTGCGGCAGCTCACCACGAATCCCGGACCCGATTCGGGTCCCCGCTGGTCTCCCGACGGGCAGTGGATCGCCTACACGTCGAGTGACTTCGAGAATAATTCGGCCAACCAGATGCAGGTGCGCGTGATCGCCGCGCAGGGGGGCGAGCCGGTGACCCTGACCACCGAACTGGACCGGTCCGCCGGCGGAGTCCAGTGGTCCCACGACGGAGAGCACATCTACTTCACGGCCACCGACGGCCTGGGGAGCCGGCTGTATCGGGCGCCCGCGCAGGGTGGGGAGCTGGTGGACGTCCTCCCCGATGACGAATTCATCTACTCGCTGCAGAGCGTGTCGGAGGACGGATCGCGCTGGCTTCTCACCGGGAGCTCGCTGGCCACCCCCAGCGAGGTCTTTCTTTCCGGGCCCGACGGTCGCGATCTGGAGCACCTGATGAGTCCCACCGACCAGATGGCGGGATTCGAGGTGGCGCAGGCCGAGACCCTCACCTGGGAGGGTGCCGATGGCTGGGAGATCGAGGGGGTCCTCACCTATCCGGTCGGATACGAAGTGGGCACCCGCTATCCCCTGATCCTTCAGGTCCATGGAGGCCCTCACGGGCGCTACTCGAAGGGCTTCGGCACCGGCGCGCAGGTGTGGGCCGCGCGGGGCTACGCCGTGCTGCAGGGCAATCCCCGGGGCAGCTCGGGGCGGAGCTTCGAGTTCAGCAACGCCAATGTCGGTGACTGGGGCGGCAAGGACTTCGAAGACATTATGGCGGGGGTGGACCACGTGATCGACCTGGGAGTGGCCGACCCGGAGCGGATGGCGATCATGGGGGGGAGCTACGGCGGCTTCATGACCTTCTGGGCCGTCACCCAGACTGACCGGTTCCGTGCTGCGATCGGGCATGCGGCGATCTCGGACTGGTTCGCCTTCTACGGGCAGACCGATATCCCCTACCTGCTCGAGTTCGGCTTCGACGGGCTCCCCTGGGAGGCCACCGAGACCTTCGAGCGCTGGTCCCCCATCCGGTATGTCGAGAATGTCACCACCCCCCTTCTCATCACGCACGGGGAGCGTGACCTGCGGGTGCCGATCACCCAGGGGGAGCAGTTCTTCCGCTCGCTCAAGAAGCTCGGGAAGACCACCGAGTTCCTGCGCTATCCACGCGCGGGGCACGGGATCTCGGAGCCCCGGCACCGAATCCACCTCGATGGGGAGCAGGAGGCGTGGTTCCAGACGTACCTGCTCGGTGAAGCCGCCGCAGACGCGTCGAACGGGGGGCGCCCGTGACGTTTGGAATGAGAGGAGGCTGCGGAAGACCCCACCGCGGGCATGCGTGGGTGCCCCTGCTCCTTGCCGCCGCCCTGGCGCTGATCGTGAGCGGCTGCGGCGACGAGGAGCCTCCCATCCGGATCGGCGCGACGATGTCCCAGACCGGGGCCTATTCCACGCAGGGCCTGGCGGCCCGCAACGGGTACCGGCTCTGCGAGGCCGATGTGAACGCCGAGGGAGGCCTCCTCG
>REBS01000103.1 GCA_007692605.1 Gemmatimonadales bacterium
GCGGGTCCTCGTGGACGGGGTCGAGGGGATCGCGGTGGGGGAGTGGACCGTGGTCGCCACCGTGGGGCTCCCGGCCGGAGCCGAGCAGGATCCGCCCAGCCTGCGCATCCCCGTCGTGGTGGAGTGGCCGGCGGTGACCGAGGTGCGGGTCCGGCCGCCCGAGACCCGACTCTACCAGGGCACCACGGCCCGCTTCGGGGTGGCGGCGACCCATGCCGACGGCACCGAACGTCCCCGGCCCCCGGCGATGTGGGAGAGCTCCGACCCCGAGGTGGCCGAGGTCGACGCCTACGGACACGTCACCGCGCACGCTTCCGGGACGGTCCGCATTGGCGCCCGGGTCGACGGGGTCGAGGGCTGGGTCGAGCACGAGGTCGAGCCCTTTCCGGTCGATCGGATGGAGCTCGGCCTCCCCGAAGGACCCTATCGTACGGGCGATGTGATCCGCATCGAGCTGCGGGCCCACGACGCCGGGGGCGACGAGGTGCGCGATCTGCCGGTGAGCTGGGGGTACAGCTGGGATCCGGGACGCGAGGACATCCTGATGCCCGGGGCCGAGGCCCAGATCCGCGAGGGGCGCTTCACGGCCGAGGTGCCCGGGGACTACACGGTCTTCGCCACGGCGGGGGTCCGGACGGCGCGGGTGACCTTCACGGTCGAGCCGCGCGACGTGGTGCACGGGGTGCAACTCCTGGGGCAGGGGCGGGTGAGCGAGTACCACACCTCGGACTTCTGGATCTGGGAGGGGGTCGATGGCAGGGACTGGGCGCTGAGCGGAACCTGGGGCGCCGATGGATGGAGCTACCTGTGGGACGTGACCGATCCGGGGGCGATGATCAAGACGGACTCGCTTCGGATCGACGCACGCACCGTCAACGACGTGAAGGTCTCGCCCGACGGTCGCTACGGGGTGCTCACGCGGGAGGGGGCCTCGGATCGGGTGAACGGTCTGGTGGTGCTCGACCTGGCCTCGGAGCCCGGACGGATCCGGGTCGCCACCGAGCTCGACGAGGGGCTCACCGGCGGGGTGCACAACACCTACCCGACCGACGACTACCTCTACGCCCTGTCGGGAGGCCAAAAGTACCTGATCATCGACATGAGCGACATCGAGAACCCGCGCACGGTGGGCGAGGTGCAGCACGAGGACTGCCGGATCCACGACGTGTGGGTGCACGACGGGCTCGCCTATTCGGCCCAGTGGGGGTGCGGGCTCCTGGTGTACGACGTCGGAAACGGGGGCTGGGGCGGCACTCCCGAGGCCCCGGCCTTCGTCTCGCAGTTCCTGACTCCCGGGGGGCGGACGCACGCCGTCTTCCCCTACTACCAGGAGGAGACGGGGATCTTCTACGTCTACCTGGGCGACGAGATCATCGGGCGCTCGGGGATGGCCTGGGCCGGTCAGCCCTCGGGGCCCTACAATCCGGCGACCCCCGAGGAACCGGTGCCCGAGCAGACCGCCGGGTACATCCACATCGTGGACTTCTCGGATCCCGCGGCGCCGAAGAAGGTGGCGCGCTACCACGTGCCCGAGTACGGGACCCACAACATCTGGGTCGAAGACGACGTCCTCTACCAGGCCTACTACGAGGGGGGACTGAGGGTCGTCGACGTCTCGGGCGAGCTCCAGGGCAACCTGGCCGACCAGGGGAGGGAGATGGCGGTCTTCAAGCCGCATGACCCCTTTGGCAAGATCCGCAACGCGGCGCAGGTGTGGAGCGCGATGCCCTTCAAGGGCCGGATCTTCATGTCGGATCACAACTCGGGGCTCTGGGCCGTCGAGATCGAGCCGCCGGAAGCCTTCCGGCCGGTCAGTTGACGACCGGGGCCGAGGTGCAGGCGCCCGACGTCGCCCCCCTGCTCGAGGGGGTCGAGGCGCTCCGGGCCCAGGTGGCCCGACGGGTCCTGGGCCAGGAGGCGGTGGTCGAAGAGACCCTCCTGACCCTTCTGGCAGGGGGACACGCGCTCCTCGAGGGGGTGCCGGGGCTGGCCAAGACCCTCCTGGTCCGGACCCTGGCCGAGGGGATGGACCTGGACTTCCGCCGCATCCAGTTCACCCCGGACCTGATGCCGGGCGACGTGACGGGCACCGAGGTCCTGAACGAGGAGCGGGGGAGCGGGCGGCGCGAGCTGCGCTTCATGCCCGGGCCGGTCTTCACGCAGATCCTCCTGGCGGACGAGATCAACCGGGCGCCCCCGAAGACCCAGGCCGCGCTCCTCGAGGCCATGCAGGAGGGGCACGTGACCGCGGCGGGGACCACCCGCGACCTGCCGACCCCCTTCCTGGTGCTCGCGACCCAGAATCCGATCGAGCAGGAGGGCACCTATCCGCTTCCCGAGGCCCAGCTCGACCGCTTCCTGGTGAAGATCCGGGTGCCGTATCCGGAGGCGGGGATCGAACGGGACATCCTGGCCGCCACGACCGGGGAGCGGCAGGCCGCCGTGAGCGCGGTGCTCGATGGCCCCGCGATCCTGCGGCTTCGGCAGGCGGTCCGACGGGTCGCGGCGTCGGAGCCCGTCTTCGACTACGTGGTGCGCCTGGTCCGGGGCACGCGGCCCGACACGTCGGACGGGGTCGGGGAGGTCGTCGACTGGCTCCGCTGGGGCGCCGGGCCCAGGGCGGGGCAGGCGCTCGTCCTGGTCGGAAAGGCGAGAGCGCTGCTGAGGGGGCGCTTCCACCTGTCGCCCGAGGATGTCCGGGCCGTGGCGCCCGCGGTGCTGCGACACCGGCTCCTGCCCTCCTTTCGCGCCGAGGCCGAGGGGCTGACCCCGGACCGGCTGATCGAGCGACTCCTGGAGCGGGTGCCGCCGCCCACGTCGGGGCTGGGGTGAGCCCGACGCCATGAGGGGGCTCGACGACGCCGTCGACTCCGCGTCGCCGGCGGGTGAGGATCTTCTCCCCCCGGAGCTCCTGGACCAGGTGGGCGACCTGGAGTGGGTGGCCCGTCGGGTGGCCCGGCTCCTCGCGGCCGGGGCGCACGAGACCCGCTCCGCCGGGCGGGGCGAGGAGTTCGAGCGGCACCAGCCCTACCAGCAGGGCGACGACCTGCGGTACCTCGACTGGAAGCTCCTGGCCCGGACCGACCGCCTTTACCTGCGGCGGTTCCGCGAGCGCAGTCACCTGCGTACCCTCTTCGTGCTCGACGCCTCGGCCTCGATGGCCTTTGCGGGGGGCGCCCCGGTCACCAAGCTGCGCTACGGAGTCCTGCTGGCCGCGATCCTCGGGCACCTGGCCCGTGATGCGGGCGATGCGGTCGGGCTCGTGGTGGCGGGGGCCGAGGCCGAGACCGAGTTGCCCCCGGGGCGCGGGAGTGAGCGATGGCGTGCGGTGCTCCACGCCCTGCAGGGGGTGCGAGGCTCGGGTGGGGGGGACCTGGGACCCTGGCTCGAGCGGGCGGGGCTCCTCGCGACGCCGGGCTCGCGGATCGTGATCCTCTCCGACTTCCTGGAGGGGGACGACGGGGTCGAGTTGATGCGCTCGGTGGGGCACCTGAGGGCCCGCGGAGACGAGATCGGTGCGATCCGGATCCTCTCGCCCGAGGAGCTGGGACGGAGCGGGGGCGACGAGGCCCTCTACGCCGACCCCGAGGACCCGGAGCGGCTCCTGCCCGCAGCGCCCGGACGGGATCCGGGCTACCTGGCGCGGCTCGATGCCTACTATGCCGAGCTCTCGCGCGGTCTGGTCGACCGGGGCGCGCGGTGGGCCGAGGTCTCGAGCGCCGACCCGCTCCTCCCCTTCCTGCGGGGGTGGTTTCGGGCGCCGGACCGATCGCTTCGGGGCGCGCGGGCGTGATCGAGCTCCTGCGACCCGGATTCCTGGTAGCCGGGGGGGCGCTGGCGCTCCTGGCGGTCGGGCTCCACCTGCTGCGCCCCCGAACCCGAGAGCGGAGGGCGCTCCCCACCGCCCGCTTCCTGGCCGAGGACCCCCGGTCGCGGATTCGGTGGCATCGGCGGCCCGACCACTGGTCCCTGCTGGCGCTCCGGGTTGCCTTCGCCCTGGCGCTGGGGGCGGCCTTCGCCGGAGTGGTGTGGGTGGGGCCGTCGGACGGACGTGGGGTGGTCGTGGTCATCGACTCGGAGGCGGGCGAAGATCTCGACGAGCTGAGGGAGCGGGTGAGCACCGGGTCCGACGAGTGGTTCGACGAGTGGTTCGACGGATGGTTCGGCGAGGGGTTCGAGGGGTCCGACGGGGCGCCCGACGCGGTGACCGTCGAGGTCAGGGTCGCCTACCCGGACGCCTCGGGCACCCTCTCGCTCGCGACCCTCCTCGGCGAGGTGCGCGAGGGGACCGCGGCGCTGACCGGTGTGGACTCGGTCACGGCCGTCATCATGGCCCGACCCCGGGCGGAGCTGTGGGGCCCGGGCGTTCCCGAGCTTCGGGACCGGAGCTGGCCGGGCCGCATCCGCTACGAGCGGGTGGGCCCTGCGCCCGGGACCGATGGGGGCGCCGAAGCCGAGGCGGGTCCCGAAGTCGAGGCGGGTCCCGAGGGCTCGGCCCAGTCGCCGGAGGTGGTCGCCCGGTCGGAACCGGCGGAACTCCGGCCGCCGACGGGGCTCCCTGCCGAGGTGGGGGAGCATTGGGTCGCGATCTGGGAGGCCCTGCCGGTCCGATCCCGTTCGGCCCCGGAGCCCGCGCCCGGCCCGGAGCCCGCGCCCGGCCCGGTCGATCGGATCGAGGTCGAGCTGGTCACAGCGCTCCCCGATGCGTGGGCCTCGGGTCCGGATGGGCTCTGGCGGGAGGGGACGGACGGTGCCTCCGACGCTCCTTCCGATGGCCCCACCGACGGTACGAGCGCCGATGACGACGATGTGCCCGGCGCCACGCGCAGCTCGCGCCAGCTCCTCCTTCTCGACGGGCGGAGGCTCGACGGGGGAGGGGAGGGGCCCGCGGGCACACCGGCCGAGGGCGCCGTGATTCCCCTGCTCAGGGCCGGGGGTCTGCCGGCCGCGGCGGCGACGGTCACCGAGGGGGTCTGCCGGATCGCGCTGGCGATCGGGGCCGACGCGCCGATCCTGGCCGGACCCGACCTGTCCCCCCTCCTGGAGTCGCTCGTCCGTGAGGGCTGCGGGCTGGGCCCGAGACTCTCGGCCGCCGAGGTGGACCGTGCACTGGCGGCCCTTCTGGAGCGCGAGGACCTTCCCGTGGGTGTGGCCCGCGCGGAGCTGGGAGAGCTCCCGTCGAGAGGGGCGGATCTCACCCCCTGGCTCCTGGCGCTGGTCCTGCTTCTGGCGGGGGTCGAGTGGCTCCGTACCCGCCGGCTGGATCGAGGGCGGACGCTCGAGGGTACCCTCATCTCACCCTCCGACACGAACCCGGGGCCGACCCCTTGACCTCTCCGATCCTGCAGGCCCGACTCGCCGAACTGCGGCGACGCTGGCGGATTCGCACCCTGGTGCGGGCCGCGGGCCTCGCCGTGGGGCTCGCCGCCGTCACGGTCCTGGGGCTGGTGGGGCTGGCGGCGGTCGGACTCGTGCCGGCGGCGGCGAGGGGGATCCTCCGCTGGATCCCGGCCGTGGCCCTCCTCGCACCCCTCCTCGGGGCCCTGGTGGTGATCGTCGGCCGCGTCCCCTCGGACCGTCGGCTCGCCCTGCAGATCGACGAACAGCTTCCGGAGCTCGAACAGGGGGCCTCGACGCTCCTGGAGCTCCCGGCGGCGCACCCCTACGCCCCTTCGATCCGTGCGTCGGTCGAGGGGCGGATCGGTCGGGTCCGGGACTCGCGGTTCGCGTGGTGGAGGGCGGGCGAGGGAGAGGGGCGGCGAGCGATCCCGGTCGTCGCGGCGCTGGCGCTCGCGGGGATCCTGCTCGCCGCGCAGGGCGGGCCCGGGGTGGTCTGGGGCGCCTGGGGGGCTGCGGCGTCCGGCGCGGGGACCGGCGCTCCCGGGGTTGCGGGGTCGATGGGGACCGCCGGAGAGCTCGAGGAGGCCCCGATCGACCTCCCCGACCACCTCACGATCACCCTTCGTCACCCGGGATACACCGGGTTGCCGGATCGCCAGGTCCCCTTCGACGAGGGGGTGGTCACCCTGGCAGGCGCCCAGCTGCGGCTGGTGGCCGAGCTCCCCGAGGGATCGGGTCCCCCGGAGTTGCGCCGGATTCGCCCGGGGAGCGGCGAGGGGGCGACCGGGTCAGCCGAGGACTCCCAAGGGGATCGGGGGCCGGAGGCGGGGGCCTGGACGCCCTTCGATGCGGATGGGAACGGGGGGTGGACGGCGCAGGTGAGCCTCGACACGGGGGATCGCGGCCTGGTGCTCCGCCACGGCGCGGAGTGGATCCTCCCGGTGCAGGTCCGCCCCGACGGGCCGCCCGAGGTCGAGCTGATGGAGCCGGGGCGCGACATGGTGCTGGCCACGGGCACCGGCACGGTCCAGCTGCAGGCCCGGGCCCGGGATCGCTACGGGATCGGCGACTTCGAGCTCAGCTGGATGCACACCCGGGGCTCGGGAGAGTCGTTCGACTTTCGCGATGGCCGGATCGCCTGGGATGCGGTCGAGGAGGGCGCCGACGGGGCCCTCGAGGGGCGACTCACCCTGGAGCTGGAGTCGATCGGGCTCGGACCGGGCGATGTGCTCCACCTGCGCGCGGTGGCCCGCGATCGCAACGATGTGACCGGACCGGGAGAGGGGGTATCCCGAACGCGCCAGCTGCGCGTGATCCGCGAGGGCGACGAGATGTCGGTCGACGCGCTCATCGGCCTGCCGGTCGATGTCGAACAGGAGCCGGTCCTGTCTCAGCGGATGATCCTGATGATGACCGAGGAGCTGATCGCCGAGGCCCCCCGGATGAACGCGACCGAGGTTCGCTCCGAAGCGCTCCGGATCAGCCGGGAGCAGAACCGGCTGCGCACCCGGATCGGCGAGGAGGTCTTCTCGCGCGCCACCGGTGCGATGGAAGAGGTGGTCCTTCACCTGGGCGTGGAGTTCGATCCGCACGGGGGGCACGTGGGCGATCTTGCCGCAGGGGCGGCACACGCGCATGACGACGACCACGACGGCGACCATGATCATGACGATGACCATGACCACGACGATGATCACGCCGCGGATGCCGATCGGACCGCACCCCCGACCGGGGGATCCCGCTACGGAGTCGCCTCGATCTTCGACCCATCGGCGCGTGCACAGCCGGCGCGGGACACCGTCGGAATCGGGGCCGGACCGGGAGCCGCGCACGACCACGACCACGGGGACAGCCGCGGCGCGCGCCTCGATTTCGGGGCCGGCGAGAACCTGGACCCGCTCTTCATGGGACGGCCCGGAGATCTTCCGGTCGGGTTCGGCGAGCTCGAGGAGTTGGGTCACGACCATGACGGGAATCCGATCCTCTCGGTGAACCAGCCCCTCCTCGAGATCTACAACGCGATGTGGGAGTCGGAGCGCTACCTGAGTCTGATCGATCCCGACCGATCGACCCCGCACCAGCAGGAGGCGCTCGACGGGCTCCAGGCGCTTCGCGAGAACACCCGGGTCTTCCCGAGGGGGCGCGTCACCGTGCCCCCGGTGGACGTGGGTCAGGCGCGTGGCACGGGAGAGATCGACGACGCGAACCCCGCCGCCCGCCGGGCCGGGGAGCGGAGAGAGGCCTCGGACGCCCGCATCGGGGAGCTGGATCAGGTCCTGGTGCGCGTCGACGAGGGGAGCGACGAGGCGGAATCCGAACTCCATGCGTTCGCCCTCTCGCTCCTAGAGGATCCGGTGGTGCCCACCGAGGTCTCGAGCGCCGTGGTGCGCGCCTCGCAGCTGCTTCAGCGCGGTGAGCTCGACGGGGCCTCGCGGCTCCTGCGGGATACGCGGCGGGACTGGGCTCGGCCCGCTCGCGACCGGGGGGGGCGACTCGTGGAGACGCCGCTGAATCCGATGGCGGGATGGACGGGGGACGAGGATCGATCGCGCGCCGCGCGTGGGTCGGGGTCTCCGGACGCCCTCGCCGAAACCCCCTTCGTGTTTGCGACCCTCCGATACGAATCGGGGAACTGGGACTCCGCACCCCTGGTCCCGCAGAATCTGATTCACTCGCTGGCCCAGTACACCGACCTGCCCGTGGCGCCCGAGGGGGTCGTGGTCGACCTCTCGTCGGACGAGATCTTCGGGTATCCGGTGCTCTACCTGACCGGGCACCTGCCGGTACGCTTTTCGGATGCCGAGGCGCGTAACCTGGAGCGGTACGTGCGCATGGGCGGGTTCGTGTTCATGGACGATCACAATCACGATATCGACGGAGCCTTCCACCGCACCGCGACCGCCGAGATCGCCCGGATCTTCGGGCCGGACGCCCTCGAGGCCCTCCCTTCGGACCACGAACTCTACCGCAGCTTCTTCCACTTCGAAGACGGGCCGCCGACGACGAGCCACGAGCTCTCGGGGTGGGGAGACGGTCTGATTCACCCGGACCTCTACGCCGTCCTGATCGACGGCCGGATCGGGGTGCTCTACTCGAACAAGGATTACTCTTCGGAGTGGAGCTACCACGCGGTGAACAAGCGCTTCCTGGCGGTCGACAACACCCGCTTCGGGGTGAACCTGCTCCTCTACGCCCTGACCCGCTGAACCGGACTCGCGGAACCGGGCTCGCAGGTGCAGGCTCCGGCCCGGAATTGGACTTTGGGCGCCCGCACCCCCATTCTGATCCGATCCCCCCGAGACAAACACCCGAACGGAGTCTTCTGCATGTTCCGAGCCTGCCTTCTCCTCGCGATGGTCTCCCTGCTCACCGCACCCACCCTCGCCGAGGCGCAGCGGATGGGCCCTCCGTCGAGCTACTGGACCCTGACCCCGGACTACGTGCCGGAGTCCGATCGGCACGCGGACTGGTACACCGTCGCCGGCGAACGGGACGGGCCGTCGATGTTTCCCCGGGTTCAGCAGCCCGAGGTCGAATACGAGCCCGGCGACGCCCTGACCTGGGATCGCTACCACACCCCCGACGTGATGTACTACTGGATGTTCCGGTGGGCCGAGGAGTATCCCGAGATCCTCGACCTCTACGAGGTGGGGAGGTCGTTCGAGGGCCGTCCGATCTATCAGGCCACGATCACCAACAAGGCCACCGGCGCCCACACCGACAAGCCGGCCGCCTACTTCGACGGGGGTCGCCATGCCGGTGAGATCACCCCCTCGGAGTCGACCCTCTGGCTCATGCAGTACCTGCTCGAGAACTACGGGAGCGATCCCGAGGTGACCGACATGGTCGACCACAACACGATCTACCTTCGGCCGCAGGCCAACCCCGACGGGTCGAACCTCTACCTGCACACCGCACAGCGGAATCGCAGCTCGGTGCGGCCGGTCGACCAGGACGGCAACGGCCTCTACGACGCGAACCCCCCGGTCGACCTCGATGGAGACGGGACGGTCCGGCAGATGCGGTGGTACGTGGGCGAGGGGAATGGAAACGCCGTGATCCGCGAGGACGACGAGAGCGGACGCCTGATGCAGCGGGTCCCGATGGGTCAGGGGGACTGGCGCCTCGAGACCGAGGGGATCGACCACGTGGGCGAGGGTCGCTACGGCTCGGACGGGATCGGCGGACTCGACCTCCACCGGAACTTCCTCGAGAACTGGCGTCCGATGCCCGGGATGGAGGAGACCGGGCGGGGCTACACGCAGCTGGGCGCCGGCGAGTACCCGCTGAGCGAGCCCGAGATCTACTCCTTCGTCATGTGGACGCTCACGCACCCGCACATCTCGGTCGTGAACCACATGGACACCTCGGCGCCCTTCCACCTGCGGGGGCCGTCGACCTCGAGCCAGTACGAGCGGATGTACGAAGAGGACCTGGAGCTCTTCTTCTACTTCGACACCCTGGGGATGAGCATCACCGGGTATCCGGGGGCCGGAAGCGTCTACGATGACTTCATCGGGGGGCGGCCCCTGTTCGGGCACGGTCCCGACTACGGCTACTTCTACTACGGGGCCATTTGGTACGGCGACGAGCTCTGGAACAACGGCCGGTTCGAGGACTTCAACGACGACGGAACGATGGACGACTGGGACCGCCTCTACTGGGACGACAACTTCAACAACGGCGAGGGCTGGAAGGACTGGGTCGAGGTGGATCACCCGCAGCTCGGCACCGTCGAGGTCGGCGGGTTCCACCCGAAATTCTTCCTGCAGAACCCACCCGCCCCCATCATGGGGGAGTGGGCCGAGAAGCAGGCGCGCTTCAATCTCGCGCTCATCCAGCACCTGCCGCGGTTGCGGGTCGACGAGGTCGCCACGCAGGAGATCCGGAACCCCGACGAGGAGGGCCCCGAGGAGCTCGTCGAGGTCACGGTGACCTGGACCAACGAAGGGGGGATCCCCACCGCGCTGCGCCAGGCCGAACTGGTCGCGATCGTGCGACCGGACCGGGTATCGCTCGAGTTCGACCCCGAACTCACCCGGGGTGGGGACGAGGCCCGGGTGAGGTTCGTCGGCTCGGGCAGCGGGATCGATGTCGGGCGCACCGACGCGGGCGAGACCCGCTCGATCACCTTCCAGCTTGCCGTTTCCGGAGACGGGCCCGTCGAGGGGGTCGCTCGGGTTAGTTCGACCCGGGGCGGGGTGGTGGAGCTGCCCTTCAGCGTGGATCCGTGAGTCGGGGGAGAACGACGCCGTGACCCGTCTGCGGCCCGGGCTGCTGGGGGCGCTCGCGCTTCTTCTGCTCGGGGTGCTGGGCTTCGAGCATCTCGATCGACCCGGTGACGGGGCCCCGGGGGAGCGGGGGGTGGTGTGGGCGGACCTGACTCTCGATCCCCCGGGTGGGATGCATGGGGGCGACCCCCTCTGGATTCCTGCGTCCGCCTACCCGCGGCCGGGGTCCGGAGGGGGCGCTCCCTTCGAGGCTGTGGCGGGCGCCGAGGAGCGGCTGCGCGCCTTCGGGGCGGGGCGTCCGCTGGTCGTCGAGGTCTCGGACGCCGGCCCGCCCCCTCGTGCCCGGATGCCGCTGCGCCTTCGTGAGGGGCGGGCGTCGGCGGGGGTGATCCGCTCCGACCGGGGCGTGGAGGGGCCGGAATCGGTGCGCGTGCGGGGCGAGGCGGGCGTCGTGGACACGATCCCGGGCCGGGAGTTCCCCGAAGGATCGGGGCTGGAGTTTCCGCTCCTCTTCGAGCCCGTGCGATCCGGGTGGACCCGGTGGGAGATCGAGGGGGTGCCGGGCGCGGCCTCGGCGGATCCCATCGTCTGGTGGGGCTGGGTCGAGCCGGCGCGTCCGCTTCGGGTGCTGGCGCTGTCGGGCCCCCCGACCCCGGAGTCTCGCTTTGCGCTGCGGGCACTCGAGGAGGCGGGCGAGGAGGTCGAGGCGTGGATTCACCTGGGTCGCGGGCTGTGGACGGGCCGCGGGCGGGACCAGGGGCTCCCCACCGGTGAGGCGGCGCGGGTGATCTACCAGGGCTTCGACCTGATCCTCCTCTTTCCCGGGCTCGAACTGTCCGAGGCCCAGCGTGGCGCGATCGACCGTGCGGTGCGCGAGTCCGGTGTGGGGCTCATCCTGGCGGGGCGGGGCGGCGGGGACGAGGGCGAGCCGCCGGACGCCGGGATCCGGGAGCGGCCCGCCGGGGAGTTGACCTGGACCGAGGCCCCTCTCGAACTGCCCACCCTGCCCGAGGTGGAGCTCGAGGTGCGGATCCGGGGGGAGGGAACCGAGGTCGTACGGGTCGGGGTCGAGGGGCGCGGCCGGGTGGCCGAGATGCCCCTGCTCGAGAGCTGGCGGTGGCGGATGGAGGCCGGGGCCGAAGCGGAGCACCGCGCCTTCTGGCACGGGCTCGCGGGATGGCTGACGGGGGGCTTCGGGCCGGATCCGGTCGTCGAGGTTCTCGGGGCCGATCTCGTGCCCGGAGACCCCGTGCGCGCTCGCTGGCTGTCGAGCCGGGCGCCGGGTGAGGGGGCGGGGGTCCGGTTCGAGGCGCCGGGGGCCGCCCCCCGGGTCTCGTCGATCGCGCCGGATCCGCTCGCGCCGGGGCGGACCGCGTTCGAGTGGGAGGCCGAACTCGCCTGGGCCGGGGGTGCGGCGGGGCCGCACCGGGTCGTACCGGTGGGCTTGGGGGAGGTGGCGGGTGCGGGCGAGCCCGATCCCCGAGCTGCCGGGGGCTGGACCCACCTGAGGGAGCCGGGAGAGGGGCTGGAGGCCGCGCTGGACTCGGAGGGGCTCCTGGCGCGGCGTGCCCTCGCATCGCCCACTGGACGCCTGCTGGCCCCGGAGGTCTTTGCGGCCGGGCTCGAGCGACGGCGGCCCGCCGGGCTCCCGGGGTGGATCTGGCCGCTCCTCTTCGTGCTCCTGGCGGGGCTGGCGGGGGGAGAGTGGGCGCTGCGCCGCTCCCGCGGGCTGGCCTGAACCCGATCGGCGAGGTGGCCATCCCGGCCGGGAGTCCGGGAGCCCGGGAACCCGAGAGCATACGTCCCGGCCCCGCCCGCGGATCTTGCTTCGGATCGGCCGGGCCCACACATTGACTTTCTGTCTTCGCTCCACCCTACGCTCCACGCCATGACCCACTCCACCCCACCCCTGCGCCGGGACCGACCTCTGCCATGAAACGACGAGATTTCCTTCGAAACTCCGCGATCCTGGCGGCCGGGAGTTCCTTCGTGGGGCACCCCGGGCTGCTCGACGGGATCCTGGCTCCGCGTGTGACCCCCCACGGCGTCCTTAGCGCCCGTCGCGCGGACCCCCAGCGCCGGGCCCTCGCCATGCGGGCGCTGGGCGCGGCCGAGGACGCCGGAGCGGAGTACGCCGATGTCCGGATCAACACCAACCGGAACCGGGGCATCTCGACGCGTGAGCGACGGGTGCTCGGCGTGTCGGACAACGTCACGGCCGGCTTCGGGGTCCGGGTGCTCGTCGATGGGACCTGGGGCTTTGCGGCCAGCGGGGTGGTGACCGACGACGAGGTGGTGCGGATCGCCCGCCGGGCGGTGGCGCAGGCGCGGGCGAATCGGGCGGCGCAGCGGCAGCCGGTGGAGCTCGCTCCCGCGCCGGTCGAGCCCGACGGGGTCTGGACGAGCCCGATCCGGACCGACCCCTTCGACATCCCGATCGAGGAGAAGGTCGCCTACCTCTTCGAGGCCAACGAGGCTGCCCTGGGAGTGGGCGGGGTACAGTTCGTGAACTCCTCGCTCTTCTTTCTTCGCGAGGAGAAGTTCTTCGCGAACTCCGAGGGGACGGTCACCGACCAGACGATCTACCGCACGTCTCCCTCGATGTCGATCACGGCCGTCAGCTCGGACGGCTCGGACTTCCAGTCGCGGAGCTCGACCGACATCGCACCGATGGCGCTGGGGTGGGAGCACGTGATCGACTCCGATCTCGCGGGGCTGGCTCCCATGTTCGCCGAGGATGCGGTCGAGAAGCTCTCGGCCCGCTCGGTCGATCCCGGACAGTACGACCTGATCCTTCTGCCCACACACCTCTGGCTGACGATTCACGAGTCGATCGCCCATCCGACCGAGCTGGACCGGATCATGGGCTTCGAGGCGAACTATGCCGGGACCTCGTTCATCTCGCCGGTCGACGAGTACCTGGGCAGCTTCCAGTACGGGCCGGAGTTCATGAATGTGGTGGGGGAGCGCTCGACTCCCGGGGCGCTCTCGAGTGTGGGTTGGGACGACGAGGGGGTGGCGCCCCAGGACTACCACATCGTCCGGGACGGGATCCTGAATGACCTGCAGACCACGCGGGAGCAGGCGCTCTGGCTGGCCGACTACTACCGGAGCCAGGGGCGCGAGGTGCGCTCGCACGGGAACTCCTACGCCCAGTCCTGGGCCGATGTCCAGTTCCAGCGCATGCCGAACGTGAACCTGCTCCCCTACCCGGACCGCGACGTGACCCTCGAGGAACTCATCGACGGGGTCGACCGTGGGATCCTGATCGACGGGAGCGGCTCCTTTTCGATCGACCAGCAGCGCTACAACTCCCAGTACGGGGGGCAGGTGTTCCGCGAGATCCGCAACGGCCGGCTCGAGGGGATGCTCAAGGACGTCGCCTACCAGATCCGCACGCCGGAGTTCTGGAACGCCATGGACCTGTGCGGGGGGGAGAGCACCTATTTCGTGGGGGGAGCCTTCGGCGATGCCAAGGGCCAGCCCGCCCAGTCGAACGCCATCAGTCACGGGTGCCCCGCCACCCGACACCGCGACGTCACCGTCATCAATACCGCCAGGAGTGTCTGAGTCATGGGTTCAACGAACGAGTTCCTCTCCGAAGACGAAGCCCGCCGGATCACCGATCGGGTCCTGGCGCTCTCGGAAGCGGACCACTGCCGGGCGAATCTGTCGAGCGCGATGGACGGAAACACCCGCTTCGCGCAGAACCAGATGAGTACCTCGGGCGACATCAACAACACGAGCCTGACGGTGACGAGCGCCTTCGGGCTGCGCGTCGCTTCGTCGACCACGAACCGCTTCGACGACGAGTCGCTCGCCCAGGTGGTCCGCACCTCGGAGGAGCTGGCCCGACTGGCCCCCGAGGACTCGGAATACATGGGAGAGCTGGGGCCGCAGAGCTATCCCGACTCGGATTCCTACTATCCGGCGACCGCGAACCTGGAGCCCGAGGAGCGGGCCCGCGCGATCGCCGAGGTTACCGAGCAGGCGGTGGCCGAGGACCTGATCTCGACCGGGTTCCTGGTGCATCGGTCCGGGGCGAGCTGCGTGGCGACCTCGTCCGGCCTCTTCGCCTACCGACTGGATTCGCGGGTGAACTTCACCACCACCGTCCGGACCGAAGACGGCACGGGAAGTGGCTGGGCCGGCACGTCGGTCAACGACTGGGCGGACCTCAACACCCGGGAGCTGGGAGGAATCGCGGTCAGCAAGGCGATCCAGTCGCGGGAGCCCCGCGACGTCGAGCCGGGTCGCTGGACCGTCGTGATGGAGCCGACCGCGGTCGGCAACATGGTGAACCTGATGGTCAACCAGCTCTCGGCCAGGGCGGCCGACGAGGGCCGTTCCTTCTTCTCGGCGCCGGGTGGCGGCACCAAGCTCGGGGAGCAGTTCATCGACGAGCGCGTCACGATCCATTCCGACCCCGAGGATCCCCGGATCCACTCCACGCCCTTCAGTGGCGAGGGGCTACCGAACCGCCGGACCACCTGGGTCGAGAACGGCGTCCTGCGGGAGCTGAACTACGACCGCTACTGGGCCGAGCAGAACGACCGGGAGCCGACCGGGTTCCCCTCGGGGTGGTACATGGCGGGGGGCAGCGACACCCTCGAGCAGATGATCGCCTCGACGGAGCGCGGCCTCCTGCTCACGCGCTTCTGGTACATCCGCGGGGTGGACCCGCGCACCATCCTCTTCACCGGGCTCACGCGCGACGGCACCTTCCTGATCGAGAACGGGCAGATCACCCACCCGGTCAAGAACCTGCGCTGGAACGAGACCCCGATCTTCATGCTCAACAACATCGAGATGATGGGGGCTCCGGTGCGGATCTCGTCGGGGGAGTCCGCCGGGCTCACCCCGGCCGTCGTGGTGCCTCCGCTCAAGGTCCGGGACTTCGCCTTCACCTCGATCTCGGACGCGATCTGAGTCGGAGCGTCGCCCGGAACCTTCCGCACCCGCCCGGGGTCCGGAATCCATGCGCCGCCTGCCCCTATTCCCGCTCCCGGTGGTCCTCTTTCCGGGAGCGGTCGCCCCCCTGCACATCTTCGAGCCCCGCTACCGGCAGATGGTGGCGCGGTGCATCGAGTTCGATCGTCGGTTCGGACTCCTCTACCACGATCCCGATCGCATGGGCCCCTTCGAGATGGAGGAGGGGCGCGTCGGCACCATCGCCGAGATCGGGGAGTTCCGCATCCTTCCCGATGGACGGTCCCTCCTCCTCGCCCATGGGCGGGAGCGGTTCCGGATCAACGACGGGATCGAGTCGCCGGAGCGCTACTACGAAGGACTGGTCGAGCCGTTCGAGGATGGGAGTCCCGGCGATCCCGAAGAACTGATCCGACGCCGGATGCGGTCGCTGGACCTGCTCGTGTCGGTGCTCGAAAAGCTGCCGGACCTGGAGGGGCGGGAAGACGTGCCGGCCCTCGAGATCGATCCGGGCGACGAGACCTCTTTTCAGATCGCGCAGCGGATCCGGGTGGATCCCGCCTGGCAGCACGCACTCCTCGAGATCACCGATGAGACCCGCCGGCTCGAGCGGATCGACAGCCTTTTGAGCGACGCGCTTCCATGACACCCTCGAACACTCCCCCGAAGACTCCTTCCATGACCCCCTCCGACGACCGCCCCGCCCCTGCCGCTCCCGGCCGATCGGAGCCGCACGAGGACCGCTGGATCGAGACGCCCCGGGGAGGGTTGTTCTTCATCAACTCCCTCTTCGTCTTTCCCTACCTGATGGTGCTGGTTCCGCTGCTCACCCGGCTCTTCGTTCGCGGGGTCGTGGGAGGGCTTCCGGGGGAATCCACGATCCTGGACACCTTCCCCCTCCTGGCGGAGTACCTGGCGCCGCGCTACGGGTGGCTGGCGGCGCTTCCCATCGTCCTGGTGGTGAAGAACCTGGGCATGGAGCCGCAGCGCCTGCCCCGGACCGTGCTCTGGAGCCTGCTCCTGCTGCACGCGGCGGTCCTGGTGTGGACACTGACCGGGTGGGCCGGCCTGCACGGCTTCGACCTGCCCGGGGGCCCAGCGGGCTCATGAGCCGGATCGTGCACCTTCCGGTCACCCGGCGTGCCAGGCTGGCGGTGCAGCGGGGGGTCGGAGCGCCGGGGGGGGAGGGAGAGTCGCCCGGGGCGTTTTCGGAGCTCTGGATCCTCCTCCACGGCTACCGCCAGCTCGCCCCCCGCTTCATCCGGCATTTCCGGGCGTTGCACGATCCCGGTCGCCTCCTCGTGGCGCCCGAGGGCCTTTCCCGCTTCTACCTCGAAGGGAGCCCCGGCCCGCACCGGGGGGGAGACCCGGTGGGCGCGAGCTGGATGACCCGCGAGGATCGCGAGGCCGAGATCGAGGACTATGTCGGGTACCTGGACGAGGTTCTGGAGTGGGGGCAGACGGCCTGTGCAGGGCACGGGCGCCGGACCTCGGTGCGAGTGCTCGGATTCTCGCAGGGGGTGCATACGGCGGCCCGCTGGGTGGCGCTCGGGGAGGCCTTCCGGGAGCCGGAGCTGCGGGCGCGGACCCGCCTCCTCCTCTGGGGCACCGCGCTCCCGGGGGATCTCCCGGAGGAGGGCCTGGAGCGCTTCCGGATCCTCGAGTCGCTGATCCTTGTCCGGGGGGAGGAGGATCAGCTCCGGGTGGGGGGGGACGAGGAGAAGGAGGAGGCCCGGCTGGGGGAGGCCGGGATCGACTACCGGGTCCAGGCCCATCCGGGAGGCCATCGGATCGATGGGGCGCTGCTCAGGGAGCTGGCGGTTGGGTAGGGTGACGTCGGGCCGAAGGAGCGATGCTGCGGTAGCTGCCGGCGGGGCAGGATGCCGTCGGGCCGAAGGGGGCTGCTCCGGGAGCTTCGGCGCGGTTGGATAGCGGCGAAGCGCCTCGCACCCGGGATGGATCGATCCCCATTTCGCCGAGCCGATGGTTGTTGGGACGCCGAGTTCGTCGAGACCGTGGTGGGCTCGCACCCCGATCGCCCCGGGGGTGCACAACGCTGACCGGAAGGGGCGTCTTTGCGGCGCGTTCACGGAAACGCACCTATACGGTGTACAACGCTGAGTTCGCCGTCGTGTCCGGGGTCGCGTTCAGCGAAACACCCCCTCCACGGTGCACTTTGCTGACCGCGCTCTCGAGAGGGGAGCGCTATGCAGCGAAATGCACCGCATGCAGGGGACGACGAGGCGGGTCCTGCCCAAGATGTAGCGTAAACTACACAACGGACCCGTCGACCCCCGCCGAGATCCGCCCGGACTCGCTCCCAGCGAGCGATCCGGTGCCCTGAGGGCGTGCCCGCGTTCCAGCACGGCGATGTAGTCTTCGGCCGCAGCGATCCGGGTCGGCCGGGCCCGCGCTCCGGCCTCTTCGATCTCGGGGAAGGAGGGAGCGGGGTGGGAGTGGGGGGAGCGGCTTGAGGATGCCCGCGCTCAGAACTCGCCGATGAATCCGATCTCGGTGCGGAGTTCGTAGCCGGTTTCGCGCAGGACGGTGTCGCGGGCCAGGTCGATCAGGTGCCGGACCTCGGCGGCGGTCGCCCCCCCGAGATTCACGATGATGTTGGCGTGCTTGTGGAAGATCCCGGCCTTCCCGTGCACATGGCCCTTCAGGCCGCACTGGTCGATCAGTCGGCCTGCGCCGACGCCCTCGATCTTCTGGAAGATCGAGCCCGCGCAGGGGTAGAGCCAGAGATCCGGATGACGGTCGTCGCGCCACGCCAGGTTCTCGCGCATCACCTGCCGCAGACGCGCCGGATCCTCGGGGTTCAGCCGAAAGGTGGCCGAGAGGACGATGTCGTCGCGGTGGTGGAGGATCGAGTCGTCGTAGCCGAACTCGAAGTAGTCGGGGCCCACCTCGATTCGCGTCCCCTCTTCGGTCCAGAGGTCGGCGGAGTCGAGGACCTCCTCGATGAAGACCGTCCGCTCCCGTTCGGGCGCCGGCGAGAGGAAGTGGAGGTTCTGCCAGAGGGCGCCTCCGACCGTGCTGGGGATCCCCACGAAGTGGTGCAGGCCGCCCAGGCCGAGCTCGACGGTCCTCACGATCAGGTCGGGAAAGATCTCGACGCCGGCTCCCGCCCGAACCCGATGGTCGTCGAGGATCTCGACACCCCCGACGGTGGAGTGGATCACGAGCCCCCGAACCCCCCGGTCGGCCACGAGAATGTTCGCCCCCCGTCCGAGGAGCACGTGCGGCAGCCCGAGCTCGCGCGCGGTCTGGATCGCCTCGACGAGTTCGTCGGCGGTGCGGGCCTCGACGAACAGATCGGCGGGCCCCCCGATGCGGAAGGTGGTGAGGGGCGCGAGGGGCACGTCGTGGCGGACGCGGCCCGGACCCAGCCTGCGCTCCAGTTCGGCGGTGGTGGAGGGATGGTCGCTCATGGCTCCGAAGGTAGAGAAGGTGGCCCGTCGGGGGAACCAGCGATCAATGCCGGGGTGTTGAACGGCGCAGGCATTCCCTGGATCCATCCCGCCGCCCAAAGGGCATGCGGCCGGGACACAGGCCCGCCACGGCCGGGATCCGCGCGAGCCGTTCTCGTCCTTCCTCGAAGAAAGGTCTGACCGGTATGAGCGATCGTCCCGAACTTCCCCGTACCCTCCTGCTCCTCGGCTCCGGCGAGCTGGGCAAGGAGGTCGCGATCGCGGCCCAGCGCATGGGGCTTCGGGTGATCGCGGCGGACCGGTACGCAGATGCCCCCGCGATGCAGGTCGCCGACGTGGCCGAGGTCTTCTCGATGCTCGACGGAGACGCTCTCGAGGCCGTGGTCCGCAAGTACAGCCCGGACTTCATCGTCCCCGAGGTCGAGGCGATCCGGACCCAGCGGCTGCAGGAGCTCGAGGACGACGGGTTCCGGGTGGTTCCCACGGCCGAGGCGGCCTTTCTGACGATGGACCGCGAGGCGATCCGGCGGGTCGCCGCCGAGGAGCTCGGGGTGCGGACACCCGCCTTCGCCTTCGCAGAGTCGGCCGAAGCCCTGCTCGAGGCGTGCGACCGGATCGGGTATCCCTGCGTGGTGAAGCCGGTGATGTCGTCGTCGGGCAAGGGGCAGTCGACGGTCACCGGGCCCTCGCGGGTCGAGCACGCCTGGGAATTCGCGCAAGAAGGGGGACGCGGTGACGAGGTTCGGGTGATCGTCGAGGAGTTCATCGAGTTTCATACCGAGATCACTCTGCTCACGGTGCGCGAGTGGGATGGCCACACCCACTTCGTGCGTCCGATCGCGCATCGGCAGGAGCGGGGAGACTACCGGGAGTCCTGGATGCCCGCGGGCCTCACCGACGCGCAGCTCGAGTCCGCTCAGGTGGCGGCAAAGCGGGTCACCGATCGGCTGGGCGGGGCGGGGCTGTTCGGGGTCGAGTTTTTCGTGACCGACGACGAGGTGATCTTCTCGGAGCTCTCTCCCCGCCCGCACGACACCGGGATGGTGACGATGATCTCGCAGGATCTGTCGGAATTCGATCTGCACCTTCGGGCGATCCTGGGGCACCCGATCCCTGCGATCCGCTATTACGGTCCCTCGGCGTCGGCGGTGGTGCTGGCGGATCGGGAAGGCCGGGTCGCCGGGTACGACGGGGTCGAGCGGGCGCTCCTGGTCGAAAGCGCGCAGCTGCGACTGTTCGGAAAGCCGCAGGCCTATCCATTCCGTCGAATGGGAGTGGCGCTCGCGTCCGGCGAAGATGTGGCCGAGGCGCGCGCCCGAGCGCTCGAGGCGGCCTCGCGCGTGGACGTTCGAATCCAGTGAGCAAGACGTCGGGCGCCTCTCCCTTCGTCCTGATCTTCGACGGGGCGTGCGGGATCTGCCAGCGATCGGTGGCCTGGATCGCGGCCCGGGATCGTGGGGATCGGATCGAGTTCCTGCCCCTTCAGAGCGAGGAGGTCCGGGAACGGTTCCCTTCGATTCCCCGTTCGGACTTCGAAGAGGCCATGCACCTGATCGCTCCCGGCGGGCGGGTCTGGACCGGGGCCCGGGCGGTCGAGGAGGTGCTCCGACTGCTGCCCCGTTGGCGTCTGGGTGCGTGGACCTTCCGGATCCCCGGCGTCCGCCTCGTCGCCGGATGGGTGTACCGGATGGTTGCGGGCAATCGGCATGCACTGGGCTGCGGGGACCACTGTGCACTCGAAGAAGGTCTGTCAGATTCTGAGGCGCATTGAGTACGTGACGATGGCGGGGGAGTGCCGTGAGCGTGGGGTTGACGGGGTCCCGGCCCTCGTTTTATGTATAACCTAATATTTGAATTCTACACACTCAGCGTAGGGGGGTTCGTGGCCGAGAAGAAAGCGATGTTCACCGAGCGAGAGCTGGACATTATGGATGTCCTCTGGAGGGAGGGCTCGGGTACGGTGCTCGAGGTTCAGGAGGCGATCGAAGACCCGTTGGCGTACACGACGGTCCTGACGGTTCTGAGAACGCTCGAGCAGAAGGGCTATGTGGCGCACGAGATGGATGGGCGCGCCTACCGCTACCTGCCGCTGGTCGAGCAGAACGTCGCTCGCCGGAACCACCTGGACCGACTCCTGGGGAACCTCTTCAAGGGATCCCCCGAGTTGCTGGTCACGCAGCTGGTCTCCGATCGCGACCTGTCGAATGCGGAGCTGAAGAAACTTCGGGCCCTCCTCGACGAGCGGCTCTGACTGGGATTCGACGGGGGTCGGTGACATCGGCCCGCCACGAGTGAATGTACGGCACTGCGGCGTCAGCCGACCTCCGGGTCGGCGGGCGCCGTTGCCGTTGTGCCCGGCTCCTCCTCGTCGCGGCTCAGGATCCAGAGGCCGACGAGGATCAGGGGGAGGAGCGCCAGCAGTGAGAGCACGACCGGATGACCGAGCAGGCCGCGGTCCCGGGCGGTGACCTCGAACGACGCCTCGCCCTCGCCCGCCGGCCCCGACACCCGCACCCCGATCTCCCAACGACCTTCGGCGCCGAGCGCGAACTTCGTGGCGTAATAGCGTGGGTCATCGGCCTGCTCCCGGGTCGCCACGAGCGATTCTCCCACCCCCTGATTGTCGAGAGCGCGCGAGGTGACGACGACCTCGACGTCTTCGGCCACACCGAGCCGGCCGTCCTGGAGAATCAGGAGGCTCACGTCGAGGGAGTCCGGGCGCACCGGGGTGGGGTCGGTGAAGACGGAGACGCGGTACTCTCCCATCACGACATTGGCCAGCCGGAGGGTGCCCCCGTTGGCCCAGGTGGTCTGGGGGAGGAAGAAGACGGTGACAAGCAGTGCGATCACGCCAAGGATCGCCACCCTCCCTCTGGTGCGGTCAGACAAAGAACGTTCCTCTCATTTCCATGGGCTGAAGGAGGAGCCAGATCCCGGCTCCGGCCAGTAGTGTGGCGAGAAGCGCCCAGGGAAGGAAGGCCCGCCCGGCCGCATGGCGGGAGGGTTCCGTCCGCCGCGAGATGCGGTACAGAGCGACGAGACTGACCAGAAGGCCTCCCTGCAGGGTGAGAAGCTGAACGGGGAAGAGCCAGGATTCGGGGACCATCGCGCCGAGCCCCCACACGGGATCACCGGCGGGAAGTCCCAGGTCGCGCAGGTACTCCTGGATCACGGGGACCACGGTGAGTCCTCCGATCAACAGGTGGTAGAGGTAGTGCGCGGTCCACATCCCGAACCCCAGGGGGACGAGGCCCCAGGCGTACCGGGTGGCGCGGCGCGTGAGAGAGTCGCCGGCGCGGTCGACGGAGCGCGGGGGCGCCAACGCAAGGGAGACGGCCGCGGTGCCGAGCGTGAGTGCGGCCGGCACGAGGACGAGGCCGACCGCGAAGAAGCCCAGGAGGAGCCCGGCCCTCGAGGTGATTCCGAAAGTGGTGGCGACCCAGGCCTGCAGGGCGAAGACGGGCTCGACCATCCCGAAGGCGTTGAGGAAGGCGGCGAAGGTGAGCAGGAGGGCGAGGGCCGCGAGATCGGGGCGCCCCGAGAGACGACCGACGCCGGAGCGCACGGGGTCTTCGGTGAGGTCTCGAAGGGGGGACCGGGTGAAGAATCCCACATTGTCGTGCGGGCAGGCGTGGATGCACTCCATGCAGAAGGTGCAGTCGAGGTTCCCCTCCTTGCGGGGCTGGTAGAGGGCCAGCTCGCAGCCTCCCTGCAGGAGTCCGGCCCGGCCGAGCGCCCGTCCCGATGCCGCGGAGGCCGGTCGGGTCGGGTTCGGACCCTCGGTTCCGGCTCCCGCGAGGGAAAGGCGCCCGTGAGCGTCGGGGCGGAGTGGACGGGCCTGCCAGTCATGGTCGGGCGGGTCGGAGAGCTCGGACAGCTCGGATGCATCCGATCGGGCCGTGCTTCCCGGTCGCTGCCCGGAGCCCGCGCGGGCCAGGGCCTCGGACGTGTAGCGTCCACGGATGCAGTCGAGCGTCTCGCAGCGGCCGCAGACCTCGGGATCCCGGACCCGGATCTCGGTGGGGGAGACCATCGCGTTGACGAAGTGGAACTGGCCGATCGGGCAGACGAAGCGACAGAATGAGGCCCCCCGGAAGAATCCGTCGATCACGAAGGCGAGGACGAAATAGGTCGCCGCGACCCAGGCGGTGAGCCAGGGGCTCGCCCAGAGCGAGAAGGCCTCGTACGCCCAGAAGAACCCGATCAGGAGCCCCACCGCCAGCCACTTCGATCGAAAGAGCGAGGGCCAGGGCCGGTCCGCCGGCAGGAAGCGCTTGGCGATCCTGCGTGGCAGCATGAAGGGGCACGCCATGCAGAAGAGGTTTCCCGCGACGAGCAGCGCCAGGACCACGAAGCCCCGCCAGTGCACCCAGGGCAGAACGCCCGCAAGGTTCCGGGGGGCGAGCTGCGGGCCGAACCAGCCGTCGAGGAGGATGATCGCGGCCAGGGCGAGGCATCCGGACTGGAGGACCGTCCGTGCGTGTCGCCAGCGCAGAAACCGCCCCAGTACCGGGAGCGTCAGGAGGTCGACGCCTCGGACTCTCCCGCTCGGGCCGGGGCTCGGGGCGTTGCCGGATCCTGCGGTCACCGCTCCGAGGACCCGTTCGGCGGGTCCGAGGGGTTCCCCGAGGCGACCCGAACGCGGGTCCGGTGGACCCCGGTGGTTCCGTCCGGAAGGGTGATGTGTGCCAGGAGAATCCAGTCGCCCCCCATCGTGAACTCGAAGGCCTGGACCCGGTAGCGCCCCTCCCCCTCGTCTCGCGCGGTCTCGCGCACCGGGACCATTCCCGCGTGGTCCATGGTCCCTTCGACTTCGACCTCGGCGCCGGTCACCGGCGCTCCAGCGTCGTCATGGATCTCGACGACCACCAGCGCCGGGCCGGTGATCGGCGGGGTGGGGGTGACGGCGATCTGAACGGTCCCCGGAAGAGCCTCCCCGGTATCCCCTCCCCGGCAGGCCGAGACCAGCACGAGGAGGATGAGGAGTGCCGATCGTATCGCCGGGACTCCGTTCCCCTCGTGCGTCGAAGGGATCGGGATCACCGGAGGACTCGACGAAGATCGCGTCCCATCGACTCCGAGCTCTGGAAGGGGGCCAGAAGCAGAACGACACGCCCCGCCCGGTCGATCACGAAGGATCGGGCCGAATGATCGACGCCGTAGGCGCCCGGGGCTCCCGCGGGGACCGCCGCCTGAACCTCGGGGGACAGCGATGGATCGCCGTGGTCCATGTGCGCGTGGGGATCATCGTTGCCGGTCCGAGTCGGGGCCCGGGCCACATGAACGCCCCATTCGCGCGCGGTCTCGAGGACTTCCTCTTCCGTGCCCCGGAGGGTGACGATCGAGGGATGGAAGTTGGCCATCCACTCCTCGAGGCGCTCCGGGGTATCGCGCTCGGGATCGACGGTCACGAAGACGACCCGCAGGCGATCGGCCTGTCGGGGGGAGAGGTCGTCGAGCACCCGGGTCAGACTCAGGAGCGTCGACGGACAGACATCGGGACAATTGGAGAAACCGAAGAAGACCACGGTGGTTCGCCCCCGGAAGGAGGCGAGGTTCACCGGTTCGCCGTCCAGGCCGGGCAGTTCGAGTCCCGGAGCCGGGTAGGGAGACGGGGGCGCCGAGGCGCCGTCCCACTCCATCTCGGACATCGGGGGCGGGGTGAGCCAGACGATCGCCGCGACGACGGCGAGACCGACAAGCGCGCTGGTGGTCACCTGCAGAATGCGTCGGCGCATGAAACCAGGGGGTCGGGAGAGGCGGGTGGGGCGGGACGGGTACGTTGGGAACCCTTGACGATTCAAGGTAATCAAAGAAAATTTAGGCTGAGCTAAATAATGATTTAGCTGCCCCTAAAATACTCCGGAAACAAGGCACCGTTCCATGCATCGACGCGTCCGCTCACTGCGAGGTCCGAAGCCATGGCCGAGGCGAGGTCCGACGCGATGTCTCGTGATCGCCCTGGCCCTGTTCGCCGTCATCGCCTGCGGAGGAGACGATCCGTCCGCAGGTGACGGGATCCGGGTCGTCACCACGATCGGGATGATCACCGACGTGGTCGAGCGGGTCGGAGGGGATCGGGTGTCGGTCCAGGGGCTGATGGGCCCCGGAGTGGATCCTCACCTGTACAAGGCGTCGGCGGGAGACGTGCGGCGACTCGCCGAGGCGGAGCTGATCTTCTACAACGGGCTGCACCTGGAGGCGGCGATGGGCGAGGTGCTCGCCGAGATGGACGGGCGCACCCGCACGAGGGCCGTCACCGATGCCCTCGACCGCGAGCGGCTGCTGACCCCGCCCGAGTTCGAGGGGGCCTACGACCCGCACGTCTGGTCCGACGTCTCGATGTGGATCTCGGCGGTCGAGGTCGTGCGCGAGACGCTGACCGAGGTGGATCCGGAGGGGGCCGAGGAGTTCGAGCGCCGGGCGGCGGAGTACATCGCGGAGCTCGAGGAGCTCGACGAGTGGGTGCGATCCGAGATCGCGCGGGTGCCGGATTCCCTGCGGGTTCTGGTCACGGCGCATGACGCCTTCAACTACTTCGGGCGGGCGTACGGCTTCGAGGTCCGGGGGCTCCAGGGACTGTCGACGGCGACCGAAGCCGGAACCGGTGATGTGCAGCGCCTCGCGGAATTCATTGCGCAGCGGGAGATTCCCGCCCTCTTCATCGAGACTTCGATTCCCCCTCGCAACATCGAGGCGGTCCGGGCCGCCGTGCGGTCCCGGGGATTCGATGTCGAGATCGGGGGGAGCCTCTTCTCGGATGCGATGGGCGATCCCGGAACTCCCGAGGGGACCTATCCCGGGATGATTCGATCCAACGTCCGGACGATCGTCGATGCGTTGACGGCGGGAGACGGGTGATGGGCGCGCCGGAACCCGCCGCGTCCCTTCCCGACGGAGGGCCGGCGATCGAGGTCAACGACCTGACGGTCGCCTACCGGGAGCAGCCGGTGCTCTGGGATATCGATCTCGAGGTCCGGCCCGGCGCGCTCACCGCGATCGTGGGACCGAACGGGGCGGGGAAGACCACGCTCATCCAGTCGATCCTGGGGCTCGTGCGGCCCGCTGCGGGCCGGGTCCGAATTCTGGATCGCACGATCCAGGAGGCTCGAAGCGAGGTCGCGTACGTGCCCCAGAGGGGAACCGTGGACTGGGACTTTCCCACTTCGGTCCTCGATGTGGTCCTGATGGGCACGTATCGGGAGGTCGGATGGTTCCGACGCCCGGGGCGGCCCGAGCGGATCCGGGCGGTGAGGGCCCTCGAGAAGGTCGGGATGGAGGCCTACCAGGACCGGCAGATCCGTCAGCTTTCGGGGGGGCAGCAGCAGCGGGTGTTCCTGGCCCGGGCGCTGGTGCAGGAAGCTCGGATCTACCTGATGGACGAGCCCTTCCAGGGGGTCGACGCGCGCACCGAGACGGCGATCGTCGAGGTGCTGCGTGAGCTGCGTGACCGGGGGGACACGGTCGTGGCGGTCCATCACGCACTGCAGACCGTGCCGGAGTACTTCGATGACGTGGTGATCCTCAATGTGCGGAGGATCGCGTCGGGTCCGGTGAGCGAGGTCTTCACCGAAGATAATCTTCGTGTCGCGTACGGGGGCCGCGTTCCCTTCCTGCAGGCAGTCTCGGACGCGCCGGTGGCCGACCTTCCGGAGAGCTGAGAGTGCTCGAGGCGCTGCAGGTCTTCCTCTTCGACTACACCTTTCGCACCGTGGCGCTGGGGGCCGCGGCGCTCGGGGCGGTGGCGGGTGCCCTCGGGTGCTTCGCGGTGCTCCGGCGCCAGAGCCTTCTGGGCGACGCGATCGCCCACGCGGCACTTCCGGGAATCGGGCTTGCCTTCCTCCTGACGGGAAGCCGGGCCACCCCGGTGCTCGTGCTCGGTGCCGCACTGGCCGGCTGGATCGGAACGCTGGCCGTAATGGGGATCGTGCGGGGTGCCCGGCTCCCGGAGGACACGGCGCTGGGGATCGTGCTCTCGGTCTTCTTCGGATTCGGTCTGGTGATCCTGACCTTCGTGCAGCGGCTTCCGCTGGCGTCGCAGGCCGGACTCGAGACCTTCCTGTGGGGGCAGGCTGCCACCCTCATGGCCGCCGATGTCCAGATGATCATTATCGTCGGGGCGGGCGCACTCGCACTCCTGGCGCTCTTCTGGAAGGAGTTCAAGGTCCTCACCTTCGACGGGGCCTTCGCGGCGAGTCTGGGGGTGCCGGTGCGGCGGGTGGAGTTTCTCCTGACGTCGCTCCTGGTAGTCGCGATCGTGCTCGGGCTGCAGACCGTCGGGGTCGTTCTCATGAGTGCGCTCGTGGTGGCCCCCGCCGCCGCGGCGCGTCAGTGGGTCGATTCGCTCGGGCTGATGGTGCTTCTGGCGGCGGGACTCGGGGCGCTGGCGGGGGTGGTCGGTGTCGGGTTCAGCAGCGCCGGATCGGGGATTCCGACCGGACCCGTGATCGTCCTGGTCGCGAGCGCGATCGTCGGGATATCGCTGCTCGCGGCGCCCGGACGAGGGCTCCTGGCGGAGGTGGTGAGACAACGCCGGGTGGGGCGGCGAATTCGTGCCGACGCGGTGCTCGCCGACCTATACGCGCTGGCCATGCAGCACGAGGACCGTCGCTACGGGCATCCGGTGGCGACGCTGCGGGCGATGCGGCGGGGTGAGGTCGGGATCGAGCGCAGCCTCGAGACGCTGGGCGAACAGGGCTGGGCCCGCGAACTCCGGCCTGGATCCTGGGGACTCACGCCCGAGGGCGAGAAGCGTGCCCGAACCCGCTTTCTGGACCCCGACGAGGAGCCGTCGTGAGCGGCCTCGATTTCGAGATCCAGCTTCTCGCGGTCGTGGTTTCGGTGGCCTGTGCGCTCCCGGGGGTGTTCCTGGTGCTCCGGAGGATGGCCCTGCTCTCGGATGCCATCTCCCACTCCATCCTGCTCGGGATCGTCCTGGCCTTCTTCTGGGTCCAGGACCTGAACTCTCCGATCCTGATCCTGGCCGCCGCGGCCACGGGGCTCCTGATGGTGGCGATGGTCGAGGCGCTTCACGCCACCCGGAGGGTGAAGGAGGACGCCGCCATCGCCCTCGTCTTCCCGGCGCTCTTCTCCCTCGCGGTCCTCCTGATTTCACGGTACGCGGGAAATGTCCACCTCGATGTCGACGCCGTGCTCCTGGGGGAGATCGCCTTTGCGCCTTTTCGTCGGCTCGAGGTCGGGGGCCACGACCTTGGGCCCCGGTCGCTCTGGATGATGGGAGGAATCCTGGCGCTCAATCTTCTCTTTCTCATGGCCTTCTACAAGGAGCTCAAGGTCTCGACCTTCGATGCGGGGCTCGCCGCGGCGATGGGCTTCTCGCCGGTGCTCATTCAGTACGCGTTCATGGGGCTGGTATCGGTCACGGCGGTCGGGGCCTTCGACGCGGTGGGCTCGATCCTCGTGGTGGCGCTCATGATCGCTCCCCCCGCCTCGGCCCGGCTGCTGACCGACCGGCTGCCCCTGATGATCGGGTTGAGCGCGCTGCTCGCCGCGGTCTCGGCGGTGTCGGGATTCTGGATCGCAAGGGGGCTCGATGCGTCGATTGCCGGGTCGATGGCGACGGCCGCAGGACTCGTGTTCCTCCTCTCGATGCTCCTGGCGCCCGACCGGGGGGTCGTCGCGAGCCTGCTCCGGCGGCGGCGTCAGAAGGTTTCCTTCGCCCGCCTGATGCTGACGATCCACCTGCTGAATCATGAGCACAGCCCGGCGGCTGCCGAGGAGAATCGGCTGGGACACCTGTCGGCACACCTGCGGTGGAGCCCGGACTTCGCACGCCAGGTGGCCGACCGTGCCGAGCGGGACGGGTTCCTCGATCGGGGTGAGGGAGACCGGCTGCATCTCACGCCGCTCGGACGGGAGGCCGCCCGGCATTTCATGACGCGCTGACGACACCCGCCGGAGGGATTTGGCGAATTGCTCGATCTTCTCTTACCTTCCGACGGCCCACTTCCACCTCGGAGAGAGGGGCACTCGAACACGAGGGGCGGACGTCTCCGTGTACGGTATCCTTCGAAAATCCTGGAGAGCTCGACCCGGTGACATCGACGCATTGGCTCTTCCGCGTAGCTGAGCGGGCGGGCATGGACGCTTCCGGAACGCCGTCGATCGCGCCTTCGACCCCCGTTCGGGAAGCATGGAACCCGGTGGTGAGAGCGCTCGGCGTCGACGACCATCGGCTCGCGAGCGCGGTGGCGTCGCATTTCCGCCTCGATCTGGCCGACTTCGGGCTTTCGGACCCTTCCGCGTCCGAGGTCATTCCCGAGTCGGTGGCCCGCAAGCACCACGTATTCCCCCTGACCCTCACCGACCGCCAGATCACGGTCGCAACCTGCGACCCCACCGACCTCGACGCCGAGCGTTCGCTGGGCTTCGCGTCGGGGCGTACGGTCGTGTTCCGAGTGGCCTCGCCACAGCAGATTCGGGATGCTCTGGACGGGTCCTTCTCCCCGGAGCGCTCGGTCGAGGCGCTTCTCAGCAATCTGGACGTCTCCGGGGTCGATGAGGCCGCGGGCTTTCAGGTGGTCGAGGAGCGCGGCCCGGAGTCGTTGGCGGCCGCGGACGTGGAATCGGGGCCGGTGACCAAGCTCGCGAACCTGATCATCCGGGATGGGATCGAGGTGGGGGCATCGGACATTCACATCGAGCCCGGTCGCGGGAAGGGGCATGTGAGGATCCGGGTCGATGGCGTGCTTCGACAGCACATGGAGCTTCCCATGCCCGCCCTCAATCGGGTGATCTCGAGGATCAAGATCCTTTCGAAGCTCGACATCACCGACCGGCTGCGACCGCAGGACGGAAAGGCGCGGGTGCAGGTGAGAAACAGCGGGTACGACCTGCGCGTATCGACGATTCCGTCGTCCGGATCCGAGAAGTGCGTGATCCGGATTCTCGCCTCGACGCAGACCTTCACCCTCGAGGGGCTCGGAATCCCGACCGTGGAGCTGGAACGGTTCCGGCAGCTCCTCGGCCACCGGGAGGGGGTCGTGCTCGTGACCGGGCCCACGGGATCGGGGAAGACCACGTCGCTCTACGGTGCCCTGCGGGAGTTGGCCGACGGGAAGGTCAACATCATGACGGTCGAGGACCCGGTCGAGTACGACCTGCCCGCGATCACGCAGATCCAGGTCGAGACCAAGCAGGGGGTGACCTTCGCCGGCGCGCTTCGGGCGATCCTGCGTCAGGACCCGGATGTGATCCTGGTCGGTGAGATCCGCGATCGCGAGACGGCGGAGACCGCGGCACAGGCCGCGCTGACCGGGCATCTCGTTCTGGCCACGGTGCACGCCAACGATGCCGTCGCGGCGGTGGCCCGGCTCGCCGACCTCGGTCTGCAGCACTCGACGGTGGCGACCGCGCTGCGGGGCACACTCGCCCAGCGGCTTCTCCGTCGGGTGTGCTCGGCCTGCGCGGAGCCGGTGCGAGGCTCGCTGACCCCCGAGGAGCAGGAGCTGGCCGGACGGCTGGACACCGAGCCTCTCGTGCGGGCGGTGGGGTGCTCCGAGTGCGGCTTCACCGGATATCGCGGGCGTCTCCCGGTGCTCGAGGTCATGTTCATCGATCCCCGGATCCAGGAGGCCATCGAGCTGCGCAAGGGACACGCGACGCTCCAGCGTCTTGCGATCCAGGGCGGGATGCGCACGATGCGCGAGGCCGCCCTGGAATTCGTGCGCGAGGGTCGGACCACCCTCGTCGAGGTCGAGCGGGTCATCGGGCAGATGGTCGACCACGAGGAACGCGAAGAGGCGAAGGGGCCTCCCCGCATACTCGTCGTCGATGACGAAGAGGACGCCCGGCTCCTCGCGACCACGCTGCTTCAGGGCCAGGGGTTCGAGGTGACCGCGGTCGAGGATGGCCAGGCCGCGATGGACGTCCTGGCCAAGGATCCGGACTGGTCGCTGATGATTCTCGATCTCCGGATGCCCGGAAAGGACGGGCGCGAAGTGTTGCGGTGGGTCCGGGGTGCCGTCGACACGTCGGCCCTGCCCGTCCTGGTACGCACCGGGAAGGAGGGGGAGGAGTCCGAGGCCGAGCTTCTCGAGGCCGGAGCCGACGGGTATCTCTCGAAGGGAATCCAGCCCGATCGGTTCATCGCCCGGGTCCGAGCCATTCTGCGTCGAGCCGCCCTCTGATTCGGACCTCGATCCGAGAATTGACACCCTGAGGGGTGACTGCGAAGTTAAGAGGCTTGGCAGAGGGGCCCCCTGACGGGAGTCCCGTCGTCCGCTCATCTTCTGAAGGTTCAACACGCAGATATGTTCAAATCCATCCGAGCACGGATCCTCCTGATCCTTCTCGTGGTGGGAGCCTCCGGTTGGTATCTCTACAGCAACCACATGGAAACGGGCTCCCCCATCAAACTGGGTCTCGACCTTCAGGGGGGCATGCACCTCGTCCTCGAGATCGATGACCCCGAGGGCCTCATGTCTCTCGAGGACCGTGCCGATGCGATCCAGCGGTCGGAGCGCGTCATCCGGAATCGTGTGGACGAACTCGGGGTCGAGGAGCCGATCATTCAGACGGTCGGTCAGGATCGCCTGATCGTCGAGCTCGCCGGGGTCACCGACGAGGAGCGGGCCAAGGAGCTCGTCGGTACCACCGCGCTGCTCGAATGGAAGCTCGTGCTCAGCACTTCACAGATCGAGGCGGCGCTGGGGCGACTCGACGCTGCGGTCGTGGCGGCGATCGGTGCCGATTCCATCCGGGCGCTCGGTCGTGATATCGAGATGGCCGAGGAGACGGTCGAGGACCTTCTGTTCGGGGGCCAGCCTCCGCCGGAAGAGGAGCTGACCGAGGAGCAGCGGGCGCTGCAGGAGGAGCTCGAGGAAGCCGAGGATCCGGAGGCGCTGCAGGAGCTCGAAGAGGAGCTGGAGCAGCTGACCGAAGATGAGCGGCTCCTTCGTCCCTTCTCCTCGCTGCTTCTCGACTCGGGACAGCCGGGCGAGTTCCTGGTGACCACCGAGGACTACCAGGTGGCCCGGATGTTCACGGAGCTTCCCCAGTTCCAGGCTGCCCTCCCCCGCGGGGTGACGGTGCAGTGGGGCTGGCAGCCGCAGGCGTTCGGCGGCCGACTCTACCGCCAGCTCTACGTGCTCGAGCGCGACGCCTTCCTCACCGGGGACATGCTCGAAGACGCCAGCTCGGCCCGGGATCAGCAGTTCAACCAGCCGATCGTGCAGTTCGAGCTGTCTCGTGCCGGTGGCCGGCTGTTCGGCGACCTGACCGGTCAGAACATCGGGGAGCGGATCGCGATCATCTTGGACCGCGAGGTCGTGAGCGCTCCCACGGTGCGCGCGCAGATCCGCACCCGGGGTCAGATCGAACTCGGCGGGTCTTCGATGGAGGAGGCCCGTGACCTCGCGCTCGTGCTCCGAGCCGGTGCGCTTCCGGCTCCCTTGCGCATCATGGAGGAGCGGACGGTCGGACCCTCGCTCGGTCAGGACTCGATCGATCAGGGGATGATCGCGGGGATGATCGGACTGCTCCTCGTGGTCGTAATCATGATCGCGTACTACAAGGTCACGGGGGTTCTGGCGATCGTGGCCCTGAGCGTCTACATGCTTCTCGTGCTCGGAGGGCTCGCCGCTCTGGGAGCCACCCTCACGGTGCCCGGAATCGCGGGGCTGATCCTCTCGATCGGTATGGCCGTGGACGCGAACGTGCTGATCTTCGAACGAATACGAGAGGAAGTGGACGCCGGACGAGCGGTTCGAACCGCAGTGGACGAAGGGTTCGGCCACGCGCTGTCGGCGATTGTCGACGCCAACCTGACGACGCTGATCACGGCTCTGATCCTCTTCCAGTTCGGAACGGGTCCGGTCCGAGGGTTTGCCGTCACCCTCTCGGTCGGGATCATCGCATCGTTCTTCTCGGCCCTCTACGTGACCCGGACGCTGTACCTGATCTACATCCGGAACAAGAAGGCTCAGGACACCATCAGTATCTGAGGAGTGAACGGCCCCCGGGGAAATTCTGCCCCGGGGGGCGGTCCGCATCCCCTCCACTAGACCCCCAAGGCTGCACATTACATGAGATTTTTCAAGGACGCGAGCTACCAGTTCATCGAGAAGCGGCGTAAGGCCTACGTGGTCTCCGCCGTGGTGATCGTACTGGGGCTGGGTGCGATGCTCTTCAACGTCGTCAGCATCGGAAGCTGGGTCGATTACGGTATCGACTTCACCGGTGGCACCGTCATGGTCTTCGAGTTCGAAGAAGAGACGTCGGCCGCGGATCTGCGGGAAGCGCTCGGCGGGGCCCAGGCCCCCTCGATTGCCGAGTTCGGTGCCGACAACCAATACATCGTCCGCGCTCCACTCGCCGAGGACACCGATGACATCGAGGTCGTCTCCCGAGCGCTGCGGGCGCAACTCGACGCGTCGGAGAGTGTCGGAGCGTACCAGGTAATCCAGACGGACATCGTGGGGGCGAAGATCGGAGAGGAGCTCACGCAGCAGGCGCTTCTCGCGATCCTCTTTTCCTTCGTCCTGACCCTGATCTACATCGCCTTCCGCTTCGAATTCCGGTTTGGTCTGGCCTCGATCGTCGCCACCACCCACGACATCCTGATCACGCTGGGCTTCCTGGCGCTCTTCCGGATCGAGATCTCGCTGCCGACCGTGGCGGCGATTCTTACGATCGTCGGGTACTCTCTGAACGACACGATCGTCGTGTTCGACCGGATCCGGGAAAATCTCAACAAGAAGGGCGGGCGCCGTGAGAATCCCATCACGTTGATCGACCGATCGATCAACGAGGTGCTGCCGCGCACGGTGATGACCTCGGGCACCACCCTCGCGGTGCTCCTCTCGCTCCTGATCCTTGGCGGTGCCGTCATCAGGGACTTCACGATCGTTCTGATCCTCGGAGTCGTGATCGGTACGTACTCCTCGATCTTCGTCGCCTCGCCCGCGCTGCTCGAGATCCAGAAGCGATGGGAGAAGAAGGACAAGAAGAAGAAGCGGGGCGCCACGGCCCGGAAGAGTCGCAAGGCGATTCCGGTCTGAGGACCACCGGGCCCACGGGCGGCCCGATCGCTCCCTTCTCGACCGTCGGATCCAGGGGACCACCGCACTCGATGATCATCGACACGCACTGCCATCTGACCGCATCTCCCTTCGGGGACGACCTCGACGAGGTCCTGACGAGGGCGGCGGAAGCGGGCGTCGGTGCCGTGATCAGCATCGCGTCGGATCTCGAGGACGCCGAACAGGTCGCGACCCTCTGCGTGCAGGGGTCGGACGGGCACCGGAACGGCCCGGAGATCTTCGGGACCGCGGGAGTTCACCCGCACCAGGTCGGAGACCTGCCCGCGGTCGCCGGGGCAAAGGACGACGTTCTGGCCGCTCTCCGTCAGCGTCTCTCGGCACCGGGAATCGTGGCACTCGGTGAGTGCGGGCTGGATTTTCACTACGACTTCTCGCCCCGCGACGTGCAGTTCCGCTGGTTCGAAGCCCAGCTCGAACTGGCCGGAGAGCTGGGACTCCCCGTGGTCGTGCACTGCCGCGAGGCCGAGGCCGAGATGACCTCGATCGTGCGATCGGCGGGAGAGGCGGGGGTCCGCGGGGTCCTGCACTGCTTCCCCGGAGACCTCTCGCTCCTCGAGGCCGCGATGGACGCCGGCTGGTTCGTCTCCTTCACGGGGATCGTCACCTTCCGCAGCTTCCAGGGGGACGAGGCCGTGCGGGCGGTGCCGTCGGACCGGTACTTCGTCGAGACCGATGGACCTTACCTGGCTCCGATCCCGCACCGGGGCCGCCGAAACGAGCCCGCCTTCGTGCGCCACACCATCGATCGTATTGCGGAGCTTCGCGGGGAATCCGTCGAGGCGGTGATCGAGCGCACGACCGAGACGGCCGAGACATTCTTCGGCTTCGAGGCCCGCTCCGGGTCCCGATGAGCGGGGGCTCGATGTCGAGGACGATACAGATTCTCCCGGACGCCGTCGCGAACCAGATCGCGGCCGGAGAGGTGGTGGAGCGCCCGGCGAGCGTCGCGAAGGAACTGGTGGAAAACGCGGTGGACGCACGGGCCGAACGGATCGAGGTGCGGATCGAACGAGGCGGCAAGCGATCGATCCGGGTGGCGGACGACGGAGTGGGAATGAGCCGCGAAGACGCCCTTCTCTCGCTGGACCGTCACGCCACGTCGAAGATCCGAAAGGCGGAGGATCTACGGGGCGTCCGAAGCTTCGGGTTCCGGGGCGAGGCCCTCCCCTCGATCGCCTCGGTCTCCCGGCTCGCCATCGAGACCCGACGGCGCGCCGATCCGGTCGGGACCCGAATTTCGGTGCGTGGCGGGACCGTGCTCGATGTGCGAGATCATCCGCGCAACCCCGGCACGACCATCCTCGTCGAGAACCTCTTTTTCAATGCTCCGGCTCGGTCCAAGTTCCTGCGGGCTCCGGGCGTCGAGAGTCGGGCGGTGAGCGAGGCGCTGATCCCGATCGCACTCGCGAACCCGGCGCTCGAGCTGATCCTCCTGTCGGATGATCGACCGCTGCTCGAACTGCCCGCCTCGCCCGGGCTCGGAGGTCGGGTTGCCGCGATCTGGGGAGTCGAAGCGGCATCCGGCCTGATCGCGACGGACCACGAAGTCGATGGGATTCGCGTGCAGGGGCTCATCCAGCGCCCCGACGCCACTCGTCCGGGGTTCCGGCGCTCGCAGCTCTTCGTGGCGGGACGCCCCTTTCGAGACCCAGGGCTCCTCTCGGCCGCGGGGCGGGGCTACCGAACCACGATTCCCGCGGACCACCGACCCTGGATCTTCCTCTTCCTCTCGGTTCCGGACGGTTCGGTCGACGTGAATGTGCATCCGACGAAGGCCGAAGTCCGCTTCGATCGAAGAGAGCGAATGGAGCGAGTGGTCGAGGAGGCCGTTCGGAATGCGCTCGAGGGCCTGGCCTCGTCGGCCACCTTCGACGCCCCGCGCCCCCCCCCGGAGATGAGGGTTCGCGAGCAGACGAAGCCCCCACCCGAGGCGGCCGACACCGAGTCGCAGATGGCGCTCTTCCTGGCCTCGGGCTCCGCACCCCACGACACACCGGGCGAGGCGGCGGCCATCCCGGCGGACACGGCGGACGGACCCCGGGCCGGCCCGCCGGAGCGCGGGTACTCGGGATCGGGTGAGGGCGGGGCGGGGGGTGCGGACACCGAGCTCCTTCCCACGGATCTCGAACTCCGCCCGCGCCTCTGGCAGGTTCACCGGGCGTGGATCATGGCCGAGGTGCGCGACGGACTCCTGTTGATCGACCAGCATGCCGCGCACGAACGGGTGCTCTTCGAGCGGATCATGGCAGGCTTTGACCGGGAGGGTGCCGAGGCACAGCGGCTTCTTTTTCCGCTCACCATCCGGCTCCCGACCTCCGAGGTGGAGATGGTCGAGGACCTCAAGGGGCTCCTGCAGCAGGCCGGCTTCGAGGTCGAGTTCTTCGGAGGGGATACCGTGATTCTGCACGCGGTTCCGAACCCCCACCCCTACTTCGACGCCGAGAAGTGCTTCCGGGAGATGATCGAGGAGCTGACGAACGGCTCCGAGCTGGTGCGCTCCGCACGCAACCAGCACGAGCGCGTGGCCATGAGCTTCGCCTGCAAGGCGGCGATCAAGGCGGGCCAGGAGCTGAGCGCGCGAGAGATCCAGGAACTCTTCGACCAGCTCTTCGCCACGCAGTTGCCCTACCACGACGTGCACGGCAGGCCGACAACGGTGCGCCTCTCCCGCGCGGAGCTGGAGCGGAAGTTCGGACGATGACCGAGGCGCCCGAGGGACTCGCGATCGTGGGCCCGACCGCCTCGGGGAAGACCGCCCTCTCGCTGCCGGTGGCCGAGGCCCTCGAAGCAGAAATCATCTCGATGGACTCCCGTCAGGTGTATCGGGGGATGGATATCGGCACGGCCAAGGTCGCTTCTCGGGACCGGAGCCGGGTCCCTCACTTCGGGTTGGACCTGATCGACCCCCGTGAACGCTACTCAGCCGCGCGCTTCGCGAGAGAGGCCCGGGGCTGGATGGCGGAGATCCGCGAGCGTGGCCGGCTTCCGCTCCTGGTCGGTGGAACCGGGTTTTTCCTGAAGGCGCTGACCGATCCGATCTTCCGGGAGCCCCCCCTCGACGAGGAGCGACGGGAGCGCCTCCGCGGCTGGCTCTCGGGCCGGTCCGAGGAGGAGTTGGCCCACTGGCTTCGCCGCCTGGATCCCGACCGGGCCGAGCTCGCGATCGAAGGGGGGGCGCAGCGGGTCGGCCGCACCCTCGAGGTGGCTCTGCTCACCGGGCGTCCCCTTTCCTGGTGGCACGCACATTCACCCTCGGCAGCGCGGCCGGTCCGGTTCGGAGTCGTGCGGCTCATCGTTCCCAGAGAGACCCTCTACGCGCGGATCAACGCACGGGCCGAGGCGATGTTCGAGGCGGGGCTGCTGGCCGAAGTCCGGGCGCTTCTCGAAGCGGGGGTTCCCGTCGAGGCTCCCGGAATGACCGGCACCGGGTATCGGGAGGCGGCCGGGGTACTCCTCGGGGAGCTGGCGCTCGACGAGGCGATCGACGCCGTTCAGCGGGCGACGCGGCGCTACGCACGCCGTCAGGAGACCTGGTTCCGACATCAGTTGCCCGCCGAGGTTCTGGAGATCGATGCGACCCGACCCCTCGCCTCCCAGGTCGAGCGGGTTCTCGAATGGTGGCCCGGGACCGCCGCGAGGGCGAAGGGGTAAGGTGCCCGAGATCCCCCTCTGTGAACCCACGAACGACCCCCGGTGGCCTCACGGCCGGACTCGGGGTCCGGGAGACGCTCGTTGAAGATCGGAATCACCTGCTATCCCACCTATGGCGGCTCGGGTGCCGTGGCAACGGAGCTCGGACTGGAACTCGCCGAACGCGGGCACGAGGTCCACTTCATCTCCTATGCCCAGCCCTTCCGACTGGATCGGTTCCGCGAGCGGATCTACTACCACGAAGTCGAGATGGATCAGTACCCCCTCTTCGACCACCCCCCGTATTCGCTGGCGCTCGCCGTCGCGATCCACGAGGTGGCCGAGCGCAACGGGCTCGATCTGGTCCACGCGCACTACGCGATCCCCCATGCGACTTCGGCCTGGATCGCCCGCGAGATGTTCAACGGCACCGGCGGGCCGAAGCTGGTCACCACCCTGCACGGCACCGACATCACCCTGGTGGGTCAGCACCCGTCCTTCAAGTCGATCACCCGGTTCTCGATCCTCAAGTCGCACGGGCTCACCGCGGTCTCCCGCTACCTCGCCGAAGAGACCGAAGTGAACTTCGGGGTGGATGCGGACTCGATCCGGGTGGTGCCCAATTTCATCGACACGCGGCGGTATCGCCGGGGGCGGGATCCCTGTCATCGGGCCACCCTCGCCCCGGGGGGTGAGAAGATCGTGATGCACATCTCGAATTTTCGGCCGGTCAAGCGGGTCGAGGATGTGGTCTCGGCCTTCGCCCGTATTCATCGGGAGGTTCCGTCCCGTCTGGTGATGGTCGGGGACGGCCCCGAGCGACCGCGTGCACAGGAGCGAGCCGAGGAGCTGGGTCTTCTGTCGAACGTCCTCTTCCTGGGAAAGCACTCGGCGGTCGAGGAACTCCTGGCCTGCAGCGACCTCTTTCTGCTTCCCTCGGAATCGGAGTCCTTCGGCCTGGCCGCCCTCGAGGCGATGTCCTGTGGGGTACCCGTGATCGCCTCCCGCGTCGGAGGGGTTCCGGAGGTCGTCGAGGACGGCCATTCCGGATTTCTCTTTCCCGTAGGAGACGTCGAGGGGATGGGCGAGGCCGGTGGGCGGCTCCTGGCCGACGAGCCGGAATGGATCCGCGTGTCGGACGCGGCTCGGGCGCGGGCCGTCGAGTCCTTCTCGTCGGAGCGGGTCGTGCCGATCTACGAGGGTCTGTACCGGTCGATCCTGCAGGGAGAGGAAGAGCGTCCGAGGCGGGTTCCGGAGGCACCGGATCGATGAGGGTTCGCGAGGACCTCCCCCCGATCGACTGGCACCCGCGGCTGGCCTCGACGCAGGATCGCCTGCGCGAGCTTGCGGCGGCGGGAGCGGCCTTCGGAAGTGCGGTGGTGGCCGAAGAACAGACGGCCGGTAGAGGGAGGGGAGGGAAGGGCTGGGTGAGTGTCGGCGGGGACGGACTCTGGATGTCGGTCCTTCTGGCTCGGGCCCCCGGGGGGGACCTGGCCGGCTTCCCTCTGGTCGTCGGACTCCGAGTGGCGGTCGGGCTCGAGGAGTGGAGTGGGGAGCGGATCATGGTGAAGTGGCCGAACGATCTGTTCGTCGAGGTGGTGCCTCGGGATCCGAGTGGGGGGACGCGAGGTCCGGAGTGGCGGAAGATGGGCGGAATCCTATGCGAGACCGTGCGGTCCGAGCGCGGGGGGAAGACGAGATCGGCACCCTCCGTCGCGGTCGGAATCGGTCTGAACCTGACGGGGGCGCCCGAGGACGCGGCCGCGCTGATGCCGGGTGGGATGCGGACCCTCAGCGTGCGGGAGGCGGCCTCGGTGGTCCTCGATGTCCTCGTCCCGGTCCCGGCGGACACCCCGCTCCGGCTGGACGAGCGGGTGCACGAGGGGCTGGCCCGAAGGGACCTGTTGAAGGGCCGCAGGGTGAGATCCGAAGTCGGGGTGGAGGGGGTCGCCTCGGGCATGGGGGTCGATGGCGCGCTGGTCGTGCGCGACGACTCGGGGCGGGAGCACCGGATCTGGAGTGGGAGCGTGCGCCCGACCGCGGGGTCGTTCCCTTCGCTGGAGAGTGACTCGAGGGGAGATGTGGAATGAAGAATCTTCTGGTGGATGTGGGAAATACCGAGACGGTGGTCGGTCTTGCCGACCCCGATGCCCTGGAGCCGGAGCGGAGCTGGCGCTACAGCACACCGATCGCGAGAACGGGCGACGAACTTCGGCTCCTCCTCTCCGGGTTTCTCGGCGAGGCCGGGATCGCCGGCGACGGGATCGGGCGGGCCGTGATCGCTTCGGTCGTACCGGTCGCGACCGATCGATTGCTGGCCGCGCTCTCGAGGTGGGGGATCGCCGAGGTTCTGGTCGTCGATGCCGGGACGGCGCTTCCGATCCAGCTCGATGTCGAGGAGCCTCGGACCGTGGGCCCGGACCGCATCGTCAACACGCTGGCCGCGGCACGCCTGTATGGGAGGGATACGGTGGTGGTGGACCTGGGGACCGCTACCACCTACGACGTGATCACGGGAGACGGGGTCTTCAAGGGTGGGGTGATCGCTCCGGGCCTTCGGGCCGGGATGGAGTGGCTCGGGGCGCGCACCGCCAAGCTCCCGAGCGTTCAGTTTCGAGCTCCGGAACGGGTGATCGGTCGCCGCACCGAGGACTGTCTCGAGAGTGGGATCTTCTACTCCGCGGTCGATGCGATCGACGGGATCGTGACGCGCATCGAACGGGAGTGGGAGGGGGACGAGCTCTGGGTGGTCGCGACCGGTGGATATGCCGCGATCGTGGCTGATCACTCCAGGGTGATTGCCGAGGTCGCACCCAACCTGACGCTCACAGGGCTGCAGATCGCGGGCAACCACATGGCGGGAACCGGTCCCGTCTGACTAGATTGCGACGGCTCCTGAACCACGACAACCTCTTCGAAGACATCACAATTCCATGACGCTCTCACCGGTTTTTCGGTCTCCGTCCGCTGTCCGCCTCCTGCAGGAGGAGGGCATATGGGACCATCTGGCGCCCGCCATTCGCTCGCAGGCCGAAGCGGTGGCAGCCATCCACGAGGACCTGACGCACCTTCTCGATGAGGCCTTCCGGGCCCCATCTCCGGTCCTTCCGGACTCCGATGACCCGATGGGACCAAACTCTCTGCCCTTTCTTCAGGAATACTTCTTCCTGATCCTCTTTCGCTCCCTCTTCGAGTCTCTCGGGGTGACGCCCGAGCGTCTCCGCCTCTATGCCGAAGTCAATTTTTGCGTGAAGGGGACGATCACCGCGGCCGACAATCTCTTCGACGACCAGGCCAAGAGTCTGCTCCCCCTCGATACGGGGCGGGGGTCCCGCTTCCTCTCGATCCTCCAGCTCATGTGCTTCGAGCGGCTGATCCGCCGGAGTCTGGATCGCGGGCTGGATCGGGGGGAGCTCGGCCCCGTGGAGCGTGATGCGATCCTGAAGGGCCTTCTCGACATGATGGGCCGGATCGGGCGACTCGAGGGGTCCGAAGAGGGAGGGGTGACCGAGATCCCGACCCCCGAGCAGATGATCAATTCCGTGCACCGGGTGCGGGGTGGAGCGCTCTTCGCGCTCTCCTTCATCGCGCCCAGGGTCCTCGAACGGGGAGAGGCGCTGGAGCGCTTGAATGCCGCCGAGCCCGCCGTGGCCAGGCTCGGAACCGCCTTCCAGATCGTGGACGATCTGACCGACTTCGAGTTCGACGTGGGGCGGCGGAGTCACAATCTCCTGGTGTCCCAGATCCATCACCACGGATCGGCCGAGGAGAAGGCCCTTCTTCGCGACCTGCTCGAGGGAGGAGAGGCGCGCCACGACCATGTGGAGGGTGCGTTCCGGAACTCCGCGCGGGCGGTGCTGGATCGGGCCTATGCCGAGGCGAGGCGCAGCTTCGCGCTTCTTGCGGAGCTGGGCTTCTGGTTCCCGGAGCGGCTGGCCGACGAGGTGGTGCACGCGATCGTCGGGCTCGAGGGCGTCCGGCGGATGGAGGACATCGCGGCCGAGGCGACGTCGGGGAGCTAGACCCGGGTTCTGAATCGGGGGCGCGGGCGGCGTCGGGCATACCGGGAAACGCCCCGCCAGTCCGGGCTCCGGCCGTTGACACGTTCCCGTTGTCTTGTACCTTTCGGCTCAGGTTGTTAGCACTCACCGACGTCGAGTGCTAACAGACCGGGTCCTCATCCGGACTCAATGTTTCACGCGGAGGAGATATCTATGTCCAAAAATTCGAAGATCCGCCCTCTGGCGGACCGGGTCGTGGTTCAGGCCCTGGAGGAAGCGCAGCAGACGAAAGGCGGGCTCTACATTCCCGACACCGCCAAGGAAAAGCCGCAGCAGGGAACCGTGGTCGCGGTCGGCCCCGGGAAGCTCTCGGACCAGGGCGAGCGCCTTGCTCCGGACGTGAAGGAGGGCGACACCGTGCTCTACGGCAAGTACAGCGGAACGGAAGTCACCGTGGACGGTGAGGAGTACCTCATCCTGCGCGAGTCCGACATTCTCGCGATCACGGCCGGCTGACACTCTCTGAACGCCGGTTGCGGTGGGTCCAGGACCCCCCGGTTCCGGCTCTGAGACGCAGGACAGACAGTTTTCCGGGCACACTGCCCGGACGATGATCCCATACGGATTGAACGAAGGAGTTCGATAATGGCTGCAAAGGATCTCAAATTCGACACTGAGGCCAGGACCAAGCTCAAGGCCGGTGTCGACAAGCTCAGCCGGGCGGTGAAGGTCACCCTCGGCCCGAAGGGCCGTAACGTGGTGCTCGACCGGAAGTTCGGGGCCCCCACGGTTACGAAGGACGGAGTGTCGGTCGCGAAGGAGATCGAGCTTGAGGACCCCGTCGAGAACATGGGTGCCCAGATGGTCAAGGAGGTCGCCACGAAGACGTCCGATCTCGCGGGTGACGGAACCACCACCGCTACGGTGCTGGCCCAGGCCATCTTCTCGGAGGGCCTCAAGAACGTGACCGCCGGATCCGACCCGATGGCGATCAAGCGCGGCATCGACACGGCCGTCGAGGAAGTGGTCCGCGAGCTCCAGTCGCTCTCGATGGAGACGAAGGGCAAGCGCGAGATCGCCCAGGTCGGCGCGATTTCGGCGAACAGCGACACCGAGATCGGTGAGCTGATCGCAGACGCCATGGAGAAGGTCGGCAAGGACGGCGTGATCACGATCGAAGAGGCCAAGGGCCTCGAGACCACGCTCGAGACGGTCGAGGGCATGCAGTTCGACCGCGGATATCTCTCGCCCTACTTCGTGACCGACCCGGAGCGCATGGAAGCCGCGCTCGAGGATCCGATGATCCTCATTCACGACAAGAAGATCTCGAACATGAAGGATCTTCTGCCGACGCTCGAGAAGGTCGCGCAGGCCGGACGCCCGCTGCTGATCATCGCCGAGGACATCGAGGGTGAGGCGCTCGCGACGCTCGTCGTCAACAAGCTGCGTGGCACGCTCAAGGTCTGTGCCGTGAAGGCGCCGGGCTTCGGAGACCGCCGCAAGGCGATGCTCCAGGACATCGCGGTTCTGACCGGCGGACAGGTGATCTCGGAAGAGGTCGGCTTCAAGCTCGAGAACGCGGTCCTCTCCGATCTGGGTGAGGCCAAGCGGGTCACGATCGACAAGGACAACACGACGATCGTCGACGGCGCAGGCGACAACGAGAAGATCTCCGGACGGATCGACGAGATCCGTGCCGCGATCGAGAACTCGACCTCGGACTACGATCAGGAAAAGCTGCAGGAGCGGCTCGCGAAGCTCTCCGGTGGTGTGGCCGTGATCAACGTGGGTGCGGCGACCGAGACGGCCATGAAGGAGAAGAAGGCCCGTGTCGAGGACGCGCTCCACGCAACGCGTGCGGCCGTCGAAGAGGGCATCGTCCCCGGTGGTGGTGTGGCGCTCCTGCGAGCGCAGTCCGCACTCGGCGAGTTCAAGGTCGAGAAGCTGGCCGAGCAGGTCGGGGTGGACATCCTGCGCCGGGCGCTCGAGGCTCCGATTCGCCAGATCGCCATGAACGCCGGTGCCGAGGGTTCGATCGTGGTCTCGAAGGTGCGCGAGTCGAAGAAGCCGAACTTCGGGTACAACGCGGCCACCGATGTCTACGAGGATCTGGTCGAGGCCGGTGTGATCGACCCGACCAAGGTCGTCCGGACGGCGCTGCAGAACGCCGCGTCGATCGCCGGTCTGCTTCTCACCACCGAGTGTGTGGTCGTCGAGCATCCTGAAGAGGATGACGGTGGCGATGCCGGTGGCGGCATGGGCGGCATGGGTGGCATGGGCGGCATGGGCGGCATGTACTGACCCGCGTCTCCGGATTTCCGGAGAGTCGCAATACCCGCGGGGCGGGGGGCTTCGGCCTCCCGCCCCGTCGTGGTTTTCACCCCTGCGCCGTCGGGATCGGGCCCCGGCCCGTTGACCCCTGCGTCGCATCGGCATTAGAGTCCGGGCCTCTACACGGCTCCGGACCTCGTAGCTCCGAGCCGTGCGGCCCCGCTCCTTTTTGCGAACAACGACATGACTTCCGAGATGATTCAGGTGACGCTCCCCGACGGAAAGGTGCTCGACCTTCCCGCGGACTCGACCGGGTACGACGTGGCTGCCGCGATCGGTCCGGGACTCGCGAAGGCCGCACTGGCCGCCGAAGTCGAGGGGGAGATCGTCGATCTGCACCGCCCGCTTCCCGGCAGTTGCGGCGTGCGCCTGATCACCGAACGGGACCCCGAAGCGTTGGAACTCCTCCGCCACTCCGCGGCGCACGTCCTGGCCACGGCCGTCCGCCGGCTCCGTCCCGACGCGCAGATCGGATTCGGCCCGGCAATCGACGAGGGCTTCTACTACGACTTCGGCGTCGAGGAGCCCTTCACGCCGGAGGATCTCGAGGCGTTCCGCGGCGAGATGGAGGTGGTGATCGAGGCCGACTTCCCCTTCGAGCGGCGTCAGGTCGACAAGCCGGAGGCGCGCGAACTCTTCTCCGACGACCCGCTCAAGCTGGAGCGGCTCGAGGAATTCGACGACGACGAGGTGATCACCGTCTACCGCGACGGCCCCTTCCTCGACCTGTGCCGGGGCCCTCACGTGCCTTCGACCGGACGTCTGAAGCATTTCGAGTTGCTGTCCGCCGCCGGAGCGTACTGGCGGGGCGACGAACGGCGTCAGATGCTGCAGCGAATCTACGGGACCGCGTTTCACCGCAAGAAGGAGCTGGCGGCGCATCTCGAGCGCCTCGAAGAGGCGAAGCGGCGGGATCACCGGGTGATCGGGCGGGAGCTGGACCTGTTCACCACCGACGCCCGGGTCGGCTCCGGACTGATCCTCTGGCAGCCCGCGGGCTCGGTCATCCGTAACGAGATCGAGGAGTACGAGAAGGAACTGATCATCCGTCACGGCTATGAGATCGTGTATACGCCCCATATCGTGAGCGAGAAGCTCTTCGAGGTCTCGGGCCACCTCGAGAACTTCAAGGAGAACATGTTCGGCGCCGTCGAGGTCGAGGGCACCCGTTACCGGCCCAAGCCGATGAACTGCCCCGGGCACATCTGCATCTACCAGGCGGCCCAGCGCTCCTACCGGGAGCTTCCGATCCGCTACGCCGAGTTCGGCACCGTCTACCGCTACGAGCGCAGCGGTGTGCTGCACGGCATGCTGCGGGTGCGCGGCTTCACGCAGGACGACGCGCACGTCTTCTGTACCGAGGAGCAGGTGCCAGGCGAGATTCACGCCCTCCTGGACCTGGTCGACGAGATGCTCACGACCTTCGGGTACCCCTACTCGATCGAGCTGGCGACCCGGCCCGAGAAGGCCCTGGGGTCCGAAGAGGTGTGGGACCGGTCCGTCGCCGTCCTGCGCGGAGTGCTCGAGGAGCGCGAGCTGGACTACACGGTAGACGAGGGGGGCGGTGCCTTCTACGGGCCCAAGCTCGACTTCAAGCTGATCGACGCGATCGGTCGCAACTGGCAGGGGCCCACGGTGCAGCTCGACTTCAACCTGCCCGAGCGCTTCGGAATCGAATACATCGGCGATGACAACGAGCGGCATCGCCCCGTCATGCTCCACCGGGTCCTCGTCGGGTCGATGGAGCGGTTCGTGGGCGGGCTCATCGAGCATTACGCGGGGGCGTTTCCCCTCTGGCTCGCTCCGGAGCAGGTGCGGATCCTTCCGATTTCCGAGCAGTTCTCCGAGGCGGCGCAGGCGTACGTCGACGAGCTTCGAGAGGCCGGTATTCGGGCCGCACTCGCCGATCGGGAGACTCTGGGGTATCGAATTCGGGAGGCCGAGCTTCGCAAGGTGCCCTACATGGGCGTGATGGGAGAACGCGAAGTCGAAGACGGTACGGTCGCCGTGCGCCGTCGGGGCGAAGGGAAGAAGCAGGATATCCTGGACAGGACGGTGTTTCTCGAGCGACTGCTTCAGGAGATCGAGGATCGCGCCCTGGCTTGACGGATCTCGCGGCGGCGCTATCTTTTTACGACAATACGGAAAAGTGAGGGGTCCGCAGGGCTCCTCCACCTTTCGGCCCACCTCGACGCAGGGGTGGAGACGCCGCCGGGTCGAATGGAGCTGCCGGTCGGAAGACTTCTGTCCGACCCTGGTCCGCCTTCGGCCCGGAGTCTCTCCGGGCCGTTTTTTGTTTCCCGGCCCGGAGGTGGGCCTAGTCGGAGGATCGAGAGATCAAAGAACAGAGGGTCCGCGTCAACGACCAGATTCGGATCAGTCCCGTTCGCCTCATCGGAGGTGACGGAGAGCAGGTGGGAATCGTGTCCCTGGACGAGGCCCGGCAGCGGGCCGAGGATTCGGGGCTCGATCTGGTGGAGGTCGCGCCGGAAGCCCGACCCCCCGTCTGCAAGCTGATGGACTACGGAAAATTCAAGTACGAGGCGGCCCGGAAGGCGCGGGAAGCCCGGAAGAAGCAGCATACGGTCTCGGTCAAGGAAGTGAAGTATCGTCCGGGGATCGAGAAGCACGATTTCGAATTCAAGACCCGCCATGTGCGCAGGTTCCTGGACGATGGGGACAAAGTGCGGGTCACCATCATGTTCCGTGGGCGTCAGATGGCCCACCCCGAGTTCGGGGTCGAAGTGATGGAGCGGGTGGTGGAAGCCGTGAAAGACATCGGCAAGGTGGAGAGTGGCCCGACCCGCGAGGGACGGACCATGAGCATGGTGATCTCTCCCCTGACCGAAAGCTGATCATACCAGCACGATGGTCGGCCGGGACCGAGAGTTCTCAGAGCCTCGGGCCGGGCCCCGCTCGTGCGACCAGATGAAGGGAGTTGCAGCATGCCGAAGATGAAAACGAATCGCGCCGCCGCAAAGCGGCTCAAGAAGACCGGATCGGGGAAGCTGAAGCGTCGCCGGGCCAACAAGAGCCACATCCTCACCAAGAAGAACTCGAAGCGGAAGCGCCGTCTTCGCAAGGCGACACTCGTCGACAAGGCTGACGAGAAGCGTATGAACCGCCTTCTGCCGAACCTCTGACGGATAAGGGAGCCCAGCCATGCCACGCAGCACCGGATCTCCGGCCCGCAAGGATCGGAAAAAGAAGATTCTGAAGGAAGCCCGAGGCTACTTCGGGGGTCGCAAGAAGCTCTACCGCACCGCAAAGGACGCGGTGGAGAAGGGGTGGGAGCACGCCTATCGCGATCGCAAGAAGAAGAAGCGGAATTTCCGTCGCCTCTGGATTACACGCATCAATGCCGCGGCGCGCCAGAACGACCTTTCGTACTCTCGGTTCATGGATGGACTGAACAAGTCCGGAGTGGAGCTCGATCGCAAGGTCCTGGCGGATCTGGCGGTGCGCAGCCCCGAGGCGTTCGAGTCGCTGGCCACGCAGGCCAAGGAAGCGCTGTCGAAGGCATCGTGAGTCGGTGTTCGGCGCCCGTGGGTCGAGCCTGAATCGGGCCCGAGCCGACCGGGTGCCGCCAGAAGGGACTCCGGGATTTGCTCCCGGGGTCCCTTTTTGCGTCCGCTGACGGGATCCCCGTCGGCGGTGCCCGCACTGTACGCGTGGGCATGGGTGGTGATAGCTTACCGCCTTCCATTCCGGGCATCCCTTCGGTCGTTCCGAGATGCCCGTCCGCAATCGAAATCTCCTGGAACCGGTTCGAGAACGCGACGATGCACCAACATCAGATGACAGAGGCCAGGTCATGAGCGGAGAGTCGACGCTGATCCACGACCTCCGTGCTCTGGAAGCCGAGGCCCTCGAGGCCGTCGGGGCCGCTGGCGGGGCCGATGAACTCGAAGCGGTCCGGGTCTCCTATCTCGGTCGCAAGGACGGCCGGATTTCGGCGATCCTCAGGCGGCTCGGGGAGCTTGACGCCTCGGAACGCCCCGCCGTGGGAGCCGAGGCCAACCGGGTGAAGGCGACCCTTGGAGAGGCTCTCGATGCCCGGGGGCGGGAACTCGAGGCCGCCGAGGGGATGGCGGGAATCCTGGACGAGTCCGATCTTAGCCTTCCAGCCCGATCCCGATTCACGGGGGCGCGCCACCCCGTTACGATCGTCGTGGACGAACTGTGGGAGATTTTCCGGGGGCTCGGCTTCACCCGCGCGCGCGGCCCCGAAGTCGAGACCGAGTGGTACAACTTCGAAGCGCTCAACACCCCCCTCGATCATCCGGCCGCCGACGAGCAGGACACGATCTACCTGTCCGGCGGACACCTGCTGCGCAGCCACACCTCGCCCGTTCAGGTGCGGGTCATGGAGCGCTACCAGCCGCCGATCCGGGTCCTGGCTCCCGGCATGGTCTACCGCCGGGATACGTACGACGCGACCCACGCCCCGGCCTTCGCGCAGCTCGAGGGCCTCGTGGTCGACGAGGGGGTCACCTTCGTCGACCTGAAAGCCACCCTGGCCGAGTTTGCCCGTCGATACTGGGGGCCCGGAACCCGGATCCGCTTCCGGCCCTCCTTCTTTCCCTTCACCGAGCCTTCGGCCGAGGTCGATGTGAAGCGGGTTTATCGCGATGCCGAGGGGCGGGAGCACGAGACCGACTGGCTCGAGATCATGGGAGCGGGCATGGTCGACCCCGCCGTTCTCGACAGCGCGGGCATCGATTCCGAGCGGTACACCGGCTTCGCCTTCGGGATGGGGCCGGGCCGGATCGGCATGCTCAAGTACGGGATCTCCGACATCCGCGCCTACTTCGAGAACGACGTGCGCTTCCTCCAGCAGTTCGCCCGGCGATGAACGTATCCTTCCGATGGATCCGGGACCTGGCGCCCGAACTCGAGATCGACCCCGGTGAGGCCGCCACGCGCCTGACGGCCCGGGGCTTCCCCGTCGAGGACCGACTGGACCTCTCCCGTGGACTCCGCGAGATCCGGATCGCCCGCGTCGAAGCCGTTCGAAGTCATCCGAACGCGGACCGGCTCCGGCTGTGTGACGTCGACGACGGAACCGAGGTGGTGCAGGTAGTCTGCGGGGCCGAGAATGTCGAGGCCGGTGCGTGGTACCCCTTCGCCCCGGTGGGGGCGACCCTCCCGGGGGGCATGACGATCCGAAAGGCGAAGCTCCGGGGTGAAGTCTCGATGGGGATGCTCTGTTCGGAAGCCGAACTCGGGCTCGGGCCCGGCTCGGACGGCCTGCTCACCCTGCACGGCTCCTTCTCGGCCGGGGACTCCTTCGTCGATGCGACCGGTCTCGACGACTATCGCCTCGACGTCGAAGTGACCTCGAACCGACCCGATCTGCTCTCCCATCGGGGCATCGCCCGCGAACTGCTTCGTGAGGGAGACGGAGAGATTCGCCTCCCGATGATCCCCGGAGAGAGCGAGGCCGCGCGCATCAGGGTGGAAGAGCTGGAGCACCGTCAGGGCGACGGGTCCGGAGTGCGGTCCGAGCGGGCCTCGATCCGCATCGATGATGCGGTGCGCTGCCCCCGGTACCTCGGCCTCGTGATCCGAGGGGTCACCGTGGGCCCTTCACCCGAATGGCTGCAGGCTCGCCTCCGCGCGGTCGGCGCACGTCCGATCAACAACGTCGTGGACGCGACGAACTATGTCCTGCAGGAGCTGGGGCAGCCCCTCCATGCCTTCGACCTGGATCGGCTCGACGGCGGAAGCATCGTGGTCCGCCGGGCCCGTGAGGGGGAGCGCATCCGGACGCTGGACGGGGTGGAGCGGACGCTGACCTCCGAGATGCTCGCGATCTGCGACGCGGAGCGCCCGATCGCGATCGCCGGGGTGATGGGTGGAGAGGAGTCCGAGGTCACCACGGAAACCCGCGACGTCTTCCTCGAGTGTGCGCTCTTCGCGCCGGGACCGATCCGTGCCACGCGCAAGGCGCTGGGACTGTCGACCGACGCCTCTTACCGCTTCGAGCGAGGGGCCGATCCCGCGGGACTCACCGAAGCGCTGACCCGATGCGCCCGGGTGATCCAGGCGGTTGCGGGGGGTGAGGTCGAGGGGCCGGTGCTCGACGAGGCGGAGCATCGGTACCATCCGCCCCGCGTAACGCTTCGACCCGAGCGGGTCCAGCGGGTCCTGGGCGTCGAGTTCGAGGAATCCCGCATCCGCTCGTTGCTCGATCCGCTCGGGTTTACGGTCGAAAGCTCGACGGGGACTGCGCTTTCGGTGGGGATTCCGGGGTGGCGGAGCTGGGACGTGACCCGCGAGGTCGACCTGATCGAGGAGATCGCCCGCACCCACGGCTACGACCGGTTCCCCGACACCCTCGGGGCCTATCGGCCGGGGACCGTCCCCGATGATCCGAGCTTCGCGGTCGAGGATCGGATTCGGGCCGAGCTTGCCGCGTGGGGGCTCCACGAGGCGCAGACACCCGCCTTCGCCCCCGAGGGCGAGGGAAAGGTCGAGGTGCTGAATCCGATCTCGACCGAGGAGCGCTGGCTGCGTCGGTCGCTTCTTCCCGCGCTCCTTCGACGGGTGGAATACAACCTCGCCCGCGGGAACCGGGACGTGCGTCTCTACGAGATCGGAACGACCTTTCGGCCCGGCGAGGAGGGATTCCCGCCGATCGAGCGGACCCATCTCGCCTTCGTCCTTCACGGAAGGCGCGCTCCGGAGCATTGGAGCGAGCCGGACGAGGCGCTGGATTTCTGGGACGTCAAGGGCCTCCTCGAGGCGATCACCGATGTGGTGCATCCCGGTGAGTTGCGCCTGGGTGCGGCCTCGACGGACGCCGCGGACGCGGGCCCCTTCGTTCCGGGCGCCCATCTGGCGATCTTCGACGCGGCGGGAAGCCCGCGGGGTAACGGGGGCGCCATCGACCCCGCTCGGGTCGACCTGCCGCCCTGGGCGGGTACGGTATGGGGGCTCGAACTCGAGATCCCGGCGGCGGACCGGGCGCCCGAGTCCGAGACCGTGCGGCCCCTGCCGTCGCATCCGGGGACCGACCGTGATCTCGCCCTCGTGGTGCGCGACGAACAACCCTTGCGGGATGTGATGGCGCACCTGGAAGGGGGGGGCGGGGAATACTTGCGCACGGCGCGGGTATTCGATCTGTATCGAGGGGAGGGCATTCCCGAGGGATCCCGTTCGATTGCGGTGCGGTTGCACTTTCGTGCCGATGACCGGACTCTTACCGACCACGAGGTGGACGGAGTGATCGCAACCCTGTCCAGGACGCTGAAGGAGGAACTGGGTGTCGGAATCCGCGGCGAGTGACGCGATGGAGCGAAAGGCCCTCTCCGAGGTGGAGGGAGCCGTGGGGCGACTGCTCGAGGAGATGGATCGACTTCGACAGCGGACGCTTCGGGCCGAGACCCGGGTCCGCGACGTCGAGGCCCTCCTCCGGCGATTCACCCGTGGTGACGACGATCCCGCGCAGTTGCAGAAGCGGGCCACGGAGCTGCAGGCTGAAAACGAGGAGATGAGAGGACGCATCGAGGAGGGCAGGGAATCGGTGGAACGCCTCCTGGCCCGGATCCGGTTCCTCGAGGAGCAGAGCGGTGAGTGAGCCTCGGCAGAAGACCACGGTCACGGTGCGGATCGCCGGAGAAGAGCACGTGCTCCGCTCCTCGGCGGATCCGGACTACACCCGGGCGTGCGCCGAACACCTCGATGCCCGGATCCGCGAGATCCGCGAGCTGTCGGGAATGGTCGAGAACCACAGGGCCGTGATTCTCGCGGCGCTATCGATCACGGACCGATACTTCGAGGTAACCGAGGAACTGGAGCGGCTCAGGAAGGAAGTGATCTCGCGATCCACCAATCTGGTGAAACGAATCGACGAGGAATTGGACCGCTGACCTCGCCGGGAGCCACCCTCCCGCTTGCGGCGCCTCGTGCGGGGCTCCTATTGTACCGGGTGATCGAACGGGTCGTGCTGAGGGGGACCTGAACTCCCGGCGCTCCAATCTGCGCATCACCGACCCCTTCCAAGACTATCCTCGGGGACAGGCCGTTCCCCGATTCTGGAGACCATATATGGATTCCCCGCTTGCGATCGTGATCGCGGCGGCGGTGCTTTCCCTGTTCGCAGGACTGATCCTGGGAGCGATCCTGGGACGGTCCAGGGAGCGCGCACGCCGCGATGAAGAGCGGGCCCACGCCCGGGACGAGGCGTCCCGAATTCTGGAGCGGGCTCGTGAGGAAGCCGGAAGCCTTCGAAAGAACGAGGAACTGAAGGGAAAGGAAGAGGCCTTTCGACTCCGCGAAGAGTGGGAGAGGGAGGAGTCGCGCCGGCGTGAGGAGTTGGAGAGAACGGAGCGCAGGATGGAGGAGCGGTCCGACTCGCTCGACCGGAAGTTCGATCTGCTCAACGAGCGAGATACCGCGCAGGAGTCCCGCAGTGAGGGCCTTCGCACCCGTGAGCGTGCCCTGGACGAACGAGAGTCCGAACTCGAAGCGATGGTCGAGGAGGCCCGTGCGCGCCTCGAGTCGCTGGCTGGAGTCAGCCGTGAGGAGGCCCGTCGTACCCTCATCGCCGAGGTCGAGGACGAGGCGCGGGCCGAAGCGTCCCAGACGGTGCGCGACGTCCGCGAAGAGGCGCAGCGGACCGCCGCTCGCGAGGGACGGAAGATCCTGGCCCTCGCCATTCAGCGCATGGCCGCCGAGGAGACGGCTCAGGCCACCGTTTCGGTGGTCCAGCTTCCCTCCGACGACATGAAGGGGCGGATCATCGGGCGCGAGGGACGAAACATTCGCGCCTTCGAGCAGGCCACCGGGATCGACGTGATCATCGACGACACCCCCGAAGCCGTGGTCCTCTCCGGGTTCAACCCGATTCGCCGCGAGATGGCCCGCATCGCGATGGAGAAGCTGATCGAGGACGGCCGCATCCACCCCGGGCGGATCGAGGAGATGGTCGAGAAGAGCCGGGGAGAGGTGGAGACGACGATGAGGGAGGCGGCCGAGGAAGCCCTCTATGACCTGGGGGTGCATGGGGTCCACCCCGAGATCGTGAAGGTTCTCGGGCGGCTGAAATTCCGGACCTCGTACGGGCAGAATCAGCTCCTGCATGCCAAGGAGGTGGCCCGACTCGCGGGGATGATGGCGGCCGAGATGGGGGTCGACGCCCAGATGGCCCGACGTGCGGGGCTCCTTCACGACGTGGGAAAGGGGATGACCCACGAGCACGAGGGGACGCACGTCGAGCTCGGCTACGAACTCTGCGCCCGCCACGGGGAGCCGGCCATCGTGCTGAATTCGATTCGCGCCCACCACGACGAGGAGCCGCACGAATCGGTCGAAGCCTTCCTGGTGACCGCCGCCGACGCGATCTCGGGATCGCGCCCCGGTGCGCGTCGGGAGATGTTCGACACCTATGTGAAACGGCTCGAACGGCTGGAGTCGATCGCCATGGAGTACCCGGGGGTGGAGCGATGCTTCGCGGTGCAGGCCGGACGCGAGGTGCGGGTGATGGTCGAACCCGATCAGGTGTCCGACGAGGAGATGTCGAGGATCAGCGAGAAGGTGGCGCGACGATTCGAAGAGGAGCTGCAGTACCCCGGCCAGATCAAGGTCGTGGTGATTCGCGAGAAGCGCGCGGTGGACTTCGCCCGATGAACGGGTGGGGGCTCCGATGAGTGGTGACGAGCCGCTGGATCTGTTCACCTCGGCGCCCGAACCGGAACCGCCCGAGCCCGACCGTCCGCAGGTCTGGGATGTATCCGAGATCAACGCTGCGGTGCGTACCCTTCTCGAAGATACGCTTCCCCCCGTATGGATCCGGGGCGAGGTGGCCAACTGGACGCGGGCGCGCTCGGGCCATTGCTACTTCACTCTGAAGGACGATCGGGCCCAGATCCGCTGCGTGATGTGGAAGGCCCGCGCGGCGATCCTCCCCGTCGATCCCGAGGAGGGCATGCGGATCCGCGTGTTCGGTACCCTCACCCTCTACGAGGCCCGTGGGGAGTATCAGATCGGGGTCCGGGAGCTGCAGGGAGAGGGAGAGGACGGGCTCTGGAAGCTGGCCTTCGAGCGGCTCCGGCGGCAGCTCGCCGACGAAGGGATGCTGGATCCCGATCGAAAGCGGGCGATCCCCCGATTCCCCACGACCGTAGGGATTGTCACCTCGCCCACCGGCGCCGCTCTCCGGGACATCCTCACCGTGCTCCGCCGGCGGGCCCCCTGGACGCGCGTACTGATCCGGGGCGCGAGGGTGCAGGGGCAGGGCGCCTCGTCCGAGGTGGCCCGCGCGCTGAAGGCGCTGACGCGGGGCGGACAGGTCGATGTGGTGATCGTGGGGCGGGGTGGAGGGTCGATCGAGGACCTGTGGGCCTTCAACGAGGAACCGATCGCGCGAGCGATTGCGGAGTGTCCGGTTCCGGTGATCTCGGCGGTGGGCCACGAGACCGATGTCACCATTGCCGACCTGGTCGCCGACCTGAGAGCCCCGACACCGTCGGCCGGGGCCGAAGCGGCCGTCCAGGACTCCGAGGCGCTCCGGGAGCTGCTGCGCACCAGGGGCATCCGCATGGCCCGGGGGCTGCGCGGGCAGCTCGACCGACGACGCACGGTGATTCGCGAGATGCCCGCGCTGCTCCTGAGAGGGACGCGTGCGCTCCTCGATCCGCGGCGTCAGGTGCTGGAGAGCCGGAGCGAGCGACTGGTTCCCGCGGTGCGCCGGCTCCTCGGACCGGCCGAACAGGCGGTGAGCCAGATGGAGGCTCGCCTGGCACGGAGCACCCGGGGCTGGCTCGATGGACGCCGACAGCGCCTCGGAACGCTCGCTGCACAGGTCGAGGCCTTGTCTCCGCTCTCGACGCTGGCTCGGGGCTACGCGGTGCCCCTGACGGACGACGGGCAGGTCCTTCGACATCTGGACGAGTTTCATCCCGGCGCCATCTTTCAACTTCGAGTCGTGGACGGCCGGGTGCGCTGCCACGTCGATCAGAACCCCGAGAACAGGGACCCTTTCGAATGAGCGGTACCGAACGGTCGGAATCAGGAATCGAGGCCTCGTCCGAGTCCCCGAACGGGCAGGAGGCCCCCTCGCTCGAGGATCGCCTCCGACGGCTCGACGAGATCGTCGTGCGCCTCGAAGGTGGCGACGTGAAGCTCGAGGACGGCCTCGAGCTCTTTGAAGAGGGGGTCCGGCACATTCGAGAGGCCGAGACCCTGCTTTCCCGGGCGGAAATGAGGGTCGAGGAGCTCATCGGAGAGTCCGGGGAGCTCAAGACCCGTCCCTTCGAGGAGGGGGAGGGCTGATCGTGCCCGCGACGGAATTCGAGCTCGGCTCCTTTCTGCGCAGGGAGCGCGAGTGGGTGGAAGCGGCCCTTCTGCGGGCGCTCGATCGACTCCTCCCGGAGCTCCCCGCCGCTCTGGCGGCCCCCGTCCGGTTGGGGGTGACGACGGGAGGCAAGCGACTCCGACCGATCCTGTTCGTCTCGGCCTACCGGGCTGCCCGGGGTCCGGAGCGCCCCGTCGATCAGCTCTACGACCTGGCGGCGCCCCTCGAGCTGATCCATGCATACTCGCTGATCCACGACGATCTTCCCTGCATGGACGACGCGCCCCTCCGACGCGGTCAGCCCACCCCCCACGCCGTCTATGGCGAGGCCGAGGCCGTGCTGGCCGGTGCCACGCTGATTCCTGCCGCCGGCCGGCACCTCTGGTGGGTGGCCGGCGAGGCGGGCGTCGAGCCGGGAGGGGCCCGGGAACTCCTTCGACTCCTTGCCCGCGCGGCGGGGGGAGCGGGCATGGTCGGAGGGCAGGCGCTGGACCTCGACGCCGAGGGGCGGGCGCTGGACCGGATGGCCCTCGACGACCTCCATCGCAGGAAGACCGGGGCCCTGTTGACCGCGGCGCTGGAGATGGGAGGGGTGGCCGCAGGGGCCTCTGCCGACGTTCGAGGGGCGCTGGTGGAGTACGGTCGCGAGATCGGCCTCGCTTTCCAGATTGCCGACGACGTACTCGACGCGACGCAGACCGCCGAGACGCTCGGCAAGCGCCCCTCCGACTCCGAGCTCGACAAGTCCACGTACGTTCGGCTCCTGGGGGTGGCCGGAGCTCGGACGGAGGCTCGGAGTCGGGTCGAGTCCGCGATCCGCGCGCTGGACCGGTCCCATGTCGGGTCTCCGGAGCTCCGGGCCCTCGCCCGATATGTGGTGGAGCGCGGGCACTGAAAGGAAAAATCACGCCGTCCGGACCCGGCGGACCGGGGCGGGGGCTCCGGGGTAATGAGCCGACAATTCGAAAAGACCCGGGTCCCCCGCCCGGCTTCGATCATCAGACGCTGGAGAAATTACGGTGACCCTGCTCGACGACATCAAGTGGCCGGCCGACCTCAGGAAGCTGAGCCCCGAAGACCTCCCCCAGCTCGCGCGTGAAGTGCGGGATCGCCACATCGACGTGGTCTCCCAGATCGGAGGCCACTTCGGTGCGAGCCTCGGGGTGGCCGACCTCACGGTCGCGCTCCACTACGCCTTCGAGACCCCGAAGGACAAGCTGGTCTGGGACACCGGTCACCAGGGGTACATCCACAAGATCCTGACCGGGCGCAACGACCGGTTCCCGACGATCCGGCAGCACCGGGGGCTCGCCCCCTTCCTGCGCCGGGCCGAGTCGGAGTACGACACCTTCGGGGCCGGTCATGCGGCGACCTCGATTTCGGCCGCCCTCGGAATGGCCGCCGGACGTGACGTGCGAGGCACCGACGAGAAGGTCGTGGCGATCATTGGAGACGGGGCCATGGGGTGCGGCCTGGCCTACGAGGCCCTCAACAACGCGGGTCACACCGACCGCGACCTGATCGTGGTCCTCAACGACAACGACATGTCGATCGCGCCCAATGTCGGGGCGATGAACAAGTATCTCACCTCGGTTCTGCACAACCCGGTCTACGACCGCGTCAGGGAGCAGGTCAAGACGCTCCTGCGAAAGGGGCCCCGCTCCGTGACCGGGGTCATGGAGGCGCTGGCCGGGCGGGTCGAGGAGTCGGTGAAGCACCTGCTGGTTCCGGGCATGCTCTTCGAGGAGTTGGGCTTTCGCTACATCGGCCCCCTCGACGGACACGACGTCGAGGCGCTCGTCGAGGCCTTCACCCGGATCAAGGCGATGGGCGGCCCGATCCTGGTGCACGTCGTGACGCACAAGGGGAAGGGCTACGGTCCCGCCGAGGAGGATCCGGTGAAGTGGCACGCGGCCTCGCCCTTCGACAAGGTCTCGGGCGCCGGCAAGAAGAAGGCGGGCGGGCTTCCCCGCTACCAGAAGGTTTTCGGCGAAGGGATCACCGAGATGGCCCGCCTCGACCCCCGCGTGGTCGCGATCACCGCCGGCATGCCGGGGGGGACGAGCACCGGAATCATGGACAAGGTCTTTCCGGAGCGGCACTTCGACGTCGGGATCGCCGAGGGGCACGGGGTCACCTTCGCCGGCGGGCTGGCGACCCAGGGGGTGCGGCCGGTGGTCGCGATCTACTCGACCTTCCTCCAGCGCGGCTACGACAACATCGTGCACGATGTGGCCCTGCAGGAACTCCCGGTCGTGTTCTGCCTGGACCGTGCCGGCATCGCCGGAGAAGACGGCCCGACGCACCACGGGATGCTCGACATCTCCTACATGCTCGGGATTCCCAACATGACGGTGACGGCGCCCGCCGACGGCACCGAGATGCTTTCGCTCCTCCGCCTCGGGCTCTCGCACGAGGGCGGACCCTTCTCGATCCGCTGGCCCCGGGCCTCGGTCCCCTTCGAGGTGCCGGCGCTGAGCGAGATCTCCGACGTCCCCCATGGCCGGTGGGAGATCCGCCGGGAAGGCTCCGACCTCGCGATCCTCGCGGTCGGGACGATGGTCCTGCCCGCGGTCGAGGCGGCCGAGGCACTGGCGGCGGAGGGGATCGAAGCCACCGTGGTCAACTGCCGGTTCCTCAAGCCCTACGATCGGGAGACGCTGGGACGGGTCCTGGCGGAGACGCGTGCCGTGCTGACGGTCGAGGAGGGGGCGGTCGTGAACGGCTTCGGCGCCTTCATCAGCCGGGAAATCGCCGATGACCCGGGGCTCCCGGCACCGGAGCGGTTCGGCACCCTCGGGATTCCGGATCGCTTCATCGACCATGGCCCCCGGGCCATCCTGCTCGAGGAGCTGGGTCTCGACTCCGCCGGGATCGCGGCGCGTGCCCGGGCCCTCATGGGTCGTGTGGTCCCGGCCAGGTCGGGGGAGGCGGTTTGACCCGAGTGGGGGATGGGCTGGTTCCCACCCTCGCCGAGCCGCTCAGGCGCATCGGGCTCGTGGCCCGCGCGACCGGAGACGGGGTGCCGAAGGTGGTCTCGCAGATCGTCGAGTTCGCGGGCGCCCGAGACATCGAGTTGATCGGGGAGGACCATCTGGCCCCGCAGCTCCCGGGTGACGGGCCCCCGCTGGAGGCCACCGACCTCCGGTCGCTCGATCTGCTTCTGACGCTCGGGGGCGACGGGACGCTGCTCAGGGGTGCCCGGATGGTGGCCGACCTCGAGATCCCGATCCTGGGGATCAACCTGGGCTTCCTGGGCTTCCTGACCGCCCTCGGGGCCGACGAGGTCGACGAGGGACTCGAGCGCCTCGGACGCGGCGAACTCCTCCTGGACCTTCGGTTCACCCTCGAGGGCACCGTCCACCGACCGGACGGATCCCGGGGTGGCACCTTCTGGGCGATGAACGACCTCGTGGTGCACAAGGGTGGGGTGGCTCGCGTGGTGCGTCTCGACCTGCTGGTGGGATCGGATGGCACAAACGACGAGATCGGAAGTTTCTCTGGAGACGGGGTCATCGTGGCCACTCCCACGGGGTCGACCGCGTATTCCCTGTCGGCCGGAGGGCCCGTGATCGCCCCCTCGATGGAGTGCATCGTGGTCACCCCGATCTCCGCGCACACCCTGGCCATGCGGCCCCTGGTGCTCCCCTCCGACGGCGTGCTGACGATCCGGGCGGTCGATCGGGTCGATGAGCTGGTGGTCACCGCCGACGGACAGGTCGGGATCCCGCTCGGACCCGGCGACCGGGTGGTGGTCCGTCGGGGCAGCCGGCCGGTGACGTTGGTCCGATTCGAGGGCCAGACGTTCTTCTCGACGCTCCGCCGGAAGCTCAACTGGGCCATCTGACCGCGGCGTTCCGTGCAGGAGGGCTTTCGGCCGTCGAGTCCCGCCCGGTGCCCCATGGATCGGCCCGACCCGTTCCCCTACCTTTGCGCCATGCTCTCTGAACTTCGAATCCGTGATCTGGCCGTCATCGAGGATCTGTCGGTCGAACTCGGCGAAGGGCTCAACGTCCTCACCGGGGAGACCGGTGCCGGCAAGTCGATCATCGTGGGCGCGCTCTCTCTTCTTCTCGGGGAGCGGGCCTCGTCCGAGGCGGTGCGGGCCGGGGCGGATCGGGCGACCGTCGAGGCGGTCTTCGACCTCGAGCAACGGCCCGGGCTGGGCGAGCGCCTGAGGGCCCGTCTCGACGAGCTCGGGTTTCCCATCGAGGGCTCACTCCTCCTCCTTCGCAGAGAGGTGCAGGCGGAGGGCCGCAACCGCGCCTGGATCAACGGGTCCCCCGCGACCGCGGCGAGTGTGGGTGAGTTCGGACGGGCCCTCGTGGACCTCCACGGACAGCACGAGCACCAGAACCTCCTGGCGGCCGAGGAGCAGCGGTCGATTCTCGATGCCTTCGGAGACATGGCCGACCAGGCCGAACGGGTCCGCGAGCTCCACGCGGAGCGCTCCCGTCTGCGAGGGTTGAAACGGGAACGGGAGGAGCGGACGCGGGAGATCGAGACCCGGGCGGACTTCCTGCGCTTTCAGCTGCAGGAGATCGAGGACGCCGAGCTGCGCGCCGACGAGGACGACGAGGTCGACGTGGAGCTTCGACGCCTCGATCATGCCGAGGAGCTGTCGGGCGAGTCCGACGCCGTGCACCGTGCGCTCTACGCCCGGGACGGCGCCGTCTCGGAAGTGATTGCCGATGCCCGGGACCGATTGAGGCGATTGGCACGGCTGGATCCCGGTCTCGAAGAGCTTCGCGACCAGCTCGACTCCCTCTACCACCAGGTGGTCGATGCGGGTCGGGCGGCCGGCGACTACTCCTCGAGGATCGAGGTGGAACCGGGCCGCGCCGAGCAGCTGCGGAAGCGTGCGGACCTCCTCTTCCGGCTCAAGCGAAAGTATGGCCCCGAGCTCGCCGACGTTCTTGCCACGGCGGCCCGGATCCGCGAGGAGCTCGAGGAGCTCGACGAGGCTTCGCTGACGCTCGACGAACTGGATCGGGAACTCCTGCGGGCCGACCGGGCCCTGGGCGAGGCCGCGGCGACGCTGACCGCCGGGAGGACCGAGGCGGCTGGGCGGCTCGCCACCTCGGTCCAGGGGGTCCTGCCCGATCTGGGGATGCCTGGAGCCACCTTCGAGATCGCCCTGCGGCCCCTCGACGAGGTCGGCGCCGGTGGGGCGGAACGGGTCGAGTTCCTGGCCTCCCTGAATCCCGGCTTCGACCCGCAGCCCCTGGCGAGGATCGCCTCCGGCGGGGAGCTCTCACGGGTGATGCTCGCCCTGAAGGCGATCCTCGCCCAGGTCGACGAGGTGCCCACCCTCGTCTTCGACGAGGTCGATGCCGGGATCGGCGGGAAGGTCGCGGCGGGTGTGGCGCGAAAGCTGGAAGAGGTCTCGGGACTGCACCAGGTCTTCGTGATCACCCACCTGGCTCAGGTGGCCGCGCGGGGAGCGAAGCACCTGAGGGTGGAAAAGCACCAGGAAGGAGGGCTCGCGTCCTCGCACCTGACGCATTTGACCGGAGAGGCCCGTGTGCTCGAGATCTCGAGGATGCTCGGGGGCGACCCGGAGTCCAGCGCCTCGAGGGAGCATGCCCGGGAGCTGCTCGGTTTCGCCTCGCCCTCAGCGAGCGCCTCGTAGGACGCGGGCCCCGATCTCGAAGCGGCGGTCCCGGGGAGCGCCCTCCGAGCCGGAGTAGGCGATACTGGCACGCCCCAGGAGCTCGACCGGGAAGGCCAGCGACGGGAAACGCTCGACGTCCCACCCCGCGAACCGGAGCTCGACCGACGCCCGCTGTCGCTGGGTGCCCGCGAGGGTGGCGGGCGGGGCGGCCGGTCCCCCGGCATCGCCGGTGGCGACCGGGTCCCAGTGGCCCTCTCCGGTGCTCCGCAGCTCCCATCCAGCTCCCAGGGAGAGTCCCGGAGTGAGAAGGATGCGAGGCGTGAGCCGAATGCGCATCAGGTTGCCGGGTGCCCCGGACATGATCCGGCGTGCCGCTTCGGGGTTCCATGGCGCCGTGGGATCGGTGCCGAGGAGCAGAAGTTCTCGATCCTGGAAGCTCCACCACTCCACTTCCGAGAGGAGCGCCGCCCGTTCATCGAGGAGGATGTCGGTGATCCACCGGAGTCCGGCACCCCCGTATCCCCGGACGGGCTCCATCGGGGTGACGAGGGCCATCGAGTCTGCAGGCCCCGTGGGGAGCCGAGCGCTGATCTCGAGGGCGCTCCGCAGGCGGAAACGTGCGTCCCTCCCGAGCTCACGCCCATCGAGGAGCCCGATGGCCAGGTGCAGTTCGACGTCTCCGATCTCGACGAGCGGCTCGTCGCCCTCGGTCGGGAACCCGGCCGGTCCCCAGGTGGGTCCGACGAATTCGGCGTCGAAGGTGCTGGCGGAGATGGGTCGCGTGGAGAGGGGGAGCGATTCCGGGCCCTCGGCGTTCCACATCCCGAGTTGGGATCGGACCTGGGCCCAGCGGGAGGCGAGCGCCTGTCCGGCGTCGGAGCCGGCGAGTGGAAAGAGAAGGGCATCATCCCAGGCCGACCCCACCAGGTCGAGGAAGGCGGAGACCGACGAGATCGAGGCCTGGCCCTCGAGGCATGACGAGGAATCCTCCCCATGCTCCGCGCAGACGGCCTCGACGCTCGCGGTCATCTCGGCGAGCGCGGCGCCCGCCTCGGACCGGAACGAGTTCACGGTTCCGGATCCCGCCCCCTGCGCAGGATTTAGACCGACGTTTCCGCCCTGTGGGTCGATTCGGAGCGTGGAGCTGTGCTGACGCCTGACCAGCGGAACCGTGGCTCCGACGGTCACCCGGTCGAGGACGCCCCATCCGAGACGCAGTGGGGTTCGCTGTTCGTCGACGTCGAAGCGTCCACGAACAACACCCATCGACAGGGTGCGGCCGGGGTCGTCGATCAGGGCCCGAAGGCGCTCCTCCTCGTCCGCGAGCCCGGGAAAGGACCCGGTCGAGAGCGGAGCGCCGAGCAGCGATGCGGCGAAACTTCGGGTGTCTCCCTCCCCATCGAAGACGCGAGACGCCTGGGAGTGCGCGGAGCCGGCCTCGAGAAGAATCGCTCCCCTCGGAAGAACCGGGCTCTCGACGAACTGAGCGTCCAGGCCGTTGGCGAAAACGGCCGTGATGCCCACGCAAAGAGCGATCGCGGCTCGGGACATGTCGTGGAGTCGGCATCTGGAGGGTGAAGGCATACGTCTCGGCTTCGGGACTGGGGGTCGGTCGGGTGTGGATCCGGCCCGGTGCGATTTCGAGCCGGACTCGGACCGAATGGGCGGACCCGGAAAGATAAGGGGAACGAGCCCTTCCCGTGAACTCCCGGTTTCCGCTTGCGGACGGCGACGTCGAACCCGGCAGGAGCCGCTCGATGCGTCGACGATTCACCTTGACACCGCGTGGCGGTTCGGATAGACTTTTTTCCCGACAGTTGGAGGTTCTGGACCCGTGAAGAAGTCTGTGTCCATGGGGTCCAGTCAGAGGGTATGCGGGAATAGCTCAGTTGGTAGAGCACCACCTTGCCAAGGTGGGGGTCGCCGGTTCGAGTCCGGTTTCCCGCTCTTGTCGGACGGGGGGAGGTCTGGCGATGATCCGCCGGGCCTCCCCCTTCCTTTCGGCGCCGTAGCCAAGTGGTAAGGCAGAGGACTGCAAATCCTCCATCGTCGGTTC
>REBS01000023.1 GCA_007692605.1 Gemmatimonadales bacterium
ATCGCGGTCCGGAACGGAATCATCCTCATCTCCGAATACAACCGCCTGGTGACCGAAGAGGGGAGAAGCGCCCGCGAGGCCGTCCTCGAGGGTTCGGCGAGCCGGCTTCAGCCCATCCTCATGACGGTGATCACGACGGCGCTGGCCCTGACCCCCCTCGCACTCGCCGCCAGTCGGCCGGGGAACGAGATCCAGGGTCCCATGGCGGCGGTGATCCTGGGAGGACTGGTCTCGGCGACCCTCCTCAACATGGTCGTGGTCCCCGTCCTCTTCGACTGGTACTTCGGAAGGCGGGTGACGAAAGGTGGGGAGACCGGGCTGAAGACAGCCTGAGCCCCGGGAACACGGCATCCCTCGGGGTACCGCCCCGTCTCCTACGGCTTTCTAAAAGAAGGCGCTGAGGGCCGCGAAACCGACGAAGGGGGTGGCCCCGTGCTCGGATCGAAGCGCGGTTCCGTCGGCCGACGGCCCGAGGCCCGCGAACGCTCCGAGTCGAAGGGAGACCTCGTCGGCCAGCGACCAGGTGAGTCCCGGTGACACCAGGCTGCTCCCGTCACCCAGGCTGACCAGGGAGAGCAGGCTGATCGAGGTGAGGGGGTGCACCTGCCACGAGGCGTTGACGACCAGGGCGTCTCGACCCAGGACCGAGAGCTCTCCGCGGGCAGCGGGCTCGGAAAGCGCGGTATCCACAAGATCGGTGGCCCGCGTGGCACCGAAACCGTCGTGCTGGAGTTCCACCACGGCCCGCAGGTCCCGATCGCCGAGTTCGAAGAGTCGGTCCAGCCCCAAAGCGGCTCGAGCGACCGTTCCCTCCTCGGTTGCGCGCAGCGATCCCTCTCCTCGAAGCCCCCACTCACCGATGGACCCGGTCCCTGCGATCGCTCCCGCGGCTTCGTCGTGGAGCATCCCTCCCCAGGCCGAGACCTCCCACCCTGCCACGAGTCGCTGACCCCGGAGAAGCGCGGTCCACGTCTCTCCGTCGCCGGACGGGTCCCGGGCGGGGCGGATCACGGCGTCGAGTTCGGAGAACGCGCCGGTGAACAGGACTCCTCGGATCGCGTCTACCCCGGCCCGGTACTCCCGGAACGGGTCGGTGGGGTCGAACGGCACGAACGGGTCCGCAGGGGTGAAGTAGAGGGTGGTCGCCCATGAGATCGGCTGACGTCCGACGGTCAACCGGGCCCGCTGGCCCGCGGGCTGCAGCGAAATGCTCAGCCGGTCCAGTCCATGGGTCCATTCCACCCTCCGGCGGTCCACCAGGTGCCCCTGCAGGTCGAGCCAGGGCGCCGCAGGTTCGGCTCCCTCGAAGCCCCGTCCCATCGCGAGTTCATCGGTACGCAGGCTCAGGGTGGTCTCCCATGCGATGTCGAGGCGGGAGGCACCCCAGGTGGGGCGGGTCATGAGACGGAGGCGTTGAAGATCGATGAATCCTGAGGTCGAAAACGGTGAGGCCTCGCTTCCGGCCACGGCGTGCAGGTAGTACCCGCTCACGGGCCCGAGTTGAGCCTCGAGCGGAGGAGGAGTCAGCCAGCTTGCCCCCACCACCAGGAGGGCGATCCCGGCGCCCGACCGCCACTGGGCCACGCTCACGTCTCGACGGGGTCGAGGACCCAGGAAGGAAGATCTCCCGACTCCTTCTCCGCGTCCCGCTCCACATGCCCGTCCACGAGGCGGATGATTCGCCGCGCCCGGCGCATCACCCGAGGGTCGTGGGTACAGAAGATGAAGGTGACGCCCCGCTCCCGGTTCAGGACCTCCATTACGTCGAGGAGCGCGTCACTCGCCTGGGTGTCGAGGTTCGCGGTGGGCTCGTCGGCCAACACCAGCGCCGGCGCCCCCAGCACCGCCCTGGCCACAGCCACCCGTTGCTGCTGACCCCCGGAAAGGGCACCGGGTCTGCGGTCCTCCAGGCCACCCAGCCCGATGTGCTCGAAGAGCTTCGAAACTTCCTCGCGCCGATCCTCGCGGGAGACTCCCCGCAGCATGAGCGGAAACTCCGCATTCTCGAGCGCGGTCAGAACGGGGAGCAGGTTGAAGGCCTGGAAGACGAAGCCGATCCGATCCAGACGGAGTTGGGCCCTTTGGCGCTCCGACATGGCCCCTACGTCCCGACCATCCACGAGCACTCGGCCTCGGGTGGGATCGGTGAGTCCTCCGATGAGGTTCACGAGGGTGGTCTTGCCGGATCCGGAGGGGCCGCAGAGGGCGACGAACTCACCGGATTCGATGGTGACGGAGACGTCCTGCACCGCGTGGACCGCGGTCTCTCCCTCGCCGAAGGTCTTCCAGAGCTCATGGGTCTCGACGGCCGGGCTCGAACCGGCAGCCATCTCTTTCGAAGTCATCTCCTGGCTCCCTGGGTGCTGTGGGGATCATCTCGAAGCTCGACACGGGGGACGTCCGGCGCCCGGCCTCCGGCCGACTCACTCATCGGTCTGCATCGCCTCGGCCGGCTCGATTCGGGTGGCGTGCCAGGCCGGGTACACGGTGGCCAGGACCCCGATGGCCATCACGATCGAGAGAATCGCCACGACGTCCACGGTGAGGACGGCCGGCGAGATCACGGGGTCGACGATGGCGCCGGCAAAGGCCAGGTCCCCGCCGAAGAGCCAGGAAATGTCCACCCCGTCTCTGAAGATTCCCATAGAGATGGCCAAGCCGAGTGCCATTCCCATCAGACCGCTCGCGAGGGTCAGGATCACGCCCTCGACCATCACCATGGCTCCGATCGAACTCCGACTCAGCCCCAGGGCCCGCATCACCCCGAACTCCCGGGTTCGATTGAGGACCGCCATGAGGATGGAGTTCACCACCGCCAGGGCCACGATTCCCAGGAGGATCACGAGCATGACATAGGTCTGGACGGCATCGGCCCGAAGCCCGGCGTACAGGTCGGGCATGGCTTCCCACCAAGGACGTACCGCGACCTGCTCTGCGCCCACCCCATCCTCGGCGAGGCGCTCTCGAAGGGCCGCGGCGATCTGCCCCGTGCGGTCGTCCGAGGCCAGGATCACGCTCATCGAGGTGGCGTCGTCTCCCAGGTCGAGCCACTCCCGGGCCGTCGAGATGGGCAGCTGGACCACCCCTCGATCCACCTCGGGCACACCGGTGCGGAAGAGTCCGGTGACCAGAACCAGCTGGCTCTCCAACTCGCCCCCGGCTCCGGCGGCCATGAGGACCAGGCGGGAGCCCGGCTCGAGCCGAAGGCGCTCCGCCACCCCGACCCCCACGATGGCCTCCAGCCGATCTCCGGGCTCGAGGTAGCGGCCCTCCACCACCTTGTCGGCGAAGAAGGAGATGTCACGCTCCAGCGCCGGATCCACCCCTGCGATCCGGACGGGGATCGACGACGATGCGGATTGGGCGAGTCCCCCGACCTTCACCTGGGGGAAGATGGCCGCGACCTCGTGGTCGCGGGTCACCTCTCCGACCGCTCGACGGGCGGTCGCCAGGTCCGCGGCGACGATCCGGTCGGCAAGGTCCTGCGAGCCCATGTAGTCGGGGTGCTCCATCGCGATGTGCCCCGTCCCCATGCGAGTGGCGGTCTCGACGTACATGAGATGGGCTCCCCCCTCGAGCGCCCGGACGAACATCAGAAACCCGATTCCGAGGATCATGGCCGACGCGGTGAGCGAACTGCGCCGAAGCTGCCTTCGCAGGTTTCGCAGGGCGATCCGGGTGATCAGCAGCCACCGTTCCATCATCGTCCTGCCAACGCCTCCGCGGCGGGCACCCGGATGGCGCGCAGCGCGGGGTAGAGAGCCGCGAGTACGGCTGTGGCGACGAGCCCCACGGCGCTCCGGACCGGGATGTCCCAGGAGTGCTCCACCCGGAGCACGAAACGAAAGAGACCGTCCATAAACATCTGCTCTCCGGCGATCGGGGTCAGGTCGATGGGGTAGTGGATGAGCCAGAGGACGAGCGGGAGGGAGATCAGGGCACCCCCCACGACGGCGAGGAGACCCAGAACCAGAGCTTCTCCCATGACCATCGCCACGATCCGCCCCGGCTTCATTCCGAGGGCCTTCACCACGGCGAACTCCCGTCTCCGCTCGAAGGTGGCCATGAGCATGGTGTTGGCCACGCCGAAGGCCGCCATCACGAAGACGATGATGAGGATCAGCCAGTTCATTCCACTGATGAGCCCGGCGAACTCCACGAGCTCCGGCCGAAATTCGGTCCAGGGTGAGACCTGCATCTCTCCGGCAAGGTCGGTGAGTTCCGCAGAGAGCCGGTCTGCCACCTCGGGTGCATCCCAGGGATTGCGAAGCGAAACGGTGACTTCGTGCACGTCGTCCGTGCCCAGGGCGAGGAGGAACTGCAGATCGTCGATGTGGAGGACCACCTGTGCGGCGTCCACTTCGGGAATTCCCGTCCGGATGATCCCGCTGACCCTGAAGAGCTCGTTGCCGAGAGAGCCGTCGGCGGATGGCGCCACCAGGACCACATCTTCCCCCACCGAGGTCCGGAGCTGCCGAGCCAGCTCCTGTCCGAGAAGGACCTCGTGGGCGCCCTCCGGCGGCGCTCCCTCCAGCACCCCCTGCAGGAAGTGGGTGACCCGGGCCTCCGCTTCGGGGACAATTCCCATGAGGAGACCACCCCGGGACGTGGAGTCCGAGGCGATGATGCCCGCTCCGTAGAGCCGCGGGGCTGCATGAACCACGTCGGGGTCGGAGCGGATTCGACTCAGGAGCTCGGAGACCTCGACGCCCGCATCCCCCCCGATGACATCCCACAGCTCCCGCTCCGGCTCATACGCGGGATTCTGGATCCGGATCTGGCCGGCCATGAGGTCGGTGCCGCTGCGAATGAAGTCCGAGCCCATCCCCTCCAGGATGCCGTTGAAGAGGACCACGGCTGCGAATCCCCAGGCCAGTGCGATCGCCGTGATGACGGTTCTTCTCCGATGCCGCCCCAGGTTGCGCCACCCGATCCGAAGCCAGAACCCCCGGTCCTTCACGGACCCTCCCTGAGCCGTTGCAGGGAGAAGAACGACGAGGTGAGTCCCGTGTCGAACTCGAGCTCCTGGTACAGGAGCGTAGTTCGCTCGCCCGGCTTGTCCTCGGGGTGCATCGAAAGCCGGGTGGGGACGAGACGACCGTCCATGGTGCGGAACTCAGAAAAGGACATGGTCCGGGCCAGCTCGCCACGGTCGTCGAAGTAGCGTGCCTCGAGCGGCATCCGGTCATCGGTTCGAACGTCCAGTTCGAGCCGGCTCCAGACCACCGGTGCCTCCGGTTGGGGAACCAGGGTGAACTCCCAGAGCTCGGTCCCGGCGCGCTCGCCCTCGAAGGAGACCTCGATCTCGTAGTCGTCCACCATGCTGCTTTCGCGGACCAGGTCGTCGTAGGTGAAGTGGGACCCCATCCACGACCCGCCCATCCCGGACCCGGGAACCTTGATCGTGCGGTCGACGCGCGGGAGGTAGTTCCAGATGTCCCGCTCCACCTTGAGGGTGGCGGTGCCCGCTTCCCGCGAGGGCGAGAGGACCCGGACGAGGGAGTAGTCCTGGCCCAGCGACCACATCTCCATCTCCATGGTCCGGGTCCAGCGCTCTGTGACCACCTCCATGCGGACCATCCCGCGGCTCGACTCACCCCGGAGCAGGTCGTCGACGTGGCGCACGATCTCGCGCGCTTCGTCCGGCGAGGTCTGGGCGGCAGCGATGGAGGGTCCCGCGGCCATGGTCGTGGCCAGGAGGATCATGCACAGGGCCACGCCCACGCCCTTCAGCGGTGTGGTGAAGGGGCGGGGAGAGGCCGGGAAACGGACGAGCGACCGGCTCTGGCGCATGGTCTTCTCCTTTGAGCGGTGCGGGGGCGTGCACACGCCCGGGTGTCGCAAGGGATATGCCTCGGGGAGGGCGTGCGGCCGATCACCGCCGATGACAGCCGATCCTCCCTCGGTGGCAGTCGTTTTGCCCCCTTCAACTGCGGGGATCCACACCCCTGGCGTTCGCGAGGAAGGGTCGTTTCGTCCCGTTCCTGAGTCAGGACGGCCGGCCCCGCCTCGAACCGTCCCGGGTATCTGGCCTGCTCCTCCGGAGGGCGTGCTCGTGGACGCGACCCGCCGGTCCGCAGATGTCGAAGCGGATGGCGTCCGGGGGCGGAGCCCGGTGCGGATCGAGCCGAAGCGGGCACCGCCTTTGCAAGGAGTCGGTGAGGGTGCTCGAGTCGCCCCCCCAGTCTCCGGATCGATGGGACCGCCCTGCGTGTCCCCTTCGTTCCCGGCTCCTGTGATCCTCGAACAAAGGCCCGCTTCACATGAAGAAGAAACTGGACCTTCGAGAAGCTTTCCACCGCGTTCGAGTCGACCCCGACGCACGGATGGCCGTAGTCTTCGCAGCCGTCTTTGCCTGGGTCATGGGGTTCGTTGTCGGGTTCCTGGTCGGGGAGCGGGAGGC
>REBS01000022.1 GCA_007692605.1 Gemmatimonadales bacterium
ACTGGCTCGTGGTCGGCACGTCCGACGAGACTCTCGGCATCCTGGGGTCGTACCCACAGGTACGGAGTGTTTTCCTGCCGTCTCATCCGCCGCTAGCTCCGTTGTCGACGGACGACTTTCTAGGCCTCCTTCACGCTCGCTACGAGTTCCTGGTGGAGAAGAAGAGCCGTGAGATTGTGTTGCCGGTAGAGGATGAGGCGGCGGCGGCCGTTTACACGCTTTTCCGTGGCGATCTGCGAGGGGCCCTCCGCACCCTGGAGCAGGGTTGCCTGTCCCTCGCCGGCCTCACCGAGGGGGAGCCTGTTCGGCCCCTGCGATACGAGGAAATCCTTGCGACACTTCGGCCGGTCTACGAAGCGGAAATGCTAGCCGACCTCTCCGCCACGATGATCGGGCGGATGCGGGAGATCGCCGAGGCACATGGAGAGGGCGTGACTCAGGGCGATCTGAGGGAAGCGTGGGACGTAACCGCTCAAAGGGTCTCGCAGGTTGTCGGTCAGTTGGAGCAGCGCGGTTATCTGCGGCAGCTCGAGGTGGAGGGGCGTGCGAAAGTGTATTCTCTCACCGGAACAGGTCGCATCGCCCTCGGTCTCACAGGGTCGGGCGGCTGAGTGATCTGGGGCGTCCGAACGGTCGGGATCCCGGGACCGGACGCGGAGGTCGTGGAGGCCCGGGAATCGGCGGAGGTCGACGAGCGGCTGGGGCTTCGGAGCACGACGGGCGGCTACCACGGTTGTTCGCGGAAGGGACCGCGGCCTTCCCCACTGTGACAGAGTGTGACAAGATCGCCCCTCAGGACGATATCTCCGGGGGTCTTCGGTTCTCCATAAAAAATAGCCCGGCAAGGCCAAGACCTTGCCGGACTTCACTTTACGGGGTAATGCTCGCGCTATAGAACATCGACGCGAGGGCTGGGGGGCGGCCGCATCGAACCGGCCGTCATACGGGACGCTACAACGCCCGAAAGGCCTTCTCCCAAAAGGCATGTCTCACCCTCCCCTCGTCCAACCAAAGTCGGGACGGCCGGATTCGAACCGGCGGGTAACAATGCCATAAAGCGTTTTATATCAATGACTTAGCCCTTTCACTGTGACGAGTTGTGTGACAGGATCTGGTCGGGTTCCTGAGACATTGGGCGAGGGAGCGAACCCGCTGCTCCGCCCGCGCCTTTTCGGAATCGAGGGCCGTTGCACCACACCTTCTCGAGTCCCTCGCCGTCTTGGTGGGGCGGGTCCGGGCCTGGTTCGCCGGCGAGGTGGGCGGAATCAAGATGCGTGTGCACGCTTCCGCCTTCGGCGCTGCGGAATGGGCGGGGTGGGAGGGGGGCGAGCTGGCGCTCACGGAGAGCCTCTCGCGGGGAGTCCTGGTCTTTTCCGGGGAGCGGGACTACGGAATGCCGGGGATGATGACCGTATGGTCGGAGTCCGAGTCTCGTCCGTGGGAGGCCGAGGCCTTCTTCCTTTCGTGAACACCCGGAATCGCATTACCCCCGCTTCCCCTCGCTATCGTCACGCTAAAAAGGATTTCTTGGAGGTCCGGGGACGATTGTGCCTGGCTGTTGCCGTCCGGTCCGATCAGCGGAACAAACTCGACCCAGTTGACCCGGCGGTCACATCGGACTAGATCGCGTTGAAACGGAATCATGAACGCGTAGAATGCGGCAAGGCCGCGGAACACGTGCGTGACTTCGATCTCTATCGCGTCTTCGAGTTCTCGGGCCGCTCGTTCGACCTCTTCTGTCGTGAGGTGGTCATGCAACCTGACCGTGTACAGATACTCGGGATCAGGCCACCTCTCGTCGCGGGTCCCCCGCAGATCCGCCGGATCCGAGCAGAAGGGATCCATCGGAAGTTCGTTGCATCCGCCCACGATGATCGAAACAGCTAGGAGTCCGCACAGGTTGCGAACCATCCTTCTCGCCCACCCCTGCCGCGCGCCTGCTCGATCGGTACTCATACAAGGCACGGGGGCGCTCCTTCGTCCAGATCGATGGTGATCTCCTCGCTTCCAGTGCGACCGATCTGATCCGTGACTTCAAAAATGAGCTTGAAATCCGGTCCAGTGTTCCCCCCCGGTTCTCCCCCTGTGTAGGAATATCCAGTTCCGACCTGCGTAGTCGAATGGACGTACCAAGTTGGGTCGGAGTAAGGCGACATTCCGTCCGTGATCTGCGCGGTCCAAAGGCAGGTTGCTTCGGGCTGGATGCTGGTCGGCCCCGAGATTGTGATTTGCGGCACCGGAGGCAGGTCGATCTCGATCGCGTCGAGCGCCTGGACGAGTCCGTACCCATACGTGTCGTTCGGCGTCGAGCCGCCCAAGGGGTATGCAGATGCTCTGAGCCGGGTGCGGATCCCGTACGGATTCAGCGTGGGGTCGTGGGACTTCATCAGCGCCGCCACCGAGGAGACCAGAGCGGCTGCGATCGACGAAGATCCGCGGTATCCGCAGTTCTCCTTCTCGGAATCCTCGGGGTCTATCACGCAGTCAACGTCCCCCCCACCCCCACCGCCCCCACCCGAGCTGCCGGGAGCAGCGCAGTAGGGATCATTGTAGGTCGTTAAGCATGTCGTCAGGATCGAATCCGTTCCGGCCGCCGTGGTATCCGCCGCCACTCCGGGCGCCGCAAGCTCCATCTGATGGCCCGTGGGTGAATCGGGAAGATGCTGCAGGCTCTTGTCCACTGCCGTGACCGCCACGACGTTCCCCATGCTTGCCGGAAAAGCAACATACTCGTGTCCGTTGCCCGCCGCGGCAACGATCAGGATTCCCTGGTCGTACGCGGTGGAGATGGCATCAGCGGTCAGACTATTGGCATCTGAACGCCCCAGACTGATGTTTATGATGTCCACGCCGTCCATGCGGGCCTCGTCGACCCCACACGCTATCAGGTCAAAGTCCAGGATTTTGTTTTCGTAGGCTCGGTAGACCCGTATCCCCGCTCCGTACGCCGCGCCGGTCATACCGGTCCCGTTCGCCGCGGCCGCGATCATGCCTGTGACTTCCGTCCCGTGACCCAATGTGTCTTGCCCGCTGCCACCGGTGCAATCGTAAACGGATAGTGGGCTCAGGTCGGAGTGGTCCAGGTCGATTCCCGAATCGACGACTCCGATCGTGACCCCCGTTCCCGTGGCAGAATCCCACGCCAGCGGAGCCTGGATGGCCTCTGCGGCCCACATGGAGTCGGCAACGACCCAGCTGCCGTCGCTGTACAACGTATAGTCGGTCGGTACCGGCTCGACATAGTCGACGAGGGGATGCGCTCGCAGATACCGGACCTCCGGAGGGTCGATTACCGCAGACACGGCCGGGACGATCCGGTACTCGTACGTAATCCTTGCGCCCCGGCCAACCAGCATCGCGAGGCCGTCTTCGACTGAGCTGCTGGATGCCAGCAGGCGGCCCCTTGTATCGACGCCGGCCTCGGCTCCGGGATCCTTGAAGCCGATCGAGACACGTCCGCCGACCGCTTCGACGGCGGATTCGAGTTGCTCGTCGGAGGCTCCCCACCAGGGAGAGTCCCAGCGGGTGGTCCCCTCCTCAGAGACAGGAAGGCCGGGGGCTCCGGTTGCTGCAATGACTACTGGAGCAGCAGATTCGACCGGATTCGCACGCTCGACCCAGTCGCACGACATGAGAAGCGCGAGGACCCCACACGCGGCGATGCAGCGTCCTGCGTGCGGTCGCCGGGCATCCGGTCGGGCGCTCGGGGCCGGTGTTTCCTCTAGGTGCTCTTGCCGTTTCGGGGGGATGGGAAGGTGCATCAACATCTCCTTACAGTGAGCGAACTGCGGCGGGGCAGCGCACCCGTATCCTGCCGAGCTTCCTGCGCCCCTGCTCCGTTAGTTCAGCTTTACATCCATTCACCATTATGCGCAAGTATTTTTCACGCGATCGGTGGTGGTAGGCAGCGAGGTGTCCACATAACTCCAGTACCGGAAGGCACTTGCAGGATCCAGGACCCGACGCTCCAGATCGATCCTTCTCGGTCGATGCCTGTCGCGCCCCGCATCGGCGCACGATACATGGGAGACGAATGCGTGGGCCACAGAGTCCCCGATAAAGGGATGGTTTCCGCTCTCAAGCGGAGAACGAACCGGCTGCGATAGTCCCCGGAGTCTCTTCCCCTCAGGGGAGAGAGCCGCCATCGAGCCCTTCAGCCCTACTCCGCAGGCGACCGTTCCGCGCGGAGGACACAACGAACGCTGGCTGTCAAAACGAGATCGGACAGCGTGTAGGGGGAGTGCGTCTTGACAGCCTGCCTCATAAAGGGCGATTGAAACGCCTTCCTGGGAGACGAGCCAGTGTAGGGCGGGGGTTCTGGCTGCGGATGCAGGTAAACCCCGGGGCGGTTCAATCGTTGAGTTGAATGCTTCACTGTGACGGATTGTGACAAGATCACCCCTTGGGACGATATCTCGGGGGGCTTCGAGCCTTACAACGACAAAGCCCGACAAGGACAAGGCCTTGCCGGGCTTCGCTTTACGGGGTAATGCTCGCGCTGGAGAACATCGACACGAGGGCCGGGGGCGGCCGGATCGAACCGGCCGTCATACGGGACGCTACAACGCCCGAAAGGCCTTCTCCCACAAGGGATGTCTCACCCTCCCCTCGTCCAACCAAAGTCGGGACGGCCGGATTCGAACCGGCGACCCCTGCAACCCCATTGCAGTGCGCTACCGGACTGCGCCACGTCCCGAGACCGGACAAGCTAACGCAGGGGCGAACCCACCTCAAGCCCGCGCGCATGCCCGCCCGGCCGGAGGAGCCCGGTCAGACCACTTCCACCCGGGCCATCTCGAGCCGATACCCGACTCCCCGCACCGTGGTGAGGATCTTGGGGTTCGAGGGGTTGGCTTCGAGCTTCCGGCGCAAGCGGTGGATCGTGGCGTCGAGCACGGCCACGCTCTCCTGGTCACCACCCCAGATGGCCTTCAGGAGGCGGCGTCGTCGGATTGGTTCTCCAGCTGCTTCGAGCAACTTGGCCAAGACCTGGCTCTCTCTGCCGGTCAGCACGATTTCACCTTCGCCACCATGGATGTGACGCGCCTCCCGATCAATCTGGATCGTATGGAACGGGGCGGGAAGCAGCGACTGCACGGAATCACGTTCGCGCGCGAGCCGGGCTCTCAGAAGAACCGTTTCGACGGAATGTGGCGGCGCGACGACATCGTCGGCTCCGCGCGCCAGCAGTTCGAGCGCCGATTCTGGCTCGGTGGACTCGATGAGCACGAGGATGTGCCCGACGCCCTCCACGCCCCGAAGGGTCTCCACGAGATCCGGGCAAAGGGAGACGTCGTCGAGTGCCGGGTCCACCTCGAGCAGGATTACGAGCTCCGGACGCATCAGGCGCGCCGCGTCGATGCACTCGGAGAGGCGATGGATCACCAGCGTCTGGACGCCCTCGGTCTGGAGCCCCTCGACGAATTCGGGGGTCGAAGGACCCATGCCCACGAGCAGAGCGGAGCGGGCGAACGAAGGCGTGGTAAGCATTCCGCCGTTCGCGGGTGTCCGAAGAGAGTCGAAACTCTCGTCATCATGTGCCATGCATGCACCTGCAGGTGACGTCCGGGATCGCGTTTGACCCGGGTCGCCCCGTTCAGAAGGGGTTCACACGTGCTCTCGAAAGGTATCCGGGTACTGCGAATAATGGGGGGATGCCGGCCGTTCCGAAAGGGTCCGACTTTCCCACTCTGGCGCGGGAAACTTCCGGCACGCCAAGAGGGTTGACACCCCCCCGGCCCGAACCTACCTTTGGTGTCCTCATTGCGGGGTGGAGCAGTCTGGTAGCTCGTCGGGCTCATAACCCGAAGGTCGCAGGTTCGAATCCTGCCCCCGCTACTTGGCAGGACGGAGCGCCGCCGATGGCGGCGTTTCAGCATTAACAACGTGATGTTCGGTTCGGGGAGGCCGATACGGGGTCCGCTTAAGTGCGGCCTCGGCTACCTTTCCGGGGCGCAACTGAAGCCGGGAGAAGCGCTACGATGACACGCACGCACGGGGGGCCGCGACGACAGTGGGTTTCGCCCGTGTGGGCTGGACGGCATCCGGAATGGCTGCAGGCGGACACGTGGTCTAGCCCGCTCAGCCGGGCCGAGGAGTTGCGCCGATAGCGAGTCATACGACTCCCGGCTCGATCCTCCGCCCGCGCCTCGATCCGGCCCGGGCGGTTTTTTTCGGCCAGGTAGCTCAGTTGGTAGAGCACACGACTGAAAATCGTGGTGTCGGCGGTTCGATTCCGCCCCTGGCCACTGAAACGCGGGACTGGTCCGGGGCAGGTGGGACCACACAGAACAGAGGTCCGTAGCTCAACTGGTAGAGCACCGGTCTCCAAAACCGGCGGTTGGGGGTTCGAGTCCCTCCGGGCCTGT